>JBCDIS010000010.1:0-75323 GCA_038748685.1 Acidobacteriota bacterium | reverse complement strand
GG
Organism: Acidobacteriota bacterium; assembly: GCA_038748685.1. Taxonomy (GTDB): domain Bacteria; phylum Acidobacteriota; class Thermoanaerobaculia; order Multivoradales; family J023; genus JAUIJL01. The sequence goes on along the minus strand of JBCDIS010000010.1, from coordinate 75,321 downwards.
CACAGCTCCCCCATTTCTCGTGCCCAGCGATCGCCGTCGAGCCGCAGCAGCCTCCAGCTCAGGATCGCCAGTCCGCCAGCATCCTCCGCTCGGCCTTCGAGGTTCTCGAACGCCTCTGCGGCGGAGCCGGCGACGGAATAGGAAAGACTCCATCGGCGCAGGTGGCGCAGCAGCACCCGGAGGGACGCCGTCGCCTCGTCGAGGACGAGGATCTCCCGCCCGTGGAGCTCGGGAATGGGCCCGCCGAGCCCTTTAGGGTGAGTTGGGTCATCGTCGATCCCGACGTCGACCGTGAAGCGGAAGGTGGACCCCTCCCCAGCACGGCTCTCGGCCCAGATCTCGCCCCCCATGCGTTCGCACAGGCGTTTGCAGATGGCGAGGCCCAGCCCCGTACCGCCGTAGCGACGGGTGAGGGACGGGTCCGCCTGGGTGAACGGCTCGAGGAGGAAGTCGAGGTGCTCGCCGGGCAAGCCGATGCCGGTGTCGCGGACCGAGAGCTCGATGCGGTGGCGGCCGTCCTCCTCAGGCTCCCCCCGGGCGACGACCATCACCTCACCCACGTCGGTGAACTTGATGGCGTTGGAGAGCAGGTTGATCAGGACCTGACGGATGCGGGCGCCGTCGCCGACGAGCCGTTCCGGGGTGCCGTCTTCGAACCAATAGGCGAGGTCCAGCCGCTTGGGGGCCGCGGCGGGGGCGGCGACGTCCATCGCCTCCTCCACCACCGTGCGCAGATCGAAGGGTGCGTTGTCCACCTCGAAGGCGTCCGACTCCAGCTTGGTGAAGTCGAGGATGTCGTTGAGGATGGTCACCAGGGCCTCGCCGCTGACCTGCAGGGTTTCAAGGTATCGGCGCTGCTTTTCCCCCATCGGCATGTCCAGCAGCAGGCTGGTCATGCCGATGACGCCGTTCATAGGCGTGCGGACCTCGTGGCTCATGTTGGTGAGGAACTGGCCCTTCGCGCGGTTGGCGGCTTCCGCCGCCTCCTTGGCTTCCCGCAGAATGCGCCGCTGGCGTCCGCGCTCCAACTGGCGGCGGGCGTAGAGTCCGACGGCGCCGGCGATGAGCAGGGTGTAGGCGGCGTAGGCGGGGAAGGAGCGCCACGGCGGCGGAGCCACGCGGATCCGCAGGCTCGCCCCCTCCAGATTCCAGGCCCCGTCGCTGTTGGCGGCCCGGACCCGCAGGCGGTAGGAACCCGGGTCCAGGTTGGTGAAGGTGGCCCGCCGCATGTTTCCGTTGTCGATCCAGTCCGGGTCCAGACCCTCGAGCCGATAGGAGTAGCGGTTCTGGCGCGGCGCCGTGAAATCCAGGGCGGCGAATTCGACGGAGAACATATGGTCTCGGTAGTCGAGCTCGATCGCCGCCCCCTCCGGATGGCGGGTGAGGTCGACGGTGGCGCTCGGCCGCGCGAAGGAGGTGAAGGCCACCGGCGGCGGCTCGGTATCCCTGCCCAGGTCCTCCGGCCGGAACGCCACCAGTCCGGAGGGGCCGCCGAAGAAGAGCTCCCCCCCAGCGCCCCGCAGGTGGGCGCCGAAGTTGTGCTCGTTGCTGGGCAGCCCGTGGCTGGTGGTGTAGGTCTTGAAGTCGGCGTCCTCGACGCCGAAGCGGATCAGGCCACCGGTGGTGGCGAGCCAGAGGTCCCCGCCGCTGTCGACCTCGATGCCCCAGATGGAGCGGAAGGGCAGACCGTCCCGCTCCGAGTAGGTGCGGAAGACCGCGTCGTCGCCGTCGTCCCCGGGGGGGTGCTCCAATTTGGCGAGGCCGCCCCCCTGGGTGCCGATCCAGAGGGTCCCCCGGGGGTCGGTGCGGAGGGCGAGGACGGCGTCGTGGGGCAGGCCGTCGCGGTGGCCCGGGCGGTGGCGAAAGCTCCGGGCCTGGCCGCTGCGCGGATCCAGCAGGTTCAGGCCGCCGGCCCAGGTGCCGACCCACAGCCGTCCGCCGGCGGCCTCGGAGAAGCACGTGGCCTGGTCGTGGCTCAGGCTCTCGGCGACCTCCGGGTCGTGGCGGAAGTGCCGGAATCGGCCGGTGGCCCGGTCGAATCGGTCGACGCCGGCGCCGTAGGTGCCGATCCAGAGCTGACCCGCGGAGTCTTCGAAGAGGCTCATGATGGCGTCGCTGCCGAGGGAGGTCGGATCGTCGGGGTCGTGGCGGAATCGGTCGAAGGATCCCCCGTCCCCCACGAGCCGCGCCAGGCCGCCGGCTTGGGTACCGACCCATAGGGCGCCGCCGCGGTCGTGCAGCAGGGTCATCACCCGATCGTCCGGGAGGGATGTGGGGTCAGCGGGGTCGTGGCGGTGGTTCACGGCGGTCGCCGCGGCCCGGTCGAGGACGGCCAGCCCGCCGCCTAGGGTGCCGACCCAGAGACGGCGGTCGGCCCCTTGGGACATCGCCAGGACCTGGTCGGCGCCGAGGCCCGAGGCGCGGTCGCGGACCTCGAAGGCCCATTCCATGGGATTCCATTTTCCAACCCCGCCCCCCTGGGTTCCGACCCAGAGCACGCCGCCCCGGTCCTCGAAGATCGACATCACCCGCTCACTGGCGAGGCTGTCGGGGGCGGCGGGGTCGGGGCGGAAACGGTGGAGGGTCCCGTCGGATCGATTCAGCATCACGAGCCCGTCGTCGGTGCCGAGCCACAGGCGTCGCTGCCGGTCTTCGAAGATGACCCGGATCCGCTCGTCGCCGCTGGCCTCGGGGTCGTCGATCTCGGGGTGACGGATGAACTTCCCGAGGCTGAGGTGGGCGAGGCCGCCGAAGGTGCCTACCCACAGATTGCCGTCCCGGTCCTCCAGAACCGAGCGCACCTGATCGTCCGGCAGGCTGTGGGGATCCCGGGGGTCGTGGCGGTAGGTTTCGAACCGGCCGTCGGTTCGGTCGAGTCTGGAGAGGCCCCCGAGGGTGGCGATCCACAGGTTGCCGTGCCGGTCCTCACGGACCGCCCGGATCTCGTCACTCGCCAGACCCCGTGGGTCCGCAGGGTCGTGGCGAAACCGCTCGAAGGTCTCGGTCTCGGCGTCGAACCGGGCAAGACCCGACTCCGCGGTGCCCACCCACAGGGTTCCGTCGCGGCCGATGTGGAGGTCCTGGATCCGATCGCCGGGCAGGCTGTTGGGATCGTCGGGATCGTGGCGGAAATGGCTCAGGGTTCCGTCGCGGCCCCAGCGGCTCAAGCCCCCGAGCTGGGTGCCGATCCACAGCCCCCCGGAGGAGTCTTCGGCGAGGGCCTGGACGGCGTCGTGGGGAAGGCTCTGCGGATCGTCGGGATCTTGACGGAAGCTCTCGAAGGCTTGGCCGTCCCAGCGGTCGAGGCCGCCTTGGGTGCCGAACCACAGGAAACCGGTGCGGTCTTGGAGGATGCAGGTGACCGTGCTCTGGGAGAGGCCCTGTTCCAGGGAGAGATGCTGAAAGCGCAGGTCGCGGGCCGGAGCGTCCGCGGCGACGACGGCCGCAAGAAGGGCGAGGACCCATAGTCGGTGGGGGAGCCGAAGCATCCATAGGGGCCGGGTCGCGGGGGGCCGCCCCGCCCTGCCGTTTCGGGTGCCGTCTCCGGCCGCCCCCACCCTCTGCACGCGTGTCGCCATGAGCCCCCGGTGGCCCCCGGGAGCGCGGCAAGGAGCCTGCCCCGGGGATAGGACGTCAGTCTAGACCGCCGATACGGCGCGGCCCAGCCTATTCTTGCTCGACCCAGTCGTTGATCGCCATGGATTCCGTCAACTCAAGACTCCAGTCCGTCCCCCCGTCGACCCAGGGCATGCCGTCGACCCAGGGCATGCCGTCGACCCAGGGCATGCCGTCGACCCAGGGCATGCCGTCAACCCAGGGCATGCCGTCGACCCAGGGCATGCCGTCGACCCAGGGCATGCCGTCGACCCAGGGCATGCCGCCGATCCAGGCGACGGGTCCGGCGTCATGGGTGCCGCCCCACGGATAGCCGGGCCCGTCGGCCCCTTCGATGTAGAGCTCCCCAGCGGCGTTGCGCCGCGCCGGTCCCAGGTAATGCTCGAGGCCCGCCAGGTCCTTGTCGATGTCGAGGCCGGTGTTGGCGCAGTCGAGGCGGGGGCCGGCGACGGCGTCCCCGGCGTCCACCAGGCCGGCGCCCTGCTGGAAAGGCGTGTAGGCGAGACCGCCGGAGGCATCCACCGCCGGGTGGGACGCCGCCATGAGGCGACACTTGACCTGGTCCGGGGTGAGCCAGGGCTCCGCCTGGAGCACCAGGGCCGCGATGCCGCTGACCACCGCCGTCGCCTGGGAGGTGCCGGAGGCGGTGAGCTGACCGCCGTCGAAGAACTCGGGGTGCTGCTGCGCGATCAGGCTCATGGGGTCGACGACCCCCGGGAGCCGTCCCCCCGGAGCCACCAGATCGGGTTTGACGAAGCCTTCGATCGTCGGCCCGGCGGAGGAGAAGGTGGTGAGGGAGTCGTCGTTGAGGTCTTCGGCGGTGCGGTTGTCGGTCATGGCGCCGACGGTCACCACGTAGGGCACGTTGGCGGGGACCCCCAGGGTCATGGGGTCCGGCCCGTCGTTGCCGGCGGAGGTGACGACGACGATGCCGGCCCGCCACGCCTCCATCACCGCCTGGGCCAAGGGGTCCTCCCAATAGAGGGAGCGGGGCGGCGCGCTGAAGGAGAGATTCAGGACGCGGATTCCGTAGACATCTTTGTGGGCCATCACCCAGTCGAGGCCGCGGAGGATGCTCATGTAGGAGCCCATACCGTGGTCGTCGAAGGCCTTGATCGACACCAGGCCGACGTCCGGTGCGACGCCGTTGTAGGCCCCGGGCCGATCCGCCGGCTGCTCGCTGCTGGCCAGGATGCTGGCGATGTGGGTGCCGTGGCCGCTTCCGTCCCGCCCCAGGTGGTGGCGGTCCCGGAGGGCGTCGTAGCTGGCGAGGAGCCTGTGGCGGCCCTGGGTGTCGTCCACCAGGGCGTGCCAGGGCCAGATGCCGGTGTCGATCACCGCCACGGTAACGCCGTCGCCGGTGATTCCTGTGTCGTGCAACGCCTCGGCCCCCACCACCTGGGGGGCGCGGCTGTAGCTGGAGGCCCCCGGGCCTGCTGGGTCACCGTGGCGGGTGTCGTTGCCGCAGAGGTGGAGGTCGGTGATCACGATCCCCTCGTCGGCCCCCAGATTCGTGGAGGTGACGAAGCGCAGGGCCGTGCCGGAGGACAGGTAGCTCGAAAGGTCGTAGCGGAAAGAGCGCGGAGCGGCGTCGTCCGCCGGTCCCTGGAAGCGCGCCACCTCCACCCAGCTGGAGCCGCCGTCGCCGGAAATCTGGAGAGCGACGTAGTCGTCGGGGTCGTCGAGACCGACGCGCTGGTACTCGAGCTCGAGGAACCCGCTGAAGACCGTCGACAGATCGGCTTGTCGGGTGACCCCGCGGTCGGCCCCGCCGATCCACAGCCCCAGGCGGTCACCGTCCGGGGTCGGGGCGATCCGAACTCCGCCGTCGGCGGCGCCGTCCCCCTCACCCGTCTCGATCCAGTGGTCGGACCAGCCCAGGGTGCCGTCGTCGTTGCCGAAGGCGGTGGCGTGGAAAGAGTCCGCGACGGACCACGAACCGCCGTGGTGGCCGTTGCCTTCGAGGACGAGGTCGAAGCTGAGGTCGCTGCTCGTGGGGGAGATCTGGTGGACTTCGACGGCCACGACGTTGACGCCGTCCACCAGCAGATGCGGATCCACCGCCGCGCCGACGAAGGCATCTTCCCTCCAGCCGACGACGGGGCGTTTCGCATGGGTGGCCGCGGTGAGCGGCCCGTCCGGCAGATTGCTGCGGAGCACTTCGGTTCCGTTGAGGTAGACCGCGGCGCCGTCGTCCCGCTTGAGGGAGAGGGTCAGGGACGTGAAGCTCTCGGCGTCGGCGACGGCGAAGGTGCGCCTGAAGTACGTTGTCACTTCGTTCGCGTCTGGAATCTCCGTCGCCTCGTCGCCGTCGCCGTACCCCAGCTCCGCCTCGCCCAGGCCCCAGGCGCCGTCGTCGTAGCCGAGCTGGGTCCAGTCCGAGGTCGGGGATCCGGCCCCGAGGTAGCGCCACTCGGAGCCCCGGTCGACCAAGACCGTAGAACGCGGCAGGGCGGCGACGGCGGGGAAGAAGGCGAGGTCCAGGGGGCCCGAGAGGCCACCGCCGGCGATGGCACCCTGGAACGCCCCCGTGGCGCCGTCGAAACGGAGGACTTCGTCGGTTTCGTAGCTGGTGACATGGAGGTCCCCACCGGGTCCGAAGGCGAGTCCCACCGGGCCGTCGAGTCCGCCTGTGCCGTCGGGGACCCAGAGGTCGAGGAAGGAGCCGGAGGCGCCGTCGAAGCGCAGCACGGCGTCGCGGGTCCAGTCCGCCACGTAGAGGTGCCCGTCGGGTCCGAAGGCCATGCCCTCCGGCTCCACCAGGCCGCCGCTTCCGACCTCGACGAACCGACCGAGGTGAGCGCCACTGGTGCCGTCGAAACGTTCGACGTAGCCAAGGTAGCTGGCGACGAAGAGGTCCCCCGAGGGGCCGAAGGTGAGGCTGGCGGTGGCGTCGAGGCCGCCGGCGCCGGGGGGGACGAAGTGCCCCAAGGGAGCTCCGGTGGTGCGGTCGAAACGCAGCACCCGATCGTGGAAATAGTTGATCACGTAGAGGCGCCCGTCGGGGCCGACCTCGATGTCGGAGGGCCAGTCCAGGCCGCCGGCGCCGGGGGCCACCACCTGATCGAGGAACGCGCCGGAGGCGGCCCCGTAGCGCACCACGTCGTGGCTCGAATGCCCGACCACGAAGACCTCCCCCCCGGGTCCGAGGGCGAGACCATAGGGATAGTCCGGGGTCGTGGGGCCGGTCGTCCCGAACGTTCCCGCGGGCTGGCCCTGACCGTCGAACTGGACGGCCCCGCCGCCGAGGAAGCTTCCTACCAAGAGGGTCGGGGCCCCGCCGGAAACGCGGCCGACTCCGTTGCCGATTCGGGCGCCGCCCCCCGCCGCCACGGGGCGGTCCGGCGTCAGGGCCAGGCCTCCGACGGCCCGCAGGCGTCGTTCTTGGCGGGGGGTCAGCTCGGCGCCGACGACGCCGAGGGTCTGCAGATCGTGGGAGACCTCGGCGCCGACGGCGCGGACCGCGGCCCCGGCATCCGGGCCCCGCACGATGAATCGAGCGGGCTCGGAGTCGGGGGCCGCGGCGGCGAGGGGGTCGCCGGTCCACGGAACGGCGACGAGGCAGACGAAGGCGACGAGCAGACGTAGATCGAGCATGGTTTCCTCCCGGCAGGGGTTACCGTTCTGCAGACGCAGAGATCCCGCACGAGTCCTGGGCGTCGAACCGCCTGGAGTCGAAGTTTGGATGGGGTTTCGGCCGGAGGCGGAGCGTGGGTGAGGGGCGCCTCCCGGGGCCTGCGTCGGTGCTTCGTGACGCTGGGGGAACGCTACAGAACCAAGATTACGGCCCGCATTTATAAGATTCGCGATTTGTCCGACATGGTTCCCTACACGCCTGTGCGCGGGCCCTCAGGGGCTTTTCTTGACAGGGGAGGACGACGATGACAGCTTACCGGGGCCGCCTGGGGAAGCTCAGAACGCCCCCTTTGCCCGCCATGCCGCAGCCGACTTCAGAAATGTTTTTCCGTCCCGAGTCCGGTACCTTGGGAACGTCGCCGTCGCGGCACCGGGGCGGCGCTCCGCCGGGGCGTCCGTGAAACGGCCGGGCTGGCCGTCATGGCTGAAGAAGCGCGACGCCCCCGAGCCGTCGCCGGCGGTCGACTCCGAGCGGAGTCGCGAAGAGTCAGTGGAGCTGTCGCTGGACGACGGCGCCGACCGGCTCGCCTCGGCCTTCGACCAGTCCTTGGACGGGATGGTCCTCCTCGACGCCGACGGCAAGGCCCTGAGGGTCAACCGCGCGTGGGCGGACATGCACGAGCTGACCCCTAGGGAGGCCGTCGGGCATCACGTCAGCCTCTTCCACACCCCCGATCAGATGCGGGATCAGGTACGGCCGCTGGTGGCGCGGGTGCGCGGGGGCGGGCCCGGTAGCGCGCAGGTCGGGCACCGCCGCAAGGGGGGCGGCACGTTTGTGGCGACGACCACCGTCCGCAGGATCCTCGACGACGGCGGTGCCGAGTGGGGCTTCCTCGTCGTCGTGGGGGCCGCGCCAGGGGGGGACGCCCCCGCCGCCGGGGAGGTTCCGCCGCCGGACGTCCCGCGGGCGGGCGCCGGGGAAGACGGCGTGGGGCGCCGGGATCGCGGGCCTTCGGAGGACGCGGAGGAGCTGGCGGCGCTCCGCCGGCGCCTACGGCTGAGTGCCCACGGTCTCAACAATCTCCTGACCTCCCTTCTGGGGAATCTGGGATTGGCCCTCGAGGAGGCCCAGAGCGACCCTCTCCTCCAGGAGTTCCTGCAGACGGCGGAGGAAACCGCCCTGGAGCTGGTCCAGACCTCGGAGGCCCTGCTCGACCTCGCCCACGGCGGTGACGGAGACGGCCCGCCGCGGCCGTCCTCGGTTCGCCCGGAAGGCGGCGGGATCCCCTCCGACGGCGTGGCGACCCCCGCGGCCGCCGCCCAGCGGCAGCCGGCCACGGTGCTGGTGGTGGACAACGAGCGCGGGATCCGGGATTTCGCCGTCGCCGTTCTCGAGCGGGACGGTCATCGGGTCCTCCAGGCCTCCGGCGGGGCCGCCGCCCTCGAAGTCTTCAGCCTGCTGGCGGCGGACATCGATCTCGTGCTCCTCGACTATCGGATGCCGGGTATGGACGGCGCCGAGGTTCTGGCGGGGCTCCGGGAGACCGCCCCAGAGGTCCGGGTCGTCCTCATGACCGGCCTCGAGGAGCGGGAGGTCCAGAAGCGCCTCTCGGACGAGGGGCTCGCCGGCTTCCTACAGAAACCGTTCCGGCGGCCCGAGCTGCTGGCGATGCTGGACTCCGCGTTGCCCTGAGGCGCCGACGCGTCTGGGGGCGCCGCAGCGGGCCGACGGGGGGCGGGGTTGGCAGCGACAGCGCTTCTTGCTATGATCGCGCGCTCTGTGCCGCCAGCACGGACGGGCCAGCTGCGCCCCATCCCCGCAGCGCTTCCCGCGACTACGGTTTCCCAACCCAGCAAAACGAGCCTCGGCCAGAAGCCGTCAGGCGAAGTGGAGGAAGAATTCATGTTGAAGATCCGGCTACGCCGCATGGGCAGTCGGCACAAGCCCTTCTACCGTGTGGTCGTTTCCGACGGCCGCCGAGTTCCCACCGCCTCTGCCCTGGAGGAGCTCGGCTACTACGATCCCCGTCGTAGCCCCGCCACCTTCCAGGTCAACCTCGAGCGGGCCGATCACTGGTTGGGCCTCGGCGCCCAGCCCTCCGACACCGTTCGGCGCCTGCTGCGCCGCGCCCGCAACGCGGATGCCGGAGCGGCGGCCACCGAGGCTGCGCCGGCGGACGAGGGGGTGGCTGAGGCCGCCGCCGCTGAGACCGCCGCCGAAGAGACCGCCACCGAAGAGGCGGCGCCCGAGGAAGCTACCGAATCCACCGACGACACCGACGGCGAGGGCTGAGTTGAGCTCCGGAACCAAGGTGTCCGAAGAGCATCAGCTCGCCCAAGCCCTGGCGTCCCTCGCGGGGCACCTGGTGGATGAGCCGCAGGATCTTTCGGTGGGCGAAGGGGTCGACGGTTCGGGCGACGTGACGTTCAAAGTCCGGATGCCGAGCCAGGATCTCGGGCAGCTGATCGGCCGTCAGGGCCGCACCGCCCGTGCGCTCCGGGTGTTCCTCGGTGTCCGAGGCACGCTGGACGAACGCCGCTATGACCTCGAGATCCGCGAGCGCTGATTCGATCGATTCGGTCCAGGTCGGACGAATTCTGCGCTCCCACGGGGTGCGGGGTGAGGTCAAGGTGGAGGTCCAAAGCGACGTCCCCGACCGCTTCAAGGCCGGCGCCCAGCTTGGATGGACGGATCGAGGTGGGCGCTCCCGATCCCTTCGCATCGAGAGGGTTCGTCCGGACCGAGGCACCCTCCTCGTTGTCTTCGAAGGAATACAGAATCGCGAACAGGCGGACGAGCTGCGGGGTGGACACCTGGTGGTCGACGCCTCCCAGTCCCCAGATCCCCCCGAAGGCTTCTACTACTACCACCAGCTGACCGGTTGCCACTGCTTCGACCGCCGCGAAGGCGAGCTCGGACAGGTCACCGAAGTGCTCGAAGACGGGGGGGGCTGCCTCCTGCGGGTCGCCGGCGGCGAACGCGCGATTCTCGTCCCCTTCGTCGACGCTTTTCTCGTCGAGGTCGATGTCGACCGCCAGCGTATCGACCTCGACCTCCCCGAAGGTTTGATCGAAGCATGCACCTCCTGATTCTCACCATCTTCCCGGAGCTCTTCGGGCCCTTCCTGGGGACCAGTCTCGTCGGCCGGGCCGTCGAAGACGAGCTGCTTCGGATCGAGGTGGAGGATTTGCGGGACTACACCACCGACCGCCATAGGAGCGTCGACGACGAGCCCTACGGCGGCGGCGGCGGCATGGTGATGACGGCGCAGCCTTGGCTCGACGCCGTGCGCCGCGGCTGTGAGCGCTTCGACGCCCCGCCCCGGAGGATCCTGATGTCGCCCCAGGGCCGAAGGCTCGACGAATCGCTGGTCCGGGAGCTGGCGGACCACGGAAACCTGGTGATCCTCTGCGGTCGCTACGAAGGTATCGACGAGCGGGTGCTCGACACGGTGGTGGACGACGAGATTTCCATCGGCGATTTCGTCCTCTCAGGCGGAGAGCTGCCGGCGATGGTGCTGGCGGAGGCGGTGTCTCGTCAGATTCCCAACGTCGTCGGGTTGGAGGCCTCGGTGGAGAACGACAGCTTCCGCCGGGGCCTGTTGGACTACCCCCACTACACCCGGCCGCGGGAGGTGGAGGGCCTGGGGGTCCCCGAGGTCCTGCTGTCCGGCAACCACGCCGAAATCGATCGATGGCGCCGCGGCCAGGCGCTGCGAGCGACCTTGACCAAGCGCCCGGATCTGCTCGAGGGCGCCGAACTGAACGAAGAAGATCTGCGGCAGCTGCTGCCGCTAGCCGAAGAGCTGGGCGTCGAGCTGCCCGCGGGCTTGCAACGTCGAAGCTAGATCCCAATAATTAGGAGAGCCGGTTTCCTGCAACCAGGCTGGAATCCTTGTGAGCTCCAGTATCGAACCCGACCCGGACCAGGGCCGCGAGCCCTCCGGTACGAGAGCCCGGTGTCGCAAGAGGAAATGAGCGATGAGCCAATTGATGAATGTGGAGCGTCCTTACCTGAAAGAGGACCTACCGGAATTTCGGCCCGGTGACACCCTGCGTGTCCATGTGCGGGTGATCGAAGGCAAGAAGGAGCGTATCCAGGTCTTCCAGGGCGTCGTGATCGGCCGCCAGGGCGGCGGGACCCGCGAGTCCTTCACGGTGCGCAAGATCTCCGGTGGTATCGGCGTCGAGCGCGTGTTCCCGCTCCACTCGCCGGTCATCGACAGGATCGAAGTGATGCGCCGTGGCAAGGTCCGTCGCGCCAAGCTCTACTACCTCCGGGAGCTCCGGGGCAAGGCGGCGCGAATCGAAGAGCGGCGGGAAGCTTGACGCGGTCGGGCCGATAGCGGCCCGACGACCGACGCCGCACCGACGGAGAAAACGGGAGACGGCTTGACGACGATAGGGCGGGTATTCGCGGAAGCCTATCGGCTACGCCTGATGCGTGGCCTGGAAGAGACCCTGTACGACGCCGGCTACGGCAGCGTCGCCGGGGTCGACGAGGTGGGCCGAGGCTCGCTGGCGGGCCCCGTGGTGGCCGCCGCCGTCGTCGTCGAGCGGGGGCGCCTGGTGCCTGGAGTCGACGACTCTAAGAGCCTCTCGCCGCAGAAGCGGGAGCGGCTGGCGGAGGTCATCCGCGCCGCCCATCCCCGCCACGCGGTGGCCTCGGTGTCCCCCCGTGACATCGACCGCATCAACATCCTAGAAGCGACCCGCCTCGCCATGTCCCAGGCCCTTCATGGCCTGGAACCGACGCCGGACCTGGCGGTGGTGGACGCCGTCTCCCTGCCGGGCTGCAAAGTCCCGGTGCTCAGCGTGGTCCGCGGCGACCAGGTGAGCTACGCCGTGGCCTGCGCCTCCATCCTCGCCAAGGTCGAGCGGGATCGCCACATGGTGGAGCTCGACGCCCGCTTTCCCCACTACGGGTTCGCCGCCCACAAGGGCTACGGCGCCGCCGTCCATCGGCAGGCACTCCGCGACCACGGCCCCTGTGAGGTGCACCGCTTGACCTTCCGCTCGGTGCTTCCCCGGGCGGATGTCCCGAAACGCCGGGCGCGGGGGGGTCGGTGATGGCGTTCAAGCGCGACAACATCATCCGCTCGGCGGAGAAGTACGTTTCCAAGGGAAAGCTGGAAGCGGCGATCAAGGAGTACCGGAAGGTTCTGGCGGAGAACCCGAACGACACGAACACCCTCAACCGGGTGGGGGACCTCTACGCCCGCCTGGAGCGGTTCGACGAGGCCGTCCGGCTGTTTTCCCAGATCGCCGAGCAGTACACCCGCGAAGGCTTTTATCTGAAGGCCATCGCGATCTACAAGAAGATCATCAAGCTCGACCCTACCGCGCTGATGGTCTACGAGCGGCTTGCGGAGCTTTACCACAAGCAGGGACTGCTGAACGAGGCCCGGGCCCAATACCAGGTGCTCGCGGACTACTACCAGAAGCACGACAACGCCGCCTCCGCCATCACCATCTACCAGCGGATGTCGGAGCTCGAACCCGACAACCCGGCGTTCCACCTCAAGCTGGCGGACCTCTACCGCAGCCAGCGGCTGGTGGAGAAGGCCGTGCGCGAGTACCGGCATCTCGCGGACCTCCTGATCGTCAACGGCTCGGTGGGCGAGGCCGCCAAGGTCTACCTGACCGCCCTCGAGATCGGCTCGGACAACCTGGAATTCATCCGTGAGGCGGTGGGGGGGCTCCAAGACGGGGGTCACACCGAAGCCGCCCAGCAGGTTCTCGACAAGGCCATCGAGCTGAATCCCGAGGCGGAGCAGCTCCGGGCACCGGCACCGGTGGACGAGCCGGTGGCGGAGGAGCCGGCGGTCGAGGTCGTCTCGGATCCCCCGGCGCCGACGTCGTTCGACGACGCCTTCGAGCTACCGGAGACCAGCTTCGGCGCGCCCGACGATGCCCTGGGTCTGGAGCCCAGCGGCCCGGCCCCGTCGTCCCTGGAGGCGGACGTCCCCGACTTCGGGGGTGACTCGCAGGAGGTCTTCACCCTCGACCTCGACGACGAGGAAGAGCCGGACACAATGGTCAAGCCGCCGGATGATCTCGACGATCCCGGCGACGAAACCGGAACCGCGTTCGCCGACGGCGGCGAGTTCGAGTTCGAGATCGACCTCGATGAAGCGGAACAGGCCGCCGCTGAGGTGGAGGAGACCCTGCAGGGCGCCGGAACCTTTGGCGATGAAACGGTGGCCCTCGGCGACGTCGGGGAAGATGCCGTCGAGATCTCCTGGGAGCCGATGGAGGATCTCGATCTGGAGCTCACCACCCCGGACGACGAGCCGGTCGAAGCGGTCGCCCTGGGGGAAGAGCCCAGCGCCGAATCGGCGGGTGTCGAAGTCGCCGCCGAAGGGGAAGAGCCGAGCTTCGAACTCGACCTCGAAGGGTTCGACGCCGCCGAAGCGACCGTCGACGACGACGGCGCCTTCGTCCTCGACATGGAGATGGGGGACGGGGACCTCGCGGGTCTCGGCATCGAGATGGCGGAGCCCGAGGCCGCCGGCTCCCCCGCCGAGGCTACCGAGCCGGCGGCGCCCGAGGATGTTTCACCGGCGCCCGAGCTGGCGGACGTCGAGCTGATGGAGGAACCGGCCTTCGAGATCGAGCTCGACGGGGGCGCCGACAGGATCGAGATCGAGATCGACGCCGAAGGGGACGGCCTCGTCGAGGCCGAGGCCCCGTCGGAAGACCCGGCGGTGGAATCGTTCGAGATCGACTTCGATTCCGAGCCAGCCGCCGCGATCGTCGACGACGAAGACGCGACGATCATCTCTTCGGTCGAGGAGCCCGACCTCCCCACCGAAGCCGAGCCCGAATCGATCGCCGTCGACGATGCCGCGGCCGGCGGCGACTTGGACGCCCTCGAAGACGACGCCCCCGCGGTGCGTCGGGAGGAAGACCTGATGGCGGAAGCCCGGGTCTTCGCCAAATACGGATTGAAGGACAAGGCCCGGGATCGGCTGACGGAGCTCTTGGAGTCCCACCCCGATCACCTCGAGGCTAGACAGCTCGCCGTGCGCCTGGATCTCGACTCCGGCAACGTCGCGGAGGTGATGGCCGGTGCCAACCGGCTGGCCAGCCTGGCGGTGGAGCAGGGGGATCGTTCCCACTGGCTGGAGCTGCAGGACGAGCTGGTGGCGGCGGGATACGGCATCGAAGGGGATGCCGTCGTGCGGGGCCCCGGCACCAAGCCGGTGGACGACGACCGCATCGCCCAGCTGCTGGAGGATCTGAGTCTCGACAACTTCGACGGCGCCGGCGCCGAAGCCGCGGAGGGCGGCGACCCGTCCGGCCTCGACGCCCTGCTGGGTACGGAATCGGCCGACGGTCCGGCCGCGGCGCCCGCCGAAGCGGCCGCCGCCGTCGACGACGCGCCCCCCCCTGCCGACGGGGCCCCCGCCGAGGGCAAGAAGCTCATTTCCCTCGTGGACGAGCTGGGGCTCGACGAGCTGGACGACGAGGACGACGAGCCGGAACCCGCCGCGGAGCCCGCCTTCGCCGCCGGGGCCGCCGCCGAAGGCTCCCCCGCCGACGCCCTTGACGAAACGGGCATGAGCTGGCTCGACGAGCCGACCCCTGCGCCGGCCGAGGCCGCCGCCGCCCCCTCCGAGACGATCTTCGACGAAGAGGATGACTTCTTCGACCTCGCCGCCGAGCTGGAAGCGGAGCTGGACCTCGACGAAGTGGGGGATGGCACCACCTACGAAGCGCCCCAGGAACAAAGCCTGGAAGAGATCATCGAAGGCTTCAAGCAGGGGGTCGCGGAGAACCTCTCCCCCGAGGACTACGACACCCACTTCAACCTGGGGATCGCCTACCGGGAGATGGGGCTGATGGACGAGGCCATCGGCGAGTTCCAGCTCGCGTCGAAGGATCCCCGCTTCCTGGTGGAGGGTGCCTCGATGCTCGGCCTCTGCTTCCTCGAAAAGGGACTTCCAGAGCTGGCCGTCCGCTGGTACCGCAAGGGCCTCGAATCCCCGGATATCGCCGAAGAGGCGACCCTGGGGCTCCTGTACGACATGGGCAACGCCTACCTCACCCTCGGCGATACGCAGGCCGCCTACAAGACGTTCGTCGAGATCTACGGACTGAACACCAACTTCCGCGACGTCAGCACCAGGCTGCAGGAACTGGCCCCCCAAGAGACCTGACCGGCTCCGCCGCCGGGCGCTCGTCCGCGGATCCCACCGCCGCCACGGACCCAACCACGCGATGGAAAACCGACTCTTCTGGATCGTCGTCCTCGCGGTGCTCGCGGTGGTTGCCGTGATCCTCCTGCAAACCGAGGTGGAGGATCGCATCCTGCCGGAGCCCGAATCCGCCTGGGTGGCGGTGGAGATCGCCGAGACTGGGGTCGCCGTGGTCGGCCCCGTGGAGATCGGTGCCGGCGTCCCCTTCACGCTCCACGCGGTGCTCGGCGCCCGCGGCCGCACCGGCGGAGAGGTCTTCTACACCGATGCGCCGGGTCTGCGCTTCGGCGACCGTGAGATTCCCGCCGAGAGTCTTCGGCCGTGGCGCCGCAGCAGGCCCGTCAAGGTGCGCTGGTACACCGTCGAGGGCCGCTGGCCCTACCTGCCCCTGGGGTCCGAGGGAATCCAAACCTTCGGCCTCCAGGAATTCCTGCGTTCCGACTGGCCCTTGACTTGGTCCGTCCCCGGAATGATCGACGTCGCCCACGACGACCACCTGGAGCGCGTGGACGCGCTGCCATCCCAGATCTTCGGGACCCAGCGCTACCAGGTGCGGATCGAGCTTTACGGCCAGGAGGACGACCTGGTACCCCTCCAGACCATCCGCTCCTGGGGGGTCGCCGACCTGAAGCAGAACGTCGACGCTTTCCCCACCGTCAGCATGGTGGCCTACGGCGCCGCCGCGCCGGCGTCGCGGGTCTTCGGCCTGACCCAGCTGGATCCCCCGGAGGAAGCCGATGCGGACCTGGTGGCACAGATCGACGAGCTGGCCCAGAACCGGATCGCCTTCAGCAGCCTGACGGTGCTGCGGGATCAGCTCGAGGGCGCCGGCAAGCGCTGGCAGGAGCTCGAATGGCGTCCCCTCGACCTCGCCGGAACCGCGGGGTGGGGGAGGGACGCCGACACCGGCGATTTGCTGAGGGTGGGGGATCGGGTCGTGGTGCTCTACGAAGACCGTGGGGACCCGGAGATTCTCGACTACCAGGATCTTTGCTTCGACTTTGTCCAAGGGGCGACGGTTCGACCCCTGGGGGACGTCTTCGGCGGCGACGGGCAGGTGGAGCTCGCGTCCCTGCGTTGATCCCGAGGGCAGAGCGTCCCGACCGAAGAACATCCATCGATACAGCTAACCACAGCGGGCCCACCCGCTGACCCTGCGGCGCATCCGCGCCAGCGATATTCGAGGAGACGAGCATGACAAAGACGATCACATTGCTGCCGGGAGACGGCATCGGGCCCGAGGTGACCGCGGCGACGGTCCGCGTCCTGGAGGCCGCGGGGGCCCAATTCGAATGGGACAACCACGTGGTGGGGGCCGAAGCGGTGCAGGGGGGCGAAGATCCCTTGCCGGGACGGGTGCTGGAATCGATCCAGCGCAACGGCGTGTGCCTCAAGGGTCCGGTCACGACGCCGGTGGGCAAGGGTTTCCGATCCATCAACGTGCAGCTGCGTCAAGAGCTGGACCTCTACGCCAATCTTCGGCCGGTGCGTTCGATCCCCGGCATGGACACCAAGTTCGCCGATGTCGATCTGGTGATCGTGCGGGAAAACACCGAAGGTCTCTACAGCGGCCTGGAGCACCAGGTGGTGCCGGGGGTGGTCGAGAGCCTCAAGATCATCACCGAGAAAGCGTCGACCCGCATCGCGCAGTTCGCCTTCGAGCACGCCAGGAAGAACGGCCGCAAGCGGGTGACGGCGGTGCACAAGGCCAACATCATGAAGCTCTCCGACGGCCTCTTCCTGGAGTGCTTCCGGGAGGTCTCCAAGGACTATCCGGACATCGAGGCGGATGACCGGATCATCGACAACATGTGCATGCAGCTGGTGATGTACCCCGAGCGCTACGACATGCTTTTGCTCGAAAACCTCTACGGCGACATCGTCTCCGACCTCGGCGCCGGCCTGGTGGGGGGCCTCGGGGTGGTGGCGGGGGCGAACATCGGCCTCGAAACCGCCGTTTTCGAGGCGGTTCACGGTAGCGCGCCGGACATCGCCGGCCGCGGCATCGCCAACCCCGTGGCCTTGATGCGCTCCGCCCTGCTGATGCTGCGCCACCTGGACATGACCGACGAGGCGTCCCGCCTGGCGACGGCGCTGCGGAAGGTGGTGGTGGATCAGAAGATCACCACGCGGGACCTCGGCGGCTCGGCGTCCACTAGCGAGTTCACCGAGGCGTTGGTGCGGACGATCGAAGCGGGGGACTGAGGCTCCCCTTGTCCACCCTCTTCGACGATCAACCGACCCCAGCCTCCCCCCGCGGCGACTCCGAGCCCTCCCCAGCGGAGGGAACTCCGCTGGCGGAGCGGCTGCGGCCGCGGACCCTGGACGACATGGTGGGTCAGGAGGCGGTGGTGGGGGCGGCGGGGTTCCTGCGCCGCGCCATCGCCGAGGATCGGGCCCCCTCCATGATCCTCTGGGGTCCCCCGGGGTGCGGCAAGACCACCCTCGCGGAGATCGTCGCCTGCAGCACCTCCTGCCGTTACGTGCCCTTTTCGGCGGTGACCTCGGGCATCAAGGATGTGAAGCAGGTGATGGCGGAGGCGGAACGCTTCCGCCGCGCCGACGGCCGGCGGACCCTGCTCTTCGTCGACGAGATCCACCGCTTCAACCGCGCCCAGCAGGACGCCTTCCTGCCCTACGTTGAACACGGCGACATCGTGCTCGTCGGCGCCACCACCGAGAACCCCTCGTTCCAGGTCAACGGCGCCCTCCTCTCGCGCTGCCGGGTGGTGGTGCTGGAGCCCCTTTCACAAACGGACCTGCGGCGGATCCTGGAGGGGGCCCTCGCCGACGGGGAGCGGGGGCTCGGCGGCCTCTCGGTGGAGCTCGACGACGACGCCTTCGAAACCATCGCCCAGCTGTCCTCCGGCGACGCCCGCAGGGCCCTCAACCTCCTGGAGATGGTGGCGGTGGACGCCGCCGCCGAGGGCCGCGGCCGGGTCGACGGCGGGGCGGTCCAGCGGGTGGCGCAGCGCAAGATCCTGCTCTACGACAAGGCCGGCGAGGAGCACTTCAACCTCATCTCGGCCCTCCACAAGAGTCTGCGGGAAAGCGATCCCGACGCCGCCGCCTACTGGCTGGTGCGGATGCTCGAATCGGGGGAGCAGGCGGACTATGTCGCCCGTCGGCTGGTGCGCTTCGCCAGCGAAGACATCGGCCTGGCGGACCCCAGGGCCCTGGCCCAAGCCCTAGACGCCTGGCGGGCCTACGAGCGGCTCGGGTCGCCGGAGGGGGACCTGGCCCTGGTGCAGGCGGCCCTCTACCTGGCGATGGCCCCGAAGTCCAACGCCGCCTACCTGGCCCACAAATCCATCCGCAAGACCCTGGCGGAGCGCCCCGCTGACCCCGTCCCAACGGCCGTCCGCAACGCTCCGACCCGCCTCATGAAGGACGTCGGCTACGGCGAGGGCTACGTCTACGCCCACGACGCCGACGGCGGGGTCGGGGGAGTCCAATGCCTCCCCGACGCCCTGGCCGATACCCGCTTCTACACCCCCAAGGACAGCGGCTTCGAGCGGCGCCTCCAGGAGCGCCTGGCGGACCTCGACGCGCGCCGTCGGCGGGCCCGTTCCGGCCGTCAGTGAGCCCCCGCCAGGGACAGCACCGAGCGGGCGCGGTCGAGGGCCGAGCGCCCGATGCCGGAATCGTGCCCGGCCCTGCGGGCGGTGGCCAGCAGGGCGCGGATGCCGGCGCTGAGCTGACGGCGGGCGCAGGAGCGGACTTTGCCGAGGGGCGGCGCGGCCTCGTGCCATGACCTCCATACCCGCACCATCTCGTCGATGACCCAGCACAGGGTCTCGTAGCGCCCCAGGTCTTTGGACAGACGTAGGGCTTCGGCGTAGCGGGCCAGGAGCCACAGGTGGCGGCGCTGGTCCGACGGCGCGGCGGGCATGAGCTCCCGGAATATGCCGAGGGCCGTCTCGACATCTCCCCGGTAGGCGTGGCGGCGGGCGATCACCGCGCGTCGCTCGACTCGTACGTCGGAGCGAGGCTCGGGCTCTCCAGGTGGGACGGTCCTCTCATCCATACCATCTCCTCCGATTTGGGCCGAAAGGAATGCACGCTTCACCCACTAAACGCGCAGGTCCCGAGTCGATAGGATCATTCGTCCCAAAGATTGGCGGAAAGGCATGGGAGTCAGGCTTAGCCCGCTTCCAGGGAGCAGGGGCGCTTGCTAGCTTTCGGCTACGAAACCCAAGTGTCGTCCGTGGCTCAGGTCGCTCCGCTGGCCTGATCCTTCCGAGCTGCAGAACGTCAACGTCCGGCATTTTTGCCGTTCGGAACCGCGGCCGGCGTACGTTGGATCCGACCCGGCTTGGTGGCCCGGGCCTCGGGATCCGTGCATGTCACAACACGGAGGACCCCTTCATGGCCGCACGACTCGCCTTGGCCCTGTTCCTGCTGGCCGCGCCCGGCGCGTTCGCCGCAACCGGCGTCGCCTTCGTCCACGGCACCGGCCAGCAGACCGATGCCCTGAACGACTACTGGACCCCCGAGATGGTGAACTCCGTTCGCCAGGGGCTCCCGAACCCCTCGAACTACACCGTCGTCAACTGCGACTTCGAACAGTACATGTGGACCTCCGCGGCCGCCGGCTGCCTGGCGGACCAGCTGACCCGCTTCGTCGGCGACCGGGGTATCACCGATCTGGTGGTCATCACCCATTCCAACGGCGGCAATGTGATGCGTTGGATCCTGTCGAATCCGACGTGGGACAGCCGCTATCCGGATCTCATCGCCAAGACCCGCTGGGTCAACGCCCTGGCGGCCTCCAGCAAGGGCACGCCCCTCGCCGACGCCGTCACCTCCGGGTCGGTCTTCGAGCAGGCCCTCGGCTGGCTCCTGGGGTACGCCAGCGACGCCGTCAAGATGCAGCAGGTGGCTTGGATGGCTTACTACAACGATACCTGGCTCTACGGCACCGCCGGCCGCCCGGCGCTGCCCAAAGGCTTCTGGAACGTGGTCGGAACCGACGTCGAAACCGCGATTTGGGATCCGGACAGCTACTGCGGCGGCTACGGCCTCAACCTCGGCCTGGAGATCACCCAGGCGTGGCTCGACGGCTGTTCCGACGGTTTTCTCGACTGCTCAAGCCAGAACGGAGCCGGATCCCTGTGGTTCAACGACACGTCCCGCACCAACGGCCGCGAGCCCCTGAGCCACAACCAGAGCCGGCGCAGGTGCTTCGGCCTGGACGTCATTCTGCGCAACGACCTGTGAATGGGGAGGAAACCGCGATGAACATGAAGACGACCTTCTCGATTCCGGCCGTTGCCGCCCAAGTCCTCCTCGCCTCGTCCCTGCTGCTGTCCGGGCCCGTCGCCGGCCAGGATCGAGGGCAGATCGCCGACGCGGTCCTGCTTCCCATGGGGGAGGCGGATTTCGCCCCCGATACCCTGGTGCGCATCGACGCCGGCCGAGCCCAGCTTCCGGGGGTGTCCCTCGAGCCCGTATCGTTCACCTACCCCCTTCCGGCGGAGGCCGACATCGACGGCCCGGGGGCTCCCTTCGAGACCCGGAGCCGCGAGTATTGGACCGAGGTGGGCGGCGACGAGCTGCGGGCCGGCGTGGTTCTCCATGTCAGCAGCCCCCGTGCCCTGGTTCGACTCAACCCCGCGGGTTCGGCGCAGGTGGCCGGCCTCGGGGAAACCCACGCGATCTCCCCGGAAACCCTGGTCTTGACCGTCGACGGGGAGTCCCACGCCGGCGGTACGGGCATGGAGCTGCTGGTGGATGCGGCCCAGCTGCGGGCCGCCGGGGCGCCCTTTGTGGACGGCACCTCGGCCTTTCGAATCCGCGGCGACGTGGGGGTCGGCCCCCTGACCCTGTCGGCCCCGGAGCTGCGGGCGGCCGGCGAGCGATTCGTCATTCACGTTTTCGAGCCCGAGAGCGAGTTGTCCCTCGACATCGTCGCCGGCCGCTCCGACTACTTCCATGGGGACACCCTGACGGTGACCGCGGACCTCGGTGGCTTGGCCCTGCGCCGGGTCGAGGGCTACGTGGTCTCCCCAGCCGGGCGAGCGTGGCCGGTGGATTTCGAGCGCGCCGCCGAGGGGCGCTATGTCGCCCGTCTACAGCTCGACGCCCTCGAAGCCCCGGGGCAAGGGCTCTGGGAGGTCCACATGGCGGCATCGGCGCAAATGGACGACCTGACCGTCATCCGCAACGGCCGGGCGGCCTTTGCGTGTCACCTTCCGACGGCCGGGCTGACCGGCGAAGCTTCGGTTCAGCGTCGCCGTGACGGCAGCCTCGGGGCCACCTTCGGCGTCTCCGCCGCGAGTGGGGGGCGCTACGAGGTCCGCGGCCTTCTCTACGGCACGGACGGAGCCGGCAAACTACGCCCCATGGCCATCGGCCATGCCGCGGCCTGGTTCGAAGGTGAGGGGCGCCTGACCCTGGACTTCGACGGCGGTTTGATCAGGGCCTCGGGTCTGTCGGCACCCTTCGAGATCCGTGATCTCCGGCTGCTGGACCAGGGCCGCATGGGACAGCTCCATCGTCAGGGCCGTGCCCTCGTGATCGATCGCTGAGGCCCTGAACCGGGTCTGGGGCTACCTGGCTCCGGGCCCGTCGGCCTCCGCCAATGGGGCGATCCGCCGGACTTAGCCGGCGGAGGCCAGGGCGGCGGACGCGTCCAGCACGTCGATCAGGCCGCCCTTGGTGAGCACCTCACCGAAGGCGTGGGGATCCTGACCCGGCCGGTAGAGGATGTAGAACGGCACCGCGGACCGGCCGTAGCGGGATAGGAACTCCGCGATCACGTCGTCGCGGTTGGTCCAATCCCCCTTCATCGGCACCACGCCGTGGCGCTCGAAGGCCGCAGCTACGTCCTGGGTCTCGATCACGGCCCGTTCGGTGGCCTTACAGGTCAGGCACCAGTCGGCGGTGAAGTCGATGAACACCATCCGACCCTCCGCCGTCAGCCGCTCCGCCTCCTGTTCGTCGAAGGGGATCCAGTCGTGGAGGGCCGTCGCCGTCACCGCGCCGCCCTGGGACGCCGGCGGGGCGCCGGCGGCGAGGACGATGGTGCCGCAGGCCGTCGCCGCGACCCCGACGATGGCGATCTTGCGCCACGCCGAGCCCGCCCGGGCGCCCCGCAGCATCCAGGTGAAGAGGGCGAGGGCGAGCAGGGTCAGCTGGACGAAGGCGAGGCGCTCGCTGGAGATCTGGCCCGCCAGCACGTAGAACAGCCAGACCGCCGCCGCCGCCAGCAGGAAGCCCATCACCCCCCGGAACGTGTTCATCCAGGCGCCTGGTTTGGGGAGGATGCCGGCCGCCCTCGGGAAGGCGGCGAGGGCGAGGTAGGGTAGGGCCAGGCCGAGGCCGATGGCGGTGAAGACGAGGAAGATCACCGACGCCGGCTGCGCCAAGGCGAAGCCGATGGCGGTGCCGAGGAACGGTGCGGAGCAGGGGGTCGCCATCAGGGTCGCGAACAGGCCTGAGGCGAAGTGCCCCGCCAGCCCCTCCCGGGCTCCGGAGCCGCCGAGCTGGGCCAGCCCCTGGGGCAGGATGATCTCGAACAGGCCCCACATGTTGAGGGAGAACAGCACCACGATCACCGCCAGGAAGGCGACGAAGGCGGGCTGCTGGAACTGGATCCCCCAGCCCACCGCCGCCCCCGCCTGGGCCGCCAGGATGGCGGCGGCCGCCAGCAGCCAGAAGGAGACCAGGACCCCCGCCGTGGTGGCCAGGGCCCCCATCACCAGGTGGGACCGCCCCTGGCCGGCGCTCTTCACCAGGCCGAAGACCTTCAGCGACAGCACCGGCAGCACGCAGGGCATGGCGTTGAGAATCAAACCGCCCACGAGTCCGAGCAGGAGGGTGAGCAGCAGTCCGCGGTCGACCCCGACCTCGGCCGCCGCGGTGGAGCCGGTGGACGCCCCCGCCGATGGGCCGGCGCCGAAGACCGCGAGCTGGGTGGATTCCCCCGCGGCTCCGATGGCGAGCTCGACGGTCCGCTCCACGGTCACCGGCGGTAGACACTGGCGGTCGTCGCAGGCCTGGTAGAGGAAGGACGCGGTCACCGCCATGGGACCGGCAGCCGCGTCCTCCGGCAGGTAGAAGGCGGCGAGGATCGGAAAGGCTCCGTCGTAGACGGCGATGGGCTCCTCGGTGAAGGCGAAGGTCTGGAGCTCGTGGAGGGGGTAGGTGTACTCGACGTCGCCGAAGTCCTCGGGGACGTCGAGCTCCAGGGTGGTGGGGATTAGGTAGTCGAAGCTGGGGGTATGGCTGTTGACGTGCCAGTGGCTTTCGAGCTCCACCATCGCCGCGAGGCGGACGGTCTCACCGGGTGCGTAGGACGTCCGATCGGCGACGACGTCGACGGTGGCTTTCTCCACCATCTGGCCGTAGGCGAAGGGCGCCGCCAGCAGGGCCGCCAGAAAGCAGAAAACCGCGGCGGCGGCGAGGATGGTCGCGGTGGCGGAGGCTGGGGCGGAGCGAAGGGCTTTCGAAAGCATGGCGCGATTCACCTGGGGGCTGAGGGGTCGTCGGCGAGGTCTTGGGCGTCGTCGAGGGGCTTGGGGCCAGGGAAGCTGGACGATCTCGGGGGGCGAGGACCCGGCGGAGCCGGGCCCGTTTCAGGCGCAGGTGCCTTCGCCGCGATTCAGCGCGTCGAGGGCCCGCTTGAGCTGGGGACGGAGGGTGCTGGCGGGGTGATCGTCGAGGAAGAGCTGGAGGCTCGTCTTGGCCTGCTGGCAATCGCCGTTGTCCTGGGCGATGTAGAAGCTCAGGAGGTCGAGGCGCTCGTTCAGCTCGTCGAGGCCGGACAGGCCCGTGGCGACGGCGCGGGAGCGCTTGGCGGCCTTGCGGGCGAGGTCGAACTGGCGATCGATGCGGTAGGCGTCGGCGGTGAGGTAGTGGAGCCAGGCCGAAGCGTCGGTCCCCTCTTGGACCCGCTCCAGGACCTGCCCGTAGAGGGCGGCGGCGCGGGCGCCGTCGCCCCGCTCGTGCATGTCCTCCGCCATCATCCGCTGGAGGTCCACGTCGCCGCTGGAGACGACCTTGTCGAAGTTCTTCAAGATCACCTGCCAGGCCCCCAGCTGGGAGTCGATGTAGCCGATGAACTCTTCGGTGGGGGCGAAGCCGGCGATCTGGCCGACCTTGACCATCTTGGAATCGAGGATCAGGGTCGTCGGCAGGCTGTGGGCCCGGTAGCGCGCCTGGAGGGCGCTGCCCTCCGCCCCATCTTCCGTATCCACCCGAAGGAGCACGAAGCCTTGCTCCTCGATGTACTTCTGGAACTCCGGAGTGCTGAAGACCCTCTCTTCGAGCACTTTGCACCACCCGCACCAGTCGGCGTAGAGGTCCACAAGAATGTTGGCTCCCTGGGCGCTGGCCTTGGCCTGGGCGGCTTCGAGGTCGTCGAGCCACGGGCCTTCGGGGCCCTCGGCGGCGGCGGTCCCGGCGCAGGCCAGGGCAAATAGGGCGGCGAAAAGCAGGACGACGGAGCGCCGCGACGGCGTGTGGATGGAGCGACTCCCGTGCATCATGGGCTGGTGTTCCTGGGGTCTCGGGGTGTGTGGGCGAGTGGGTCTTGGGTCAGATCGTCAGGCTCGGACCCGTCGCCGGATGAAGAGGTCCCGGCGGGGCCCGCCAACGGAGGGCGATGATACCATCCGCGCGCCATGCGCCTGTCTAGACGTGCCTTGGGTTTGGCCGAGTCGGCCACGATGCGGGTCCATCGGCGCGCCACCGAGCTGCGCGCCGCCGGACGGGACCTCGTGGACTTCTCCGCCGGCCTTCCGGATTTCCCCTCACCGCCGGCCGCGGTGGAGGCCGCCCGCCGGGCGCTCCTCGACGGCCACACCCGCTATACGGCGGCGGCGGGCCTGCCGGATCTTCGGCTGGCCCTGGCGCGGCGCTACGGGCGGGACTTCGGCGCGCCGTGGGGGCCCGACGGGGCGGTGGTGACGGTGGGGGCGAAGGCCGCCCTCTACCAGCTGGCCCAGGTCCTGGTCGACGACGGCGACGAGGCGGTGCTGCCGTCGCCGGCCTGGGTCAGCTTCGAAGAGCAGATTCGCCTCGCCGGAGGGCGCCCGGTCCTGGTGCCCATGTCCGCCGACGACGGCTTTCGAATCCATGCCGAGCCGCTGATCTCCGCCCTCGGGGATCGGACCCGGCTGGTGGTGGTCAATTCCCCCTGCAATCCCACCGGCGGCCGGATCACCGAGGGGGACCTTCGCCTGCTGGCGGAGGCCTGCGCCTCCCGGGGGATCGTTCTGCTGTGCGACGAGACCTACGAGCGCTTCGTCTACGGCGACGCCGTCCACGCCAGCGGCGCCGCGCTGGCGGTGGACCTGCCGGACACCGTGGTGGTGGTGGGTTCGTTCTCCAAGACCTGGTCGATGACCGGCTGGCGCCTGGGTTGGGCCCTCGGACCCGTCCCATTGATCTCCAAGGTCATCGAGCTCCAAAGCCATACGACCTCGAATCCGACGTCCTTCGCCATGCACGGTGCCCTCGCCGCCCTGGAGCACGGGGAGCCCCACGTTGCAGCGATGCGGGCGGAACTGGCGGTGCGGCGGGACCTGGTGACGGCGGCCCTCGCCAAGATGCCCGGGGTCCAGTGCGCGCCACCCGGCGGCGCCTTCTACGCCTTTCCCCACGTGGCGGACCATTTCGGCCCCGGTCGGCGGGACAGCGTGGAGCTGGCGGAGCACCTGCTGGAGACGGCGGGGGTGGCCGTGGTGCCGGGGGTCGCCTTCGGCGCGCCGGACCATCTGCGCCTGTCCTTCACCTGCGGGACGTCCGACGTCGAGCGGGGGATGGATCGGCTTACCCGCGCCTTCGGGGGCTGAAGCAGGCCGAGTCGCTACGGGCGAGGGTCTGGAGCGTCGAGGGCGGAGCCCCGGAATCGGCCGGGACGCCGGGCGAGGATGGCCTCCAGGGCATCGTTCATCCTGCGGCGCACCTCGGCGTCGATGCGGCGAACCAGGCGTCGATCGTTCCAGGCGTCGGGCCCGTAGCCGTCGACGGGGATCGGTTCGAGGTAGTGGGTGTGCCACTTCACCGGCAGGGGCAGCGGCAGGAACGGTAGGACGGCGGGCACCGGCAGGGTGGGCCAGCCCGAGAGCTTCTGCCACCAGAGCCACTCCAGGTTCCTCCAGATCGGCAGCACCTCGGCGCTGCCGACGGTGACGAAGGGCACGATGGGGGCGCCGTACCGCAGGGCTAGCTCCACGTAGACGGGGCGGCCGAACTTCCTCAGGGTATAGCCCTGGCGGATCGGCGTGAAGGCCCCGCGGATGCCCTCCGGAAGGATGCCCACGAGTCCGCCCCCGGCGAGGACCCGCTCGGCGTTCTCCCGGCAGGCCACCAGGCCCCCCAGGCGGGCGATGAGGGGGGCGACGAAGGGCCAGCGAAGGAGGGTGGGGTGGACCAGGAAGCGCACCGTCCGCCGGTGGCGCCTGCGTACGGCGTGGAGCGTCATCATCGCGTCGGCGGGGACGAAGCCGCGGTGGTTGCCCGTCAGCACCGCCGGCCCCTGCGTCGGCACGTGGTCCAGGCCCTGGCTCTCGACCCGCCAGATACGGTTGTAGAGGAGGCCGAAAGCGGTCCTCCCCAAGCGATCGATGAAGGCTTCGTCGAGGCCGAAAGGGTCGTAGGACTCGTCGTCCTGCCCGACCCCCTCGGTTCCCCCGATCGAAGGCCCCTGCGCCGCGAGCCGGCGCGCCGCCGCGGCGGACGACGAAGGCTCCGGGGCGCCGATGGCCCGCAGGGCGTCACCGGAGGCGGTGAAGGGGTGGCGCAGATAGTCGAGGAGGGCGGGCTCTGGACCGAGCCGCAGCCCGTGGGCCAAGCGGGCCAGCCCCCGCCTGGGCAGCTCCGGCGCCGCGACGGTCCGCACCCCCGCCAGGGCGTGGATCCGACGAAGTGGAGCCGTGGCATCCGGCGCAAGGTTGAAGGTGGCTCGGCGAACATCGGTTCGGTCTGGATCCCCCAGGGCTTCGAGGAGGGCGCGGAGGGTCGTCGCCAGGTCCTCGGGGGTCACCATCTGGAGGGGCGGATCGTGACCCCAGGGGACCGTCGCCAGGCTCCGCCCGAGGCGCCGGCTCCAGAAGTCCCCTCCCCTAGGGGTCGGCACCGGGGCCGACCGCAGGATCGCCCAGGGTCGGTCCGGCCGGAGGTCGAGTTGCTTTGTCCATCGCTGCTCGTATTCGAGCCAGGGACCGGCCACGGGGTGCCGCCGCAGGTGGGCCTTGGACAGGCCCGCGGCCCCTTCCGGGACGAGGCCGGGGTGGGCCGCGGTGGCCCCATAGACGACGGTGGAGGAGACCACCGCCGACGGCGCTGAGGGCAGGTCCGCCGCCGGATCGTCGTCCAAGGGAGTGAACCCGCCGTCGTCGGCGAGGTTGGGCAGAACGACGACGCCCAGGACGTCCGTCGAGCTGGGGTCGACGCCTGCCTCCGCGCCGAGGGCCGCGGCGACCCGCGTCGCCAGCTCCTCCGAGCCCCCCACCACCGCCCACCGCTTTGCACTCAGCATCTGCGGATAACGGCGGTTCGAGGGTGGCCGGAGTAGTCGTGGACGAGGTCGAGGAGCTCCAAGCCTTCCCGTCTAGCCACCTCTGTGCGGATCCAATCCCCCTGATCCCAGCCGATCTCGAAGATTCCGAGGGCGCCGCCTCGCATCGCAGCGACCGCCGTCAGTAGTCGCGACAGCAGGGACCGGCCGTCGCCGTCGGCAAAGAGGGCGAGGTGGGGCTCGAAGCGGCGGACCCCGGCGTCCACCTGCGGGTCATCCCGCGCGACGTAGGGGGGATTGGACACCAGTAGATCCACCGACCCGGGCTCTACGGCGGAGGTCAGGTCGGCCCGCAGCAGGTCGATCCGGCCGGCGACCCCGTGGTCCCGGGCATTGCCGCGGGTCACCTCCAGGGCCCCGACGTCGAGGTCCGTCGCCAAGACGCGGCAGGTCGGCCGCTCGCACGCCAGGGTCACGGCGATGCAGCCGGAGCCGGTGCCCACGTCAACGATGCGGGCGCCCGTCGGCAGGGGGAGGGCCAGGGCCGCCTCCACCAGGTGCTCCGTCTCCGGACGGGGCACCAGGACCCGCCGATCGACCCGAAAGTCCCGGCCCCAGAACTCCCATCGCCCGAAGAGGTACGCCGCGGGCTCGTGGTCGGCGCGGCGCTCCAACAGGCGAAGGAACCGGGACGCCTCCTCCGGCGCGGCCGGACGGTCGCCGCGGGCCCGGACCTGCGCCTCCCCCAGGCCGAGGACGTGGCCGAGGAGCAGGGATGCCTCCCGGCCCGGCGCCGGTATGGCCGCCTCCGCGAGGACCCTCCGGCCGAGCCGCATAAGGTGATCGTAGGTTTGGGGAGGGTCGAGGGATGGGGCCATGATTGTCGTCGGGGGATCGGAGATCTATTCTAGCCCGGCGGTGCCGTAGACTCGGCCCTTCATCCACCGAGGCTGAAAGGGGAACGAATGGCCGTGCAACGCTGTGGCTGGGCCGGGGACGATCCGCTCTATTGCGATTACCACGACGGGGAGTGGGGGGTCCCGTGCCGCGACGACCCCAAGCTCTTCGAGATGCTCTTGCTCGAAGGCGCCCAGGCGGGTCTCTCGTGGATCACCATCCTCCGCAAGCGGGAGGGCTACCGCGCCGCCTTCGACGGCTTCGACGCCGAGCGCATCGCCCGCTACGACGACGCCAAGGTGGCGGAGCTGCTGGCCAACCCCGGAATCGTTCGGAATCGGTTGAAGGTGGCTTCGGCGATCACCAACGCCCGTACCTACCTCGACCTGCGGGAGCGGGAAGGAAGCTTCAGCGACTTCCTGTGGCGATTCGTCGACGGCCGTCCCATCCAGAACGCCTTCCGGGACCTGGGGGAGGTGCCGGCGAAGACCCCCATCAGCGACGCCATGTCGAAGGAACTGAAGCGCCTCGGTTTCAAGTTCATCGGCTCGACGATCTGCTACGCCTTCATGCAGGCCACCGGTATGGTGAACGACCACCTCGTCAGCTGCTTCCGCTACGAAGCGGTGCGGGAGCTGGGGGAGTCGTAGGACCCCCCGCCCCGCGCCCCGCCCCGCGCCCCGCCCCGCGTCGGGCGCCGGGGTCGGGGGCCTACTTCGAGTCGACGATCAGGTGGGGGACCGTCTCGAGATCCCAGGGCCAAACCAGCCCGCGGGCGGTGGCGGTCACGTGGTCCTTTCCGTAGAGCTTCTCCACCAGGAAGAACGCGGGCTCGTAGCTCATGCCTCCCCCCACCGAGGTGAGGTACTTGCCGTCCTGGACGAGGCGGACGTCGTAGCGGACGTCGACCTTGGGGAACATTTCCTTCAGCTTGTCGCGGTCGCCGGGATAGGTGGTGGCCACCCGGCCGTCGAGCACGCCGGTGGCGGCGAGGGGGAAGGCGCCGTCGCAGACGGTGATCACCCACTCCGCCCGCTCCACCGCGCGTTTCACCCACCCCATGTAGACCTTGTCCTCGAGGTCCCGGGACATCGAGCCGTCGGTGGACGGGATCACCAGGATGTCGGCCTCGGGAGCGTTCTCGAAGCTGTAGTGGGCCTCCACCACGATGCCTTCGAAGGTGGTCACCGAACCGCCGTCGGGGGAGACGACGGCGGTGGCCACGTAGTCCTTGGCATCGCGGAAGATCGAGTGCTGGAGGACGTCATAGGGCGCCATCAGCTCGCTGTTGTAGACCCCGTCGACGACGAGGAAGAGGGCCTGCCGGACCCGGGGCTCGTCGCTTCCATCGGCCGAGGCGTTGTCGGTGGCGGGGGTGTCCGCGAGGGTCGGGAGGGTGAAGAGCCAGCCCAGGGCCAGCGTCAGGAGGATGGGGGTACGGCTGCGGTCTCGAAGGATCATGGCTGGCTCCAGGGGGTGACGGAATGGACTCGGACCGAATGGACTCAGGGGGTGGCTGCGCCGAGGTCGTCGAGGACCCGGCGGGCGTGCCCCTTGGCACGGACGTTCCGGTAGATCTTTCGGATGACGCCCTCCCGGTTGACGACGAAGGTCGAGCGGATGACCCCCTCGCTCACCCTTCCATACATCTTTTTCTCGCCCCAGGCGCCGAGGTGGGCCATGAAGGAGGTGTCGGCGTCGGTGAGCAGTGTGAAGGGGAGATCGTGTTTGGTGATGAACTTGCAGTGGGACTCGGCGGAGTCCCTCGACAGGCCTACGACCTCGTAGCCGAGCCGGTGGAAATCCGCCAGCAGGTCTCGGAATTCCGTGGCCTGGGTCGTGCAACCCGGGGTGGCGTCCCGGGGGTAGACGTAGAGCACCAGGCCGTTGGCGGCCACGAGGTCGTCGAAGCAGCGTGCGATGCCCCCCTGGTCGGGGAGCTTGGGGTCGGGGAAACGATCGCCTTCTTGCACCATGGAACTTTCCTCGGTCAGGTTCCGCCGAAGAGAGCCGTCGCGCCGCGGTAGATCCAGATCGCCCCGACGAGGCGGAAGACCCACAGCAGGTTCGAGACCCCCAGCAGAAAGAAATTGTGGACGGGGAAGGGGACGCGGAGTGGTTCGAGCGGGCCGGCGTCGCGGCGCAGCGCCAGGTACCCGTAGGCCGGGAGGTGAACGGTCAGACCTACGGCGAGCTGGAAGACGGCGGTGACCGTCGCCAGGGACCAGGGCGGCTTGGCCCCTAGGGCGGCGGCGGTGAGGGAGCCGAGGAGCAGGAGGAGCGGAACGAAAATTCCCAGGCGCAGGGGCCACCGCCAGCGCCACAGGACGGTGAAGACCCGCCCCAAGTCATCGAGGTGGCGGCGCCGGCAGCGGGCTTCCAGGGTTCCGCCGCCGTGCTCCAGGGTGACGGGGGCGCCTTCACCGGAGGCGTCCGGATCGCCGTTCGACCACAGGCACTTGCGGCGGCGAACGCGATGCATGTAGGGCCGCGCCAGCCATCGGTGGCCGACCATCAACGCCACCCCCGCCGCGAGGCTCGCTCCGAGGGGCTCGGGGCGGACCACGAAGAGAAAGAGCACCAGGGGGATGAAGGCGAACAGCAGCAGACCCAGCAGCTGATCTCGGGCCAGGGGACTCACGGCGCGGCCTTCCGCAGGACCGCTTCGCAGGCGGACCGCCTGTTCCGGGCCGACGCGGCGAGCCGGAGCTGGCAGCGGGCCTTTAGAAGGTTCTGGGCGCCGGGTTGGCAGTAGCGCTCCCGGTCTTCCCGGAAGTAGGAGTTGTTGACCGCGTCGGCGCAGAAGCGGGCGGCGAGCTCCAGGCACAGGCGCTCGATGCCCGGCGCGAGGGAGCTTTCTTCGGCTTCCGTCAGCGCCCCCACCTTGGGTCGCCACGCGGCGGCGGCGGCGGTGAAGAGTTCGAGGTCGAAGACGCAGCGATCGGGATCCTCTTCGCCGGCGGGGTTACACCAGCTGCGCCAGGCGTCCCCCATCTCCACCGCCAGGGCCTGGGGCCCCAGCGTGTCGAGGTCGATGAGGGCGACGCCGGAGACGCCGTCGTCACTGAACCGCAGGTTCGAGATTTTGAGGTCGCCGTGGCACGGCCGTTCCGGCAGGTCCAGCTCCCCGTCCCACCTGCCCCAGGAGTCGAGGACGGCGCGGCCGACGTCCCTGGCTGGGTCCGCCAGGGGGTGGCCGTCGCAGCTGTCTAGGGCGGAGCGCAGGTCCGCCATCCGGGCGGGGGTGTCGTGGATTCGCCTCTGGGGCGCCTGGAAGCGGTACCCCCAGCCGGCCATGGCGGCGTGGAAGCCCCCCACCAAGGCCCCGGCGGCGGCGGCCTGGCGGGGGGAGGCGAGGGTGTGGACGGT
Organism: Acidobacteriota bacterium; assembly: GCA_038748685.1. Classification (GTDB taxonomy): domain Bacteria; phylum Acidobacteriota; class Thermoanaerobaculia; order Multivoradales; family J023; genus JAUIJL01. The sequence continues at coordinate 43,197 of JBCDIS010000010.1, read as the reverse complement.
GGTGCCCGGTACGAAGGTGAGCAGGCGCCAGAAGCCGCCTGTGTCGTCGTCCTCGACGTGGGTGGAACCGTCGTCGCAGGGGACCAGCCGCGGAGTGGTCTGTCCGAGCTCCGCCAGCCGCTGGGTGACGGCGGCGATGTCGAGGTGGATGCGGGGGTCGAAGATCGGGTTGACCCACTGCAGCACGGCGGTGGGGGGGGATCCCACCAGGAAGGTGCGGTTGATCAGGCCGTTGTCGGGGGAGGGGTAGAGCTCGCTCCGGTGACGGGGATTCCGCCGCCAGGCGTTCAGTGCGCGTGCCGGCTCCATGGTGTCTCCTCGGGCCCTGGTCAGCCCTTGTGGGCCTGTAGCGAGAACAGCATGGGGATCTTGCCTTCGTAGCCGGGAACCACGGACCGCCCCGGCGCGATCTCTTGGGTGAAGGGGTAGCAGTCGTAGGGGCTCTCGGCGTGTTCCCGCAGGTGGTCGAGGACGAGCCCGGCGTCGAGGAGGGCTCCGACGATCTCCCCCAGGCCGTGGGTCCAAACGTAGCTCTTCATATCCTTGGGTTCCTCGGCGCTGTCCCCCTTGTCGGCGTAGCTTTCGGTTTCCCGGGTTTCGATCGGGGGGCCGCCGCCGAAGTACGGGTGGCCGAAGGGGCGGCCGTCTTCGCTGAAGGCTTCGAGCACGGGGTGGAACTCCACAATGTGGAACCGCCCCCCGGGCCGTAGGCGCCTGGCCACCCGCTGCCCCCAGCCTTGGAGGTCATGGAGCCAGCATAGGACGCCGTAGGAGGTGAAGACGATGTCGAACTGCTCGTCGCCGAGGGCTTCGTCGAGGTGGTAGAGGTCGGAGGACAGGAATCGGGCGTCGAGCTCGGTGTCCGCCGCCAGCTGTTGAGCCGCATCGACGGCCCGGTCCGATAGGTCGACGCCGGTCACCTTTGCCCCTTTTCGGGCCCAGGACAGGGTGTCGAGGCCGAAGTGGCACTGGAGGTGGAGCAGGGACCGCCCGGCGACGTCCCCCACCTCTTCCACCTCGATGGGCCTCAGGGTCGACTCGCCGCGGAGGAAGCCGTCGACGTCGTAGAACTTAGCCCCGTGGTGTAGGTCGGTCCAGTGGTCCCAGAGGCGTCGGTTGGCGTCCAGGTGGCTCGGATCGCGGTCGGTGGGTGCGGACATGGGCGGGCTCCTGGGTGAAGGCTCAGGCGTCTCCCCGCAGCCTCGGGAGGGCTGCGGAGACGGCTTCCGGACGCAGGCCGAGGAGGTCGGCCCGCTCGACGAGGATATCCAGATCGACGGGGAAAAGGTTGGGGGCGGCGGGGCGATCGAGGCCGGCGACGTCCCGGGGCGACAGGGCCCTCAGGATCCATGGGGTGAAGCCGTCGCGGTCACTTTGCCCGTCGCGGTCACGTTGCCCGTCGCGGTCACGTTGCCCGTCGCGGCCCGGGCTCGAGCTGCCGCGGAGGCGGTCGCCCAGGTCGGCGAAGAGGGATTCGATGATGGGATCGCCGGCGCCGAGGAATCCCCGCCAGGGGTCGGGGGGCTCGCCGACCTGCGCCGGCCGTAGCCGCTGCCGCGCCTCCTCGAAGCTGACGGCGCCGAAGTAGGCGAGGGTGACGGCGGAGAAGATCCTGAAGTCGTCCATGGACAGGTAGGCGGCCTCCACCAGCCGTTCGACCTGGTCCGCCTCCCGCTGTAGCAGGTGGTCGTACCGCCGCCAGTCCCCGAAGCGTTCCTCGAAGAGGGACGCCAGCCGCTCCACCGCGATCAGGCTCCAGGCCATGCCGGTGGAGAAGAGGGGGTCGACGAAGCAGAACCCCTGGGGCAGGTGGAACCAGCGGCGGCCGGCGGCGCGGTCGAGGCGATGCTGAATGCGGCGACGGTAGCGCCATGGGACCACCGGCCGGGCACCCCGGAGCTGTTCCCAAAGGCTCGGATAGGGTTCGAGGAGGCGCCTCCACCCGCCCTCGGGGTCCGCGGCGAGGGCATCCGGATCAACGTCGGGGTGGCCGTTGCGCAGCACCAGGCCGACGCTGGTGACGCCGTGGTCGAAGGGGAGGGCGTAGAGCCAGCCGACGTCCAGCAGGTGGTGGACCGCCGCCTTTTCTTCGGGGTACGGGCCGTCCCCGAGGTGGGCGTCGGGGGCGCATTCCGCGAAGGGGCGCGTCCCTTGGGCGTGGCAGTAGAGCAGGCCGGTGTCCACCGCCATGGCGTCGGTGCGACGGGGGATGCCCAGGGAGCGGGCGAGGACGCCGGCGCCTCCGGTGGCGTCGACGACGTGCCCGGCGGAAAACCGCAGGGGCTCTCCGTTCCGGACCGCCGTCAGGTGGACGGCGTCGGCGGTGATCTCCACCCCCTCGACCCGGGTGTCTTCATGGACCGTCACCCCCTCCTCCGCGGCCCGTCGCATCAGGTGTTGGTCGACGTCGGCCCGGAGCCAGTGGGTGTCGGCGATGCGATCGTCGGGACTGGCCGCCACCATCTGCCGGGCTTCGTTCCCGGGGCCGTTGCGATAGGGCTGGCCCCGCCGGTGGTGGAAGAAGGTGAAGCCCCGCTTGAGGCCCCGCCGCAGGTGGGGCAGGTGGTCCGTCCACCGGCCGTAGGTGGCGAGGTGATAGAGGTCCGGGAGCCGGTAGCGGGCCGCCAGCCGTTCGAGGGACAGGCTGGCGAGGGGGGTGGAAGACTCCCCGAGGGCGAAACGGGGGTGGCGGCCCTGCTCGAACAGCAGGACCCGTTTGCCCTGCCGCGCCAGAACCCGGGCGAGGATGGAGCCGGCGAAACCGGAGCCGAGGATGGCGACATCGAAGGTCGCGGGGCGCCGCATCATGGAACCGCGTCGGCCGCGGCGGGGGCCGCCCCGCTCAGCTGAAGGTTTCGAAGTCGGGCAATGCGAAAGTCGGCGTCCCGGGCGTCGCCGGCGAAGCGTTCGAGGTCCCAGCCGTCCACCCACACCGCGCCGGGGGCGAGGGGGGCGCAGAGGGCGACGGCGGCCTCGATGTCGTCGAGGCTCGGCGGCGTGAAGGATCCCTCCCTTTCGAGCCGAAGCAACTCCCCTTCGCCGCCCCGGACCGGGATGAGGACCACCTGCTCCGCACCCTGTTCGAGGGCGAAGGCCACGCTGCGTTCGACCCAGCGGAGGGCGCCCTCGCGGGGGATGAAGGGGGTGCCGACGAGGACGAACGCGCGGAGCCCGATCCCGGCGTCCCGCAGCCGCGCGGCGGCCCGCCGGAGATCCTCCAGCCCTACACGCTTGTTGAGCCGATCCAGCGCCTCGGGGTGGGCGGTTTCGAAACCCATGGCCACCTGCAGCCGGCCCCCCAGCCGTTCGGCGAAGCTGAAGCAGCGAGGGCCGATGAGCTTGGCGTGGCACTCGACCACCACCGACTCGAAATCCGCCACGAGGCGTATGACTTCGGGATCGTCCGCCGGCGGGACGGCCCTGGCGTCGAAGTAGTTGCTGGCGTTGTAGAGCTTGATCTGGCCGCCGAATCTGCGGTGATCACGGGTGGCGTCCAAGGCGATGCGGATTTGCTCAGGGATGGCGCCGGGGGGCGTCGGCGCGTCAGTGGTGTAGCGCCAGAGGTCGCAGAAGACGCAGGTGAAGGGGCATTCCCGGCCCGCCAGGAAGACGGTCAGGCTGTCGAGCAGCCTGCCGTCGGCCTGGCGCTCCACCTCGACCTCGAAGCCGATGGGCCGCCGAGGATCCACCCTCGGCTTTTCAGGGCGCAAACCTCGGATGCGACGGTCCGCCGAAGGGGCGGGCGCCGGGGTCATCAGCCGCCGTGGCACTCCAGGAAGTGGCGCCGGTAGCGGTGCCCGGCGTCGCCGAAGCGGGCCTCGCGGACCGCATCAGGCACCGCGCCGTCCTGGAAACGCCGTTTCGGGAAGACGGGCATCTCGACGTCCAGCAGGCGCCGGAAGCCGCGGGCCACCACCTCGCCCTTGAGGTCGTAGAGAGCCCCGTGGTCACCCTGGGTGAGCTCGGCGAAGGGGATACCCTCCGCCACCCGTACCAGGGCCGGGCGGGTGAAGGGGCTGAAACCCTCGAATCCGAGGCGCTGGGACGGGGCCCAGGTTCGCACGCAGCCCCGGGACAGGCCGCCGGAATAGATCAAGGAGTGCTTCACCGCGTCGACCCCCCAGCCCTCGTGGTAGAGCATCGGGTTGTTGACCACGCTGCGGATGGTGAGCTCGGGGTTCTCCTCGATCGGGTAGTCCTTGAGATTCTCGTCGCCCCCGTCGCCGTCCGCCATCAGGCGCCACTCCGGGTAGCGTTCCCGGATGCCCTCTAAGAGAGCCAGGCCGACGGCGGCGCATTCGACGTCGAGGGGCTTGTAGTCCTCGATGACCTCCACCGCCCGCAGGGGATCCACGGCGTCGGCGGGGACGTCGATGGTCTCGCCGAGCATCTCGAGGTCGAGGCGGCGGAGGAACTCGCGGGCCTGCTGCGCGTCGGCCCCGCCGCCGTCCACCGACAGGGTGAACGCCTTGAGCCGCGCCGGGCTGCGGCCGGTGGCAAGGAGCCGATGGTAGACGGCGAGGAGCACGGCGCCGCTGTCGATTCCGCCGGAGAAGAGGACGCCGATGGGCTCGTCGTCGCCCTGGGCCCCGAGCCAGCGGTCGACCGTGTCGAGCAGAGTGCCGACGTAGCGTTCGCCGACGGTGTCGAGGTCCGGCGGCAGGCTGGCCATGGGGGGATCGAAGAAACGGCGGTGGACGGGGTTGGGATCCGGGCACCCCACCAGGCGTAGGGTGGTGACGTGGTGGGCCGGCACCATCCGGGTGTAGGACGGGTGGAATTGGTCGGCGTAGCCTTCCTCTTCGAGGCAAGCCTTGATCTCGTCGATTCTCTCGGCCACCACCAGCATGGGCCCGTCCGCCTCCTTGGCGAGGAAATAGCGCAGGGGACGGTCGAGGCTGCGGGCCATCCGGATCGCGTCTCCGTCCCGGGCCACCAAAGCGAAGGAACCGTCGATGCCGGCGACGGATCCCGGTACGCCGGACAGGACCCTCCGCCGCGCCTCGTCGACGTCGAGACCGAGGATCCGCTGGCTCGACTCGGGGACGAGGTCGAGCAGGCGGGCGATGGGTTTGGGGGCCGGAAGCCGGGAAGTGGAAGTCAAGGCTGTCTCCTCCGTCCGTGGATCATGGTCCGCAGTATAGCCGCTCAGGGCCGTGACGGCCCATGGCGTGATCGTGCGGCTATGGGACCGCGCCCGGAGGCCGGAATGCCCGGGGCCGGTACCCTCCCTTTTTCAGGGGGTGTCGACGTCTCAGAGGGTGTTGAAGTAGTCCGGCGTAGCGCCCCCGAGATAGCCGTAGAGGCGGCTGTCTCCACCGAAGCGGTCACTACGGAAGCGCCGCTCCCCCACCGCCGGCAGGTAGTGGGCGTTCAAGAGATGGCCGCGGTTCGGCAGCACGTAGATTTCGCCCCGCAGCGTCGTCCCGTCTCCGCCGCGGCCCGGGGCCCTTCGCGTCTCCGCGGGCTTGGGCCTCCCTTGGAGAATGCCGATGCGGGCGATGACGTCGTCGAGGTTGGCGTAGTGCTCGACGTAGGGCACCAGCCTCCCGGCGTCGCGGGACAGGGTGGGGTGGACCTCCATGGCGTCGGCGGCGGCCCCCAGGGTGTAGACCTCAAGGCGGCGCAACGGGGCGGAGTCCTGGAGACCGGGGACCAGCTGCTCCAGCATCCGCGACACGACCTTGGCTCCGTGGGAGTGCCCCACAACGACGACCCGATCGAGGCGGGAGTCCGAGAGGGCGTCCGTCACCCGCTCCAAGAGGTAGTCCGCCGGGCGCTCCTGGGCGTCCAAGGTGTGCCCCAGAACCGACTCCAGGATATCGAGGGGAAGTCCGTCGGTGGGGTTGTAGACCAGCTCACAACGCCTGCCGAAGAGGGCCTCCAGGAAGTCACCGTGCTTGGCCAGGAGGGTCAGGTCGGAGCCGATACCGTTGACGAAGAACCACGCTTCCCGGGGGAAGGGGTCGTTCTCATCGACCTTGGGTAGGGAGCAGGGGCTGTCCCGCAGGAAGAACGCGCGTGGAACCGTGGCGTGGGCCACGCTGCGGAGGAAGCCGTCGACTTCGCCGAGGCGCCTCGGCGGCCGCAGCTCGGAGCGTTCGTGGTCGAGCCAGGAGGAGGCGGGGCCGACGAAGTCGAAAAACGTCGACCAGGGATTGGCCATGTCGAGGTTCTTGCCGAGGACGCGGATGTCTCTGCTCAGGCCTCGGGCGTAGCTGAATACACTGCGGTTTCGGGCCATGGCGTATCTCCTCGCTGAAGATGGCGAGCCTGGGGGTGGTGAGCGCAGAGGCGTACGGGTGTCCAAGAATCATAGCAGCCGGACGGCCGCCGCGATGCTGGACTGAAGATGAAGGCTTCCTGTGACGTGTCAAGAGAGGGCGCGAGCAGAGTCCGAGTCGCCGGTGGAGCGCCTGTCCGGCCCGAGCGTCGATCGGTTCCATCGCCGGTCAGCGGTTCGGCCCCGAGGTGGCCGACGTCGCCCCGTCGTCTCCCACGTCGTCGAGGCGCCGGTCGCGGAGCTGGAGTACCTGACCGGGATCCGTCTTGACCTCGGCCCAGGTCAGGTCCGGCGACCCGCAGTCGGCGGTGGGGCACAGATCCACCCGGTACGTCCCGGCTGGAAGGGATGGGAAAAGGGCTCGTCCCGACTTCAGCGGCGCGGACCGAGTCTCCAATTCCTGGTCTGGGATCGGCGGCCCTGTCGCGATCAAGCGGGCCCAGGCCGAGCGGCCGCGGACTTCGATCGCCGCCCCCAGGTCCGGCACCGCCAGCATCAGCTCCTGGAAGGCGCCCCGTTCCAGGTCGAGGGGCAGGTCCCAGGTGAGCGGGGTCTCCGGGAGAAAACACGGGTGGTCCAGGGTCACCTCTAGGATCTGCTCACCGCGGCCTAAACCCCTCAGCTCGAAGCGTTGGACGTCCCGCAGAACCCTCGGCGGCTCCGTGGGCTCGCCGGAAAGCTCGAGGGCTCGCACCGAGATCCCCACCTTGCCGACATCGGGGGAGGGGTGGCCGGTATCGATGCTCGGAATCAGATCCACCGCGGGGCCGCACTCCACCGGCAGTGTGCCGAGGTCCAAGAGGTCCTCGCGGTCTGGACCGACCCGGATTGCGAAGGCGTCTGCGATGTCGTAGGTCCCATAGGCCCAGGTCCAGCGGTCGAAGCCCTCTGGGCGTACCCTCAAGTGGTAGAGACCCGGAACCAGCGGGCCCAAGGTCAGCTGATCCCGACGCTCCCCCGCCAGCAGCTGACGGTCGGCCGACAGGGAGTCGCCGGCCCTGGCCGTAGGACCGTCTTCCGCCACGTCGGTGCCGGTCCCAATGTCCATCAGGTAGACGTCGGCGGTTTGCGGCAGCGGCCAGCCGTCGACACAGTCGAGGGCCATTCGAAGTCGGGGGGCCGGCACCAGCCGGGCATCGACCCGAACGGATTCGGATCCGAGGCGGAGATCGAGCCTGCGACCGGAGCGTTCTGCGGAGCGGAGGATCACCGAGTAGCCCTGTCCGTCGGCGCCTTGGAGCCTTGCCTCGAGCCGGTACCGACCCGGGTAGAAGCCGGCGTCGGTGGCCCTTCCGGAATGGTCGGTGACCAGCGCCCGGGACATCTTGGACCTCAAGATCCGCCGGTCTTCCGACAGGATCTCGGGTTCGGGGTCCAGGCGTCGGACCCTCAGCTCTACTCCGGGCAGCGGGCGGGCCTCCCGATCCAAGGCTTGGACCTGGATCTCGGCCCCGCGGGGAAGCCGGACGGTCGGCACGGCCGGATTCTCCGCATCGGGATCGTAGTCCTCGATCCGCGTGGTTCCTTCCAGGGTCGAGACGTGGGCGGCCACCAGCAGATAGCTCCCCTCGGCCGGCGCGGGCACCCGGGCCAGACCGCTGGCGTGGCTCGTCCCGGCGGCGACGGGCGGCGCGTCCCGGGAGGTTCGAACCTCGACCTTGGCGCCCGGTTTGCCGCGCCCCTTGGGGCCCTCCACGATGACCACCATTTCGCCCGTCTCAGCGGCGGGAGGTTCGAGCTCGATCGTGAAGTCGACGTTCTCCGACCCGCCGGGTGCCATCGCCACCTCGACCCGCTCGGGTCGACTTTCGCGCAGTCGTTTCCCTTTCGGCGCCACTTGCCAGCGCCCGTCCGGAAGCGTCATCTCGTAGCGGCTCGTCCGGCTATCGACCGGGGCGATCACGGACTCGTATCGGGAGCCGCCGCGGCGCCGGGCTGCGTCGATCCAGGGGCCGGGCTCGACGAGGGTCGCCTCGACGTAGACCGCCGGCACCTGGCCAGAGATCTCGGTGACCGCACCGGAGATGGTGCACGGGGAAAGGTAGCTGAAGGTCGCCTGGTGCTCCACCGGGTGCGACAGGAGGTCGACGGTCACCGAGGCGCCGGGAAGGGCGGTTCCGTCCAGCTCGGTTCCGATGAGCAGAAACCCGTCCCGAGGGCGCACGTCCACCTGCCATATTCCCGGCACCAGGTGGGTGCGGATCTGGCCTTCGGGGGGGAAGCTCAAGAACCTTGTGGACCCGGTGTCGAGGTGCCGGAATCGAGCCCGGAATCCTTGGCCGGAGGCGCCGGGAACATCGATGCTCGCGCTTAGAGGGATACCGCGCCAGAGCTCGATGGCCGCCCTGACGGTTTCGCCGTTGTCCAGGATCGTGACCCTGGGGGACGGTGTGAACGGGTTCTTGTCGGGCCCCAAAAGCGGTGGTTGGAGGTCCGGTAGCTTGACGTCGTAGGTCCCGGCGGAGACCCCCTCGAAAACAACTCGCCCTTCGTTGTCGAGGTGGCCTTGCCGGATCGCCCGCCGGAACCGGCGGCCTTGGGACGGGACCAGCGCCACTTGTTGGTTTGTCACCGCGCGGCCGCCCCGCTCGCGTACTTGTACCTCGACCCGACTTCCAAGGGGCGGAGCCTGAGCGCCGACGGCTTCGGGCCAGAGGGTCAGCGTTCCCAGGACTAGGGGTAGGAACCAGGGTCGCAGCATGACCTTTGGTACGGCCCAGTTCGTCCCGGCGTTGACGGCTGGCTCAGCCGAGGGCTTTGCGGAGGCAGGCGAAGAGGGCTTCGGAGCGATAGGGCTTGTGGAGAAAGGCGGAGAAGCCTTCCTCCAGGTAGCGCTCTTCAATGGTGTCCTCGCCGAAGCCGCTCGACAGGACGGCGGGGACTTCTGGATCGATGCGCCGCATTCGGCGGAAGGTCTCGACTCCGTCGAGCCCCGGCATGGTGAGGTCGATCAGCACCACCGCGATGTCGTCGGCCCGCCGCTCGAACAGCTCCAGGGCCCGCTGGCCGCTCGAGGATTCGAGGACATCGAGTCCGTAGTTGCGGAGCATCAACGACGCCACGGTCCGGACCATGGGCTCGTCGTCGACCACCAAGACCGCTCCAGACCGGGGTCGCGGGGGAGCCGCTTCGGGTTCCTTCGATTCATCGTCGGCGAGGTCCTCCGGCGACAGGGCGGGTAGCAGCATTTCGAAGGTGCTGCCCCGCCCTGGCTCGCTGGCGACCCGGATCGCCCCGCCGTGGCCGTGGGCGATGCCGAGGGCCGCCGCCAGCCCCAGTCCGCGGCCCGCGACCTTGGTGCTGAAGAACGGGTCGAAGATCCGGCGGCGGGTCTCGTCGTCCATGCCCGCGCCGTCATCCTCGACCCGGACGGAGGCATACAGTCCCGGGGGAGGCGTTTCCGGCACGAGGTCGTCGAGCTCGCCGTGGCCCAGTCGCCTCGTGCAGGACACCACGCGGACGGTGCCCCCGCGGTCGCCGACCGCTTCGACGGCGTTGAGCAGCAGGCCCATCAGCACCTGCCTCAGCTGGTCGGCGTCACCGCGGCAGGGGGGGAGGTCGGGGGACAGCTCGACCCGCAGGTCGATCTTCGAGCCCGCCGATCCGCGGACCAGTCCGGAGACATCTGCGGCCAGCTTTCCGAGGTCGATCCGCGACTCGTGCCGGGGGCCCTTCCCGGCGAAGGCGAGCATTTGCTGGCATAGGTCGGCGGCCCGCTGGGCTGCCCTGGAGATCTCCATCAGCCGACGCCGCGGCTCGGGATCCAGGGCTTCGTCCTCCAGGCTCAGCTCCGCGTTCCCCAGCACCGCCATCAGGAGATTGTTGAAGTCGTGGGCGATACCGCCCGCCATGAGCCCCAGGCTTTCGAGCTTCTGGGCCTGCTCCATCCGGGCCTGCATCTTGATCTGCTCTTCCTCCAGGCGACGGCGAAGCTCGTTCTCCGCCGCCAGCTCGCGGTTGGTCGCCGCAAGCTCCCGCGCCTGCCCCTCGGCGAAACGATTCCGCTCTTCGAGCTCTTGGGTTCGCTGGGCCACCTGCCGTTCGAGTCGCTCCTTGTCGCGGCGCAGGCCGGCGCTCCGCAGCCGGGCGAAGAGGAAGAGGAAGGCCAAGGCCGAGGCCATGTAGACCCCGTAGGCCCACCAGGTGCGGTACCAGGGGGGCTCGATGACGAAGGAGAAGGTCGCCGCCCGGCTGACGTCCCCCCAGGCGTTCTGGGCCCGGACGCGAAAGGTATAAGAACCCTCCGGCAGATTGGTGTACTCCTTCGAGCTCGCCGCACTCCAGCCGGACCAGTCCGGGTCGAAGTCCTCCAGGCGGAGCTGAAAGAGGGAGCCGGCCTGCTGGTCGAAGTTGGGGGCGGCGAATTCGAAGCGCAGCCGATTGTCAGCGTAGGGAAGTACCTTCGGAGGCGCGTCGGCCGCCCTGGGGCCACCACCGTGGAGCACCCGGTCGGTACCGAGCACGGCGACCCTGCGGACGAGGGCGCGGAAGTCTCCGGAGGCGCGGGTCTGGGCTGACGGGTCGAAGCGATAGAGGCCCTCCTCGGCGCCGATCCAGGTTCCCGCCCCGTCGGGGTCTTCGGCCACCACCACCGGCCCTTCGAGGCGCCGGGCGGCCAGCTCCCGGGGGCGCCATCCGCCCTCCGGATCCCGGTCCGCGAGTTTGAGCTGGCCCTGGTAGAGCCACAGCCGATCTGGACCCGCGTCGAGGATCCAGAAGGGGGATCCGTCCGGGCTCAGGGGCTCGAGGTCCGGCGCCGGGGCGAAGGGCCAAGGTCCTTCATCGTCGATTCCCAGGTACCGCTGCGGCCCCTCGGCGCCGGAGAAGATGAGGTCGCCGCCGACGGCGGTCACCATGCCGGAAGAGGGGGGGGCGAGGACCTGGGTCGTAAGACCGTTCTCCAGGTTGGCGGGGAACTGGATTCGGTAGATCTCAGGGCGCCCGAAGGCCGTGGCGAGGATCTCACCCCCGGCCCCTTCGGCCACCCGCCGGATCTCCACCCCCGGCGCGCCGTCGAGGCGGCCGAGCCAGGTCCAAGTGTCGCCGTCGCTCCTTACGGCGCCGATGCCGTTGGCGAGGCTGACAAAGACGTGGTCGGGGAAGGCCTCGAGGCGAAACAGCAGGAGGGCGGCCTCGGTCGACAGGCGTTCGACGGTGCTCACGGAGAGGCCGTTCCGTCCGCGGGTGCGAACGACGAAGACCCCATCGGTGGTGGCGGACAAAAGGTTGTCGTTGTCCCCCAGGGTGGACCAAACGGCGGAGGGGAGATCCGGCACCGCGGCGAACCGCGGCGGTCCGCCGTAGGGGTCGGGGATCTCCTGGAACAGGCCCATGCCGGTGCCGACGTGGAGCTGATCCCGATGCCAGGTGAGGGAGTAGACGGAGCCTTCGAGACCTGCCTCGGCGGCGAAGAGGGTCAGGGACGCGTCGAGCATCACCCGGCTGATGCCGTCGTCGGTCGCCAGCCAGAGGTTGTCCTGTTGGTCCACCATGACGAAGTTGATGCCGTCCGAGGCCAGCCCGCTCTCGGTGTCCAGGACGGTGTCGATCGCCAGGTCCTGTCCGAGGATGGCGACGCCGCCGCGGCGGGTCCCGAGGGCGTAGCGGCCGTCCGGAAGCTCGCATCCGTGCTGGACCTGGGCGTCGATGAGCCATCCCTCCGCCTGGCTTTCCACCGGCTCGACCCCCTCCGCCTGGACCCGATACGCCCCCCAGAGTCGGGTGAAGACCAGGGCCGAGCCGTCCTCCAGCTCGAACATCGCGTTCACCTCTTTGTCCGCGAAGATCTCGCCGCCGGGAATTGGTTCGAGGACGTCGCCCCGGAGGCGGAGGAGTCCCGTGGAAACCTGAGCGAAGAGAAGCTCGCCGTGGATCTCGTAGGCGCGGTAGAAGATCGCGTCGGCGTCTGCGGGCCAGGTGGTCAGGTGGTCCCGGTGCCAGCGGATCAGGCGCTCCCGGGCCATGAAGAAGACCCCGCGGTCGGTGGCGAGGACCGGCCAGACGTCGGAGAATTCCCGATCCCCTTCGGGGAGGCGGTCCACCTCGGAGGCGTAGGTTTTGACGCCGTCGGCGTCGGCGGCCATCCGGCCGATCTCCCCCGGCCCCCCGAGCCACACGACGTCGTCGGCGTCCGTCGCCACCGCGTCTAGGGATCCTGGGAGGTCGTGGGTCCGCCAGGAGGCGCCGTCGTATTCGAGCAGCCCCGCGTTGTTGGTGAAGTAGAGGATGCCGCGGGAATCTTGGGCCGCCGCGATCACCTGGCCGCCGCCGCCGTACTCGGACCGGTCGTAGTTGTGGACAACCGGGGTCCCGGCACCGAAAGCCGGAGCCGCGATCAAGGCGACGAGGGTGAGGAGGCCTCGCACCGCGCCGTCCGTCAGTCGTCCTCGTAGGCGTCCAAGGGGGGACATGTGCAAATCAAGTTCCGGTCGCCCCAGGCGTTGTCAATTCGCGCCACCGAGGGCCAGAACTTATGCTCCTCGACCCAGGGCGCAGGGAAGGCGGCCTGGCGTCGGCCATAGGGATGGTCCCAGGCTTCGGCGGTGACCGCGCCCATCGTGTGGGGGGCGTTCTTCAGGGGGTTGTCGTCCTGGCCCCAGGTACCCTCTTCGACGGCGCGGATCTCGCCCCGAATGGCGATCATCGCGTCGCAGAAGCGGTCGAGCTCCTCCTTCGATTCGCTCTCCGTCGGTTCCACCATCAGGGTCCCCGCCACCGGGAAGGACATCGTGGGGGCGTGGTAGCCGTAGTCCATCAGTCGTTTGGCGACGTCCTCCGCTTCGATCCCGGCGCTCTTTTTGAAAGGCCTCAGGTCGAGGATGAATTCATGGGCGCTGCGGCCGTGGGCGCCCCGGTAGAGGACGGGGTAGTGATCCTCCAGGCGCCGGGCCATGTAGTTGGCGGAGAGGATCGCCACCTCGGAGGCGCGGGTGAGGCCCCGGGGGCCCCATGAGGGCGATGTAGACCCACGAGATGGGCAGGATGGAGGCGCTACCCCAGGGGGCCGCCGCCACCGTGCCGAAGGGGGTCTCGCCCCCCACCGCCACCGCCGGGTGCCCCGGTAGGAACGGGGCCAGCTCGGCGGTGACGCCGATCGGCCCCATCCCCGGACCGCCGCCGCCGTGGGGGATGCAGAAGGTCTTGTGCAGGTTGAGGTGGCAGACGTCGGCGCCATAGTCGGCGGGACGGCAAAGGCCGACCTGGGCGTTCATGTTGGCGCCGTCGAGGTACACCCGACCGCCCCGTTCGTGGACCACGTCGCAGATCTCGCGGATGGCCTCCTCGAAGACGCCGTGGGTCGAGGGGTAAGTGACCATCAGGGCGCCGAGGTTGTCGGCGTGCTTGTCCGCCTTGGCCCGGAGGTCGTCGAGGTCGACGTTGCCGTGGTCGTCGCACTTCACCACCACCGGACGCATGCCCGCCATCACCGCCGACGCCGGATTGGTTCCGTGGGCGGACACCGGCACCAGGCAGACGTTGCGGTGGGCCTCGCCCTGGGCGAGGTGGAAGGCACGGATGGTCATCAGACCCGAGTATTCCCCCTGGGCGCCGGAGTTGGGCTGGAGGGAGACGGCGTCGAAGCCGGTGATCCCGCAAAGCCAGGATTCGAGGCTTTCCAGCAACTCCCGGTAGCCGGCGGTCTGGTCGGCGGGGGCGAAGGGGTGGAGGGCGCCGAACTCCGGCCAGGTCACCGGCACCATTTCGCTCGTCGCGTTGAGCTTCATGGTGCAAGAACCGAGGGGGATCATCGACGTGGTCAGGGAAAGGTCCCGGGACTCGAGCCTGTGGATGTAACGGAGCATCTCGTGTTCCGTGTGATAGCGGTGGAACACAGGATGGTCGAGGTAGCCGGAGGTTCTTGCGATCCCCTCCGGCAGCCCCAGGTCCACGGTCTCGGCGAGGGCCACCACCGAGGCTTCGTCCGCGTCCTCGCCGAAGGCGCCGAGGACGCGGACCAGGTCGTCGACGTCGGTGGTTTCGTCGAGGGACAGGCCGACCCTGCGGTCGTCGAGGCGGCGCAGATTGTAGCCGCGGTCCAGGGCGCCTTCGATCAGGGTGTCGGCGTCGCGGTCGGGGTGGGCCACCGCCAGGGTGTCGAACCGCACGCCGCCGTCGACTTCGCAGCCCCGGCGGCGCAGACCCTCGGCGAGGGTGAGGGTCAGGGCGCGAACCCGTTCCGCGATGCGGCGCAGGCCCTCGGGGCCGTGGTAGACGGCGTACATGCCCGACATGATCGCCAGCAGCACCTGGGCGGTGCAGATGTTCGAGGTGGCCTTCTCGCGGCGGATGTGCTGCTCGCGGGTCTGCATCGCCATCCGCAGGGCCTCGTTACCGTCGGCGTCCCTGGAGACTCCGATGATGCGTCCGGGGATTTGCCGCTTGAACGCCTCGCGGGTGGCGAAGAAGGCGGCGTGGGGCCCGCCGAAGCCCATCGGCACCCCGAGCCGCTGGGCCGAGCCCACGGCGATGTCGGCGCCGAGCTCCCCCGGCGGGCGCAGCAGGGTGAGGGCGAGGAGGTCGGTGGCCATGACGACGGTGACGCCGGCGTCGTTGGCCCGCGCCACCAGGTCCGCCACGTCTTCGATCCGCCCGTCGGTGGTGGGGTATTGGAGCAGGATGCCGAAGAGGTCCCCGTCGTCGAGGTCGGCGGTCGTCGGATCGCCGATTCGGAGGTCGATGCCGGGGCCGGCGGCGCGGGTTTCGAGCACCGCCAGGGTTTGTGGGTGGCAGTCGTCGGCGGCGAAAAAGGTGGATCGCTTGCCGCGGGTCCGGGCGTGGGCGACGTGCATGGCCTCGGCGGCGGCGGTGCCTTCGTCGAGGAGGGACGCGTTGGCCACCGGCAGCCCGGTGAGGTCGGCCACCAGGGTCTGGAAGTTGAGCAGCGCCTCAAGCCTGCCCTGGGAGATCTCCGCCTGGTATGGGGTGTACTGGGTGTACCAGCCGGGGTTCTCGAGGATGTTGCGCTGGATGACGCCGGGGACGTGACAGTCGTAGTAGCCCGTACCGAGCATGGAGCGGACGATTTGGTTGCGGCCGGCGAGTTTCCGCAGGCGGGCCAGAAGCTCCTGCTCTCCGAGCTGGCGATGGCGGTCGTCCAGGCCGTCCAGTTCGAGGGGGGACTCCATCCGGATCGACGGCGGAACGGTTTCGTCGATCAGGCGCCCAAGGGTATCGACCCCGAGGGCGTCGAGCATCTGGGCGACATCGTCGTCGGTGGGGCCGATGTGGCGGCGTACGAACGTATCGGTGGGATCGAGCAGGGACGGCTTGCCGTGGGGACGGACGCGTTCTGTCATCGTCGGAATTCCAGCGCCGGGCGGGCTTGTCGGTAAGAGGGTCGGCGGGTGTCGAGCGGCTCGATCATATCCGCCCGCCGAGCCGCCGCCAATCCCTCTACCGGTTGCCCGTTCTCGGGACACGGCGTCCCACGAGCGAACGTCGGCGAAGGCCTCGAGGGAGACCCCTCGGCGATCTGGACCCGTCCGCGCCCGGCGCCCCGCCGCCGAAGGCGTCTTCCACGTCGACGGGGGTCTTGGCATGGATCTGGCTTGACAAGGTAACGCCGACCGAACGACGCCGACCGCACCGCAGAGGATTTCATGCTCCAAGATCTACGTCTCGCGCTCCGCAAGCTCCTCCAGAATCCGGGATTCTCCTCCCTGGCCCTGGCCACGCTGTCGATAGGTATCGCGGCCAACGCGCTGATCTTCGGCGTCGTCCGCGGGGTCCTTCTGGAGCCCCTGCCGGTCGATGACCCCCACGAACTGGTGATGCTTACGCGGGAGGGGGATGTCTCCCTCCCCGACGGGGACGATTGGCGGACCCAGAGCGAGACCCTGGGGGACATCACCCTCTTTCTCCGCGCCTGGTCTTTCGATCTGACCCCGCCGGACGGCCCCCCCCAGAGGCTGCGGGGCATGGTCACCGAGCCGTCTCTGTTTTCGGCGCTTCGAGCGCGCCCGGTCCTCGGCCGCTGGCTCGAAGGGGCGGACGACGAAACCGGCGCCGAGCCGGTGGCGGTGGTCTCGACCCGCCTGTGGCGGGAGCGGTTCGGCGGTCGCCAGGGGGTTCTCGGGACCGATCTGCGGCTGTCGGGGCGGGCGTTCCGGATCGTGGGGGTGGTCCCGCCGGAGCTGGACCTCTTCGACGACGGCATCGATCTTTGGGTGACGCCGGCGGCGGAGACCCCCTGGGCCGAGGGTAATCGGGGCACGAACAACTTCGACGCCCTGGCGCGCCTGCTACCGGGGGCCGAGCTCGAAGCCTCCCGGGTGGAGATGGCGGCGATCTCGGAGCGACTGGCGGAGCAGTATCCGCGCACCAACCGGGGCAAGCTGGCGGATCCGATCCCGTTCCGGGATCTTCTGGTGGCGCCGGTGCGGGCCCCCCTCCTGGTGTTGCTGGCGGCGGTGGGGGTGCTCCTGGCCATCTCGGGGGTCAACCTGACCAGCCTGCTGCTGGCCCGCTCGGCGTCCCGCGGGCCGGAGCTGGCGACCCGGGTCGCCCTGGGGGCGAGCCGGGTCCGGCTGTTGCGGCAGGTGCTCGTGGAAACCGGCCTGCTGGGGCTCGTGGGCGGGCTCGGGGGGCTGATCATGGCGGCCTGGGGCAAGGACCTGCTCCTGGCTTGGGCGCCGGAGGACCTGCCGAGGAGGGCCGGGATCGGGCTCGACGGATCGATCCTGGGCCTCGCCCTGGCGGTCTCCCTGGTGGTGGGTGTGGGGATCGGGATCCTACCCGCGTGGCGTGCCGCGGGGGCCCACCGGGGGACCCTGAATCCAGGCTCCGTCCGGGCCGTCGGGACCCCGCGGCAGCGGCTGTTGGGGGCGATGGTAGTGGCGGAGACCGCCCTTGCGGGTCTCCTCCTGGTGGCCGCCGGTTTGCTGGCCCGCAGTTATTGGCAGGTGGAGAAGGTGGAGCTCGGCTTCGAGCCGGAGGGCGTGTGGACCGCGGCGGTAGTGCTGCCGGAGAGCCGCTACGGGGGTGACACCGGTGTGCAGACCCGCGCCTTCCAGCAGATCGTCGACGCCATCGGGGGGATACCGGGTGTCGAGGCGTCGTCGTCGGTGATCGGCGCTCCCCTGGAGATCCGGGGCGGTATCGGTGGTCGATTGGTGATCGATGACCCGGAGATCATGGCGGGAATCGAGCCGGGTTCGGAGCCCGGGGCCCGCCGTCGGCCGATGTTGGGGGACCACTTTCGAGCCCTCGGCCAGCCGGTCGTCGCGGGAAGGGCCTTCACGGCGGCGGACCACGGGTCGGCGCCGCCGGTGGCGATCGTGAACCGGAAGCTCGCCGACTCGATCTGGGGGACCGGCGGTGACGCGGTGGGGCGCCGGATCGCCTGGCGGCCGGCGGAGGGGGAGGCACCCCGCTGGATGGAGATCGTGGGTATCGTGGCCGACGTCAAGAGCACCACCCTCGAAGCCGAGGACGAGCCCGCCGTCTACACGCCGTATTCCCAGAGGATCGCCGACTGGCAGCGGTGGGGCACGCTGGTGGTCCGCGTGGAGGGGGACCCCGCGGCGCTGACGCCCCTGGCGGAGGAAGCGGTGTGGTCGGTGGATCCAGGGCTGCCCCTGGCGGAGGTCACCACCCTCGCCGCGCGGCGGTCCGAGGGCCTGGCGCAGCGCCGTTTTGCGGTGTCCCTGCTGGTGCTGTTTGCGCTCCTCGCGGTGGGCCTCGCGGTCCTCGGACTGTACGGGGTCTTGGCCTACGCCGTGGAGCGCCGACGTCGGGAGTTGGGGGTGCGCCTCGCCCTCGGAGCCAGCGGTCGGAATCTGCTGATGTCGGTGCTGCGCCGGGGCCTCGCCCAGGTCGGCGCCGGGGTCGCGCTGGCGATGGTCTTGGCGAGGGGGCTTTCGGGCTACCTGGCCTCGCTGGTTTACGGCATCGAGTCGACGGATCCCCGGACCTTCGTCTTCGCCGCCGCGGCCCTTCTGGCCTGCGCCCTGGTGGGGTGCTGGCTCCCCGCCAGGCGGGCGGCGGCGGTCGACCCCGTCCTCGTGCTGCGGGACGAGTGAGGGCTCTCGACATCGTTGATTCGGTTCTGGCCCCCTTTTCCGCCGGCCGCGCGTTCCCTAATGAAGCCGGCGGAGAACCCGCCGGCCTCACGCCACCTCGTGGTAAGACCTGTGACTCGGACCCGTCGTTCGCGCGACGGGTATTTTTTGCTCCAGGAAAACGGCGGCGGCAAGCGTTGGTCCCGGGATGTCCACGCGGCGCGTGGGCTTGCTGACGGAAACGCGGCGGGAATGGTTGGAGCGAGCCGCCGGGTTCGTCGGCCGGCTGTCAGGACGTGTAGGCGTCGTCGGCGCTGGGGGAATAATGGACCAGCGCACCGATGACGGCGACCGCGAGCCAGATCCAGTCGAGGGGCTGTAGTGCGACGGGTTTGGACATGGCCTGGGCTACGGTCGTGCCGAGGGCGGCGCCGTAGACGAGGAAGAGGGCGGCGTGGCGCACCTTTGGCTGGACGAGACCGAAGGCGGGCAGCAGGTTGAGCGCCACGACGACGATCGCCGTCGGCAGCCAGAGCCAGTGGAAAGTTCCGAGGCGCTCCGGATTGACGACCATGCGAAAGCCGATAAGCGCGGCCATGGTGCCGATGATCGAGATGAGCAGGTGGTTTTTCTGCGGTCGTGACCAGCTCACGTGAGCTCCTTGAAACAGGTGCCAGGGGCTTGTACTGCCTGAAACAGGTGCTGTCTGAATACAGGTGCCAGGGGCTTGTAGGGCGCTGCCTGAAACAGGTGCCAGGGGCTTGTACGGCGCCGCTTGCACGGCGCCTTCAACATGTGCTGTACGTTTGGTGCCAGAGGCTTGTTCGGACAGGTGCCAGGGGCTTGTTCGGACGGCCGGGTAGCCTGGCTGGGTGCCAAGGACCCGCATCGGAGGTCAAAGGGCCCGGGGGCTGAGGACTTTGCGGAGGGACATCATGATGCCGAGGTGCATACCCTCGTGGACATTGTTGAAGCTGATGGCGTCTTCGAGGGTTGTCAGGACGACCCCCTTTGACGTCGTGTAGCTGGAGAACTTGCTCAGCCGACCGGCGCGGACATCTTCGTCCAGGCGCTCGGGCAGCTCCACCGCGAGTCGGCGCAGCTCCGCGACGTCGGGCACCTCCGTCCAATCGGCGGGGGAAGTGCCGTTGCGGAAGCCCTCCACGAGCTCGTCCGCGACCCGCGGGTCCTGCCCCGAAAGCCGGTAATGGAGCAGTTGCTGGGTCACCACGACGTGGCCGAGGTTCCACAGAATGTTGTTTCGAAAGCCCTCAGGAATGGCGACGAGGTGGTCCTCGGAGGTCCCGGCCACAAAGCCGTCGATCAGCGTACGGGTCTGTTTCAGGATGCCGATGGCGTGCATGGGTCGGAACCCTCCATGGATCTCGGAGAAGGCGGCGGCGATCGGCGGTTGGCCGCAGCGGCGGCTTCAGCCTTCGGGGTAGACCACGACCATCAAGGTGCTGTCGTCGCGGGCGGGCTCGTTGCCGCGCCACGCATGGAGATCGTCGAAGATGGCGTCGATCACCTGCTCCGCGGTCTTGCCTTGGTTCGCCTGGGCCACCCGAAGCAACCGGGCCGTCCCGTACTCCTCGGCCGGAACCTCGTCCGGGGTCCCCTCCACGCGGCCGAGGGCCTCCGGGATACCGTCGGTGAAGAGCACCAGCATGTCGCCGGGGCGCATCTTGACGATGCCGCGGTCGTAGGTGGCCCCTTTCAAGGGGCCGAGGATCGGTCCCCCCTCCCGCAGCGTGGTGGCGTCTCCGGCGGCGGCGAGGTGGAAGGGCGCCGGATGCCCGGCGTTGACGTAGATGAAGAGTCCGCTGGCTTCGAGCTCGCCATAGAACATCGAGACGAAACGGCTGGTGAGGGTGGAGGCGTGGATGATCTGGTTCAGGCGCTCCACCGTGCGCACGATCTTCAGATCCCGGGCCATCCCCATCCGCAGGCCCATGTAGACGTCGCGGACCTGGAGGGCGGCGGGGAAACCGTGCCCGGACGCGTCGGCGATGGCCAGGCCGAGGATCTTGTCGTGGATGGGGATGAAGTCGAAGAGGTCGCCGCCGACGCTGTCGAGGGAGTCGCTGCGGCCGGCGATGTCGAAGGGCCCGTGCTGCGGCGCCGACGTGGGGAGAATGGAGTTTTGGATCAGCTTGGCTTGATGGAAGATGGCCTCGACGTCCTGCTCGCGGATCGCCTGGTTGATGGCGTGGCGGACCACCCCGAGGGAGAACAGGATGTCCTCCCGGTCGTGGCCGGGCGCGACGTTGAAGCCCAGGAGGTAACGCTCGCCGCCGACCTCGACGGCGGCGAATTCCTCCACCCCTAGGGAGCCCTCGAGCTCCCGGTCGAGCCTGGGGTCTTCAGCCTCCATGTAGACGAGGCCCTGCATCAGACACAGCTCGATCGGACCATAGCTGCGGGGGACGACGATCAGCTCATCCACCGGTTTGGCGTTGGGGAAGGTGGCCCGCAGGACATAGTCCTCGTCGCTGCGCTCGTAGAGACGTCCGCCGAAGATCCCGAGCTCGTCCCGCAGCTCGCGAATGATGGCGTCCGCCATGGCGTGGATCGGGATCTTCTCTTCGCCGCTGCGGGCGATATGGGTCACCACCTCTTCCACCTGCCGAAGCAGGGCGCGGTGGGAGTCCGTCCGGTGCTGGGTGCTGGACACGTTGATCTCCTGGTGGGTGTTGGGGCCGCGTGCCCTCGGAGGGATCCTACCCCAGGGGCGAGCCGCGGCGTCCGCGCTCCGCAGGATGGCATCCAGGGGCGCCGGAGCGATGAAGATCCGGCGAAGGTCCGCCTTCCCTAGCCGTGGTCGATCAGCGCCCGAAGGATGCGGTCCTGGGCCGCCTTGGCCCGCCAGTTGACGCGGCTGGCGTTGCACAGGATCGAGAAGGCGTAGATCTTCCCCGACTTCGCCTTGGCGTAACCCGAAAGTGTCGACACCCGGTTGAGGGTGCCGGTCTTTGCCAGCACGTTGCCGCGGTAGGGGGGCTCCGCCAGCCGGTCCCGCCAGCGGAGATCCACCTCTCCGCTGTAGGGCAGCGTGCGGATGAACTCGGGGCCCCAGCGGTGAAAAAACATGTGGCGCAGCAGGCTGGTGAGGTGGGAGGGGGCGGCCCTATTCTTGCGGCTCATGCCCGAGCCGTCCGCCAGGCGGTAGCCCTCTGGAATGCCGACGCCGTCGAGAAAGTCGCGTACGGCGCGCAGGCCCCCCTCCCACGTTCCGTCGTCGCACAGGCGCGCGCCGAGCAGCTTGACGAGGCTCTCGGAGTAGAAATTCTGGCTGCGCTTGTTGATCACTTCGAGGGTGGTGATGAGGTCGGTGCGATGGATCGTGACCGTCCGCCAGCCGCCGCCGGGGAGTCGCTCCACGGGCACGACTTTGCCTTCGACGGCGATGCCCTCTTCCTCCAGGGCCTGCCGCAGGGCGGAGCCGAAGTAGCGGACGGGATCCGGCACGGTGACCCATTTATCGACCTGGAGGGAGCGCCAGTGGATCCGTCCGCCGACCCGGAAGGCGTCCCGCTGCCCTGGATCGGGGGCCTGGGCCCACCGACCGATGCTCACGGACTGCTGGTTGGCCTTGCGGGTCACCGCCACCCGTCCCTCGATGCGGTAGATGGGAAGTTCCGGTACCAAGCCGACCCTGCCCCGGCCCGCGCCCGGCTCGACCTTGACCAGCACGCAGTTGTCGTTGAACGAGAGGGAGGCCACCGGCGCCTGGTACCAGCGGTCCAGCTGGTCCCGCGGCCAGTCCGGGTGGACCCATTCGTCGTCGAACAGGCCGGTGGCGAGGAAGATCTCTCCGGAGATCCGTCGGATGCCGAGACGCCGCAGCTCTTCTGCCCACTCACGGAAGGCGCCGAAGGGGTCGCCGTTGTATTGGCGGCCGGAGATGTTGGGATCCCCGCCCCCCACCACACCGAGGTCACCCCGGAGCACTCCGGAGACGGTCTCCCCCCGGACCCGCACCGGGGTCTCGAAGAAAAACCCGGGTCCGAGGCGGTCGAGGGCCGCCGCCGACGTGAAGAGCTTGGCGTTGGAGGCGATGATCCGCGGCGTGTCGGCGTTGTAGCCGTAGATCTCGTCCCCCGAGCTCACCTCGACGACGTGGACCCCAAGCTCCGGGGCCACCTGACGGGCCGCCGAGACCTGCTCGTTGACCGCCCGCTTGAGGGTAGCGAGGGGCGACTGCGCGTCGGCGACGGCCGACGGCAGGAGGAGGAGAATCAGGAGGACGTAGAACGGATGGCGGTGGCGCAACTGGATCGAAGGGAGGGCGGAGCGGAAGGGTCGGCGCAGGCGAGCCGCGCCGAGGCTTCAAGCTAAAGCAGCATACCAGCCACGGTCGCCGTGGTGAAGGAGGCGAGGGCACCCCCCATCAGGGCCCGCAGAGCGATCTTCGAAAGGAGCGCCCGCCGGTTGGGCGCCAGCGAGCCGATACCGCCGATTTGAATGCCGATGGATGAGAAATTGGCGAAACCGCAGAGGGCGTAGGTGGCGATGACCAGGGAGCGCTGCTGGAGATCGCCGGCGCTGACGTGCTCCGCCAGGAACCCGTAGGCGACGAACTCGTTGAGGGTCAGCTTGGTGCCTAGGAGGTTGCCCACGGCGGCGGCATCGGCCCAGGGTACCCCCATGACGAAGGCCAGGGGAGCCAGCAGCGTGCCGAAGAGGGTCTTCATGCTGCCGGGAAAGATTCCAGGGTATTCGGCGGCGTCGGCGAGCTTCTCTCCGCCCAGGAGCCGATGGTCCACGAGGACATCGAAGTAGCCCAGCACCAGATCTAGGAAAGCGATCAGGGAGATGAAGGCGATCAGCATGGCGCCGACGTTCAGCGCCAGCTTGAGGCCGTCGGTGGTGCCGTTGGCGGCCGCTTCCACGATGTTGTCGGCGGTCTTCACCTCTGGGATCTCGACATCGCCGGCGGTCACCGACTCTTCGGTTTCCGGAAACAGGAGCTTGGCGATGACCAGGGCCGCCGGGGCGGACATGACGCTGGCGGCGATCAGGTGCCCTGGGTTTACCCCCATCTGGATGTACCCGGCCAGCACTCCACCGGCGATGGTGGCGAATCCCCCCACCATCACGGCGTGCAGCTCGCTGGGGGTCATATCGTCGATGAAGGGCTTGATGAGGAACGGTGCCTCGGTCTGCCCGACGAAGACGTTCGAGGAGCAGGACATGGTTTCCGAGCCGAACGTTCCGAGGCTCCAGTGCATGAAGCGGGCCATGGCCTGGATCAGCACCTGGATGATGCCGAGGTAGTACATCACCGACATGAAGGCGGAGAAGAAGATGATGGTCGGCAGGACGGTGAAGGCGAATTGGAAGCCGAAACCGGGCCAGGTGCTGCCGTCGGTGAAGAAGTATTCCGGTCTGGCGAGGTTCTCGAACAGGAACTCGGCGCCCTTGTTCGACAGGGCGAGGAAGACCGCGACTTTGTCGGATAGGGCGCGGAACGCCGTCTGGCCGTGGGTGCCGTCGGCCCATAGCTGGCCGACTCCGGCCACCAGTAGCAGGGCGAAGGCGCCCCGGCCGAGCCGGTCATCCTTGAGCTTGAAGTTCACCAGAACGCCGACGAGGGCGGCCCACACGACGATCTCTGTGACGCCGAACGGGGCAAGGCCGTAGGAGGCACCGATGAGGGCGGCGCCGGCGGCGAAGATTCCCGCACCGACGACGGCTCGGTTGGCCCCGGAGCCGCGGAACGGCGCCTCGAAGAGGTAGAGGAGGATGAGGAAGACGAGCACCGACATCCCGAGGAACGAGTAGAGCGGTCTCTCGGCGAGGATGATCACCGCGAACAGCAGCTCGAGGCCGACGCCCCATACGACCGTGCGCGGCTTGACCGCGCGTCGATTGTTCGAGAAGACATAGGCGAGTCCGAGGAGCACGAGGAGCCCCAGGCCGCTGATCACTCGTTCCATCGTCGTCCTCCGTGCAGTTTGGGGGAGTGGGGATCCGGCTCAGGGTACCGGACGGCGCGGCGTGGAACAAGCAACCCGGAGGTGGATGGGATCGTCGGATTCGACGTCTGCGGTGTCCCCTGGGATGGGTGACCGTGATCCGGGTCGCCTGACGAAGGAGGCCCACCCCCACCGCAGGAGCCGCGGTGAGTGTGGGCTGTGGAATCAAGGCTGGGCAGGAAGGATAAGGGGCGGGAAGCCGGCGGATCACATGCAGGGGGCGTTTGGCCAGCAAGGCACCCGAGCGATGACTTCGTAGGGGTCGACGATGTCGTCGTGCTCTTCGGCGATCGAACCGTCTCCGAACTTGATCAGGCCGGTTCCGCGGGCGAACCACCAGCTGTCGCCGTTGCCGGAGCCACCGGTGATGCTCAACTGGAGCACGTCACCGAAGTAGGTGCCGCCGACGGTCCTTCCCCCTAACAGGTCCGCTCGGACGTCGCTGCTGGTCCAACCGGAGTAGTGGGCATTGCACCAACGGCCCTCCTGTGCGCCGTTGTCGCCGGGGCCGTCCTTCCTCTCGACCCCTTGGATGTATTTGGAACCGGTGCTCTTGGTGTGACCGTTCTGGATCCAACGGGGAAAGTGCCGGCCGCCCCGCAGCCACTGGCCGTTCTCGTAGGTGAACAGGAGCATGCCGGCGACGTGACCGTTGTCCTTGCAGGTGGATGTCCAGCTCGTATCCCGAACCAGGTAGATCCAGCTGTGGTCGTAGATCATCTGTTCGAAGTTGTAGGCGTGGGCGCGGTCTGGAAGGAACTCGACGTTTCCTTTCGTGATGTAGAAGCCGGAAAGGCGCTCACCGACGCTGCCGGAGTTGGAGAAGGTTCGCCACGGATTGCCGTGGTTGGAGATCACAGATGAGGTGTTGCCGTTCGGGCGGTTGGGGAACACATAGTCGAGGACATCGATCCACTGGGCCCCTGCGGTCTGGGGTGCTGTGGTGGATAGCACGGTAAAGAGGGCGATCAAGACGATGGGGGATTTCATGGGTTCCTCTCTGGTACGGGCCCAAGGCCCGTCCGGGGTCGTGAGGGTTGGGGGTGAGCTCGGGCCCCGCCTCCAGGGTCGGCGGCGGTGCCATCTTGGGAATCGGCGTGAGTGGGCGACCAAAGCCGTCATCGGCCGCAAGGCGAGGCGGAGGGGACCCGGGGCGTCTATACTGGCGTCGTGGCACCGCGCTTCGACCTCGACGCCAAGACCCTCGACCTCGCCGTCGCCGACCTGCTGGACGCTCAGCTCCTGCGCAGCCTGGGATTTGCCAACCGCGGAGGCTACGAGCGGATGTGGCTGGGCCAGGCGATCCACAGCCGATATCAGGAGGCGGCCCTCGAGGAAGATCCGACCTACCAGCACGAGGTCACCCTCAAGCACTCCTTCGAGCACCGCGGCTGGACGGTGACCCTTCAGGGGCGCGCCGACGGTCTGCGGCGGGATGGCGAGGGGGTCTTGGTGGTGGAGGAGATCAAGTCGGTGCGGCGTGGCGCGACGCTGTCGCCGGCGACCCGAGAGCTCTATGAACGCCAGGCGGCGCTCTATGTCTGGCTGCTAGAGCGTTTGCGCCCCGAGGAGGAGGCGGTTCGGGCGGAGCTGATCCTGATCGAGATCGGCGGCGAGGCCGTGGTGCGGGAGCCGGTGGAGGTGTCCCCCAAAGCAATCGACGCCTCGATCCGCAGACGCCTCAATGGACTACTGCGATCGTTCCGTGATCGGCTGGAGGCCCGGGAAGGCCGTCGCGACGCCGCCTCAGGTCTCAGTTTTCCCTACCCGGAGCAGCGGCCGGGACAGGGGGAGATCATCACCGCCGTGGAGCGGGCCTTGGAACAGCGGGAGCATGCCTTGGTGGAGGCGCCGACGGGTATCGGCAAGACGGTGTCGACCCTGTTTCCGGTGGTCCGCCACGCCCTGGCGCAGGATCTCAAGGTCTACGTGCTGACCGCCAAGAATTTGCAGCAGGACATGGCGATGGCGGTGGTCTCGATGCTAAATCCTCAGAGCGCTTTTCGCTCCCTGAGGCAGCGGGCGAAGGCCAAGATGTGCGCCAACGACCAGGTGATTTGCCATGAGGAGTATTGCCCCTATGCGCGGGACTATTACGTCAAGCTGCTGCGTACGGGCGTGGTGCCGAGCCTGCTGCAGGAGTACGACACCCTGCTGCCGGATGCCATCGCCAGCGCGGCGAAGCGCGCGGAGGTATGCCCCTTCGAGGTGAGCCTGGAGCTCAGTCAGCAGGTCCAGGTGGTGGTTTGTGACTACAACTACGCTTTTGATCCGTATGTCGCCCTCGGGGATTTTTCCCAGGACGCGGACCTCTCGAACACGGTTCTGGTCGTCGACGAGATCCACAACCTGGTGGACCGGGGGCGGCGGTATTACAGTCCCACCCTGTCGTCGGAGGCGTGTCGGCGTGCGGCGGAAATCGTCGCCTACGGCGGCGCTCCGATCCATCGGGAGCTGGCGGGTCTATGCCTGCAGCTGGAGCAGCTGCTCCGCGAGACGGTCCTCGATTGTCAGCCGCCGGGGGGGCAAGCTTCTTGGGCCTTGGAGCAGGCGCTGCCGGAGGAGGAGCTTTGGCGTCTGAGGCCGAGGTTCGACCGCGCTTTTGTGGACTACCTGGAGTTCCGCCGCGAGACCAAGTCGCTGACGGCGGACGATCTGTTCGTTGACCTGTATTTCGGCGTCCTCAAGTTCCTGAACGCGTTGATGGTGTCGGACCAGGCGTTCAGCCACTACCTGGAGCGGGAGGACGAAGACCACCGATTCCGCATCTTGTGCAAGGACCCCAGTCGTTTCCTGGGGGGCATCCTGAATCGGTGCCACTCGGTGATCGGGTTGTCGGCCACGCTGTCGCCGTTCGAGTTTTACCGGGACCTCTTGGGTTTCGATCGGGATCGCACGGCGGAGGTTCGGGTGGTGAATCCCTTCCCGGCGGAGCATCGCCGGGTGGTGATCGATTCAAGCGTCGCGACCACGTATCGGGAACGGCCGGCGAACTATCCGAAGATCGCGGAGCGCCTGGGCGCTTTCGCCGAACAGGTGCCAGGGAATTGTTTGGCGCTGTTTCCGAGCTATCGATTTTTGGCGGAGGTTGCGTCCCACATGCGGACGCAGGCCAAGCGGATTCTCGTCCAAAACGCGGGGGACGGCGACCGCCAGCGCGAGGAGATCCTGGACACGCTGCGTTTGGCGATGTTCGGCGATGTCCTGCTGCTGGCGGTGGCCGGCGGCGTTTTCGCCGAAGGGGTCGACTATCCCGGCGACGTGCTCAAAGCGGTTGCGGTGGTGGGCCCCTGCCTTCCGGCCCTGACGCTGGAACAGCAGCTGCTGCAGCAGTACTACGACGAGCGATTCGAGCGGGGCTTCGAGTATGCCTTTGTGGTTCCAGGGATGACCCGGGTGGTCCAGGCTGCGGGCCGGCTGATCCGGTCGCCGGAGGACCGCGGCGTGATCGCGCTCTTTGATCGCCGTTTCCTTCACCGGCCCTACCGAGAGCATCTACCGGTGGAATGGCTGCCGGAGGATGGCAAGGCCCGTGACTTGGTGGGGGAGCCTCGGGAGGCAGCGCGCCAGTTCTTCGGCCTGTCGGCGGAGGTCAGCGCTTAGCGTTTTTTCGCCTTCACCTCTGGTGTTGTGACCCTTCCCTACAAGTGCCAGGGACTTGTGAAGTGGAGACTTGTGAGATGAACTAGGCCCGAGACGCTACGAAGGGCAGGGGCGGTGGGAAAGAGCCTTCAGGAAACGTGACGTCCAAGAAACCCGCTTGCAGCTTCTCTGCGGCGGTTCGATAGGAAGACGCGAACAGGCAATACGCGTCCCTCAGAAACGCCTTCGAAGCGAGCGTTAGGCCGTGGAAAGCGGGGGCCGGCGAACGGTTGGGCCGAGCAGGTCTGTGGTGCGGCCCTAAATTGAAGCCTTGGACTGCTGGACGATCTCTTCGAGGGTTCCTGTGGACCCTCCGCTGGCCGACGATCCCCTCGATCATTGCTTTGAGCTGTCTCCGGAACCCGGCCCTGGACCGCCCTCGCCATTCGGGCAAAGGACTTACTTCGACTGTCTCCACCTCTGTGAATTCCATCGGATCGAAGTCGTCACCTCGATTTCTCGCTCGATACTCCAAGGTGCGGTTGAACCAGAGGCCACGTAGGGGCTTGCCATTGAGGAGGGCGTCGACGCAATGGGCACCGGGCCACTCTCGAGGGTGCTCGACCAGCCCTTCCTTGACACCGTGGCTGAGGAGGTAGCTCAGCCTAGAAAGGCCGGCCTCTGGACTGACCAGAATGGCCTCATATCGGCGCGCCCAAACCTTCTCCCTCCAGTCCACCTTTCTGCCGATCTCCTTGGCTAGATTGCCGTTGAGGAAGGTCATGAATCGAGCCATTTGCTGCGCATCGTTGACGTGCAGCAGCAAGTGATAGTGGTTGGACATGAAGACGAAGCCGCAGATACGCATGCCGTACAGGCGTTGTGCTCGGCCGAGCACTCCAAGAATGAGCTCGTTGACTTCGGGGCTCGGCTGAAGGAGATGCCGCGCCTGCAGGGTTCGGCAGGTGACTTCGACGAGCATTCCGTGCTGCGGGACAAATCGGAGCTTCCTGGGCATGTTCAACCTCCTGGTCTCTGCCGACGATGCCAACTTCCAAGTCGGCGTCGGTTTGTCAGTTCTTACCCAGGTCGAACGCAAAAACTCGGTCCAATCTCCCGGGAAGTTCTTGAGGGCAGTCGAAACAGGTGCAGTCGAAACAGGTGCCAGGGGCTTGCTGGAGAATGCAATGCTCGGGGCCAGTGGAAACAGGTGCCAGGGGCTTGTTGGAGAATGCAATTCTCGGGGCGATGAAGCATCTTTGAAGACCGGTCGAAACAGGTGCCAGGGGCTTGTTGGCGGGCTTCTCGGGGGCGATGAAGCTTCTTTGAAGAACAAGTGCCAGGGGAATGTCGATAGGGTTGCACGTCGAGGCCTGACACGCACCAAGACCCGTGAAAGGAGACCGCCACCCATGACCTGGATCGAGACGATTGCCTACGACGACGCCGAGGGAAAGCTGCGGAAGCTCTACGAACGGGTCAAGGGGCCGGACGACAACGTCGACAACATCATGCTCGCCCATAGCCTTCGTCCCCACACCCTGGAAGGACACATGGGCCTCTACAAGGTCGTCCTGCACCATCCGGGCAACACCATCGACGCTTGGTTCCTGGAGGCCATGGGTGTGCTGACCAGCCTGCTCAACCGCTGCGAGTATTGCGTCGAGCATCACTATGCTGGGATGACTCGGCTACTGGGCGACGGCGACCGAGCGGCCTCCATTCGGCGAGCGCTGGAAGCGGAGGACTGGGACCAGGCCTTCGAACGTCGGGAGGCCGCCGCCCTCGACTACGTCCGGCGGCTAACCCGGGAGCCCGCCGCCCTCGGTCGCGGCGACATCGAGGCGCTGAAGAAGGTAGGCTGGACCGACGGCGAGATCCTCGAGATCAACCAGGTGACGGCGTATTTCAACTACGGGAATCGGACCGTCCTGGGGCTCGGCGTCGACACCGCCGGCGACATTTTGGGACTGTCGCCGAGCAGTGGCGACGACCCGGACAGTTGGCGCCACCGATAGCCAGTCCGGGTCGCCGGGGCATCAGGGCTCCGCCGACTCCGGCGTGGCCTTGGTGACGGTCATGGGAAACGTCAGGCCGGCCTGCTCCCAATCGCCTTCGATGGCCCTTTGCTCCTTGTCGAGCTCGCCGGCGAAGGTCGCGTTTAGGACACGGATCTCGAACCTGACGGACGAGCCGTCGACCCGCACAGCGGCGATGGGAATGTCCAGGGCGCCTTGGTCCGGGCTATCGAGGGTCGCTTGTAGGGACTGGTCGTCCTTCCCCTCGACGTGGAAGACGATGCGTAGCTCGTGCTCGCCGGCCACCAGAACCCCTTGCCAGCGACCGGCCAGGGGGGACTGAGAGATCGCTTCGGCGAGGGACGGCAGGACGGCGACGGTCGTGGCGACGATGGCGAGAAGCACGGGAATGGCTCTGGACAGGTTGGGGCTCACGGCTGGAACTCCTCTCGGTCGGTAAAGATGGCCTCGATGGGCTGTCCGAAGAGGCGCGAGATCTTGAATGCGAGGGGAAGGCTCGGGTCGAACTTTCCGGTTTCAATGGCGTTGACGGTCTGGCGGGAGACGTCGAGCTCGCGGGCCAGGTGGGCCTGGGTCCAGTCGCGCTCGGCTCGGAGCACTTTCAGTCGGTTCTTCACCGGTACTTTCTCCAGCCGACGAGGATCCCCAGGGTGTAGAGACCCGACATCACCAGGGTGTAGTCGTTGGCGTCGAGGGCCGGAGCGCCGAGCTTCTCGAGCACCTGGTAGCCGGCGATGGCGAAGAAGGTGCCGCCGAGGCTGACGGCCATGGCCTGGAGCTGGATCAGACGCTGCAGCTCGTCCGCTTCCCGCACGTAGCGGGCGAAGGCGAAGAGGGCGACCAGGGCGGCGACTGAGGGAGTAAGACCCACCAACCAGCCCAGGGGGCTTGGCTCGATGAGGCCGCGCTTCAGCAGTTGGCTGCTGCCGACGAAGCAAACGGCCCAGGTCGCCAGAGCCGCCAGCAGGCGCATCATGTTCCTATGGTCTTTCCGAGGCCCGCCGCATGCGGCCCAGCCTGGTGAATCGTTGGTGTCGGTCATGTCGTGGGTTCCTTCCATTTAGTAAAACACACTTGACACCCAGAATGTACAGCGTGCTCGACAAGGTGTCAAGTTTGCTTGTCATGTTTCTGCGCGCATGCAAAAGCCCCCGTGCGGCATGGCGCCGCACGGGGGCTTTAGGAGGAGGAACCCTGAAGGGCTCAGTTGACGCGGATCACGGTGATGGCGGCCGACGGGTTGCGCCAGTCGTAACCGAAGGAGGAGAGGTCGTCACCGATGCCGTGGACGCCCTGGTGGACGTGGACGAAGCCCTCGGCGCCGCCGGTCACGCGGACGCCGCCGTTGCCGCAGGGGGGACCGGGGATGTGCTCGCAGGACTCGGTGTTCGCTTCGCTACCGGAGTCGTAGGCCGGAACCTGGACCCGCTTGAGCCAGCTGCCGCCGACGATATCGAAGCTGTCAAGGCCGAAGAAGGCGTCGTTGGTGGTGACCAGCATGCCGACGGCGGACAGGCGGGGGAAGGAGCCGTTGGCCTCGATGTCGAGGGTAACGGAGGCACCGGGCATCAGAACGCCGGGGCCCTGGACGACGTCGAGGACGTTGTCGCTGCCCTGGAGGGCGGTGATGAGGCCGCTGGCATCGGCATCTTCGGCGAGGGCGGCGAGGGCGTCGCTGGCGGTTTCGCCGACGGTGAAGACGCTGGCCCCGAGGTTGTGGGTGGCGAGGACCGGCGGGCTGATGATCTGGGTATTGGTGACGTTGGTGATCTTGACCCGGTAGGTGGCGGCGGAAGCGGCCGCCGCGGTGGCGAGCAGGATGACGATGGCGAGGGTGAGGGAACGGCGAAGGTTCATTGAAAGCTCCTCTGTGGCTCGGTAGGGACGTTGTGGGCTTGAAGTTTGGGTCGTGGGGTAGCGGCCCCGCCGACAAGAAGAGTGTGATGCCCCGACGTCACCCGCCGTTCACGGAGGCATGACAATTCCGTCACGCAAATCTCCCGGTCCTGTGAGATTTGCCAGGCCGGAGAGCTGGGTGCGCGGCGCCACGGGCAACGAGAAGGAAAATGTGGTGCCTTCGCCGAGCTCGCTGCGGGCGACCAGCTCGCTGCCGTGGAGCTCCACGATGCGGCGGGTGATGGCCAAACCGAGACCCGCCCCATCCTTCGATCCTTTGCCGCTGCGGCTGGCCTGGTAGTAGCGGTCGAAGATATGGGGAAGGTCGTCCTCGGAAATGCCGTGGCCCGTGTCGATGACGCTAACTTCGAGGCGGGCACCCACTTCCCGCAGCGCCACGGTGACCGAGCCCCCCTTCTCGGTATGGCGGAGGGCGTTCTCGATGAGGTTCTCGAGGGCCCGTTCGATGAGGGGAATGTCGGCGTAGACGGGGGGAAGATCCCGCGCGAAGTCGGCCTCGAGATGGATGTCGCCGGCCTGCGCGTGGAGCCGGAATCGCTGGACGTTGTCCTGCACGAGCTCGCCGACGCGGAAGCGCTCCAACTGGGGTTCCACCTCCTGGCGATCCAGCTTGGTCAGCTCGAAGAGCTCGGTCACCAGACGGCCGAGGCGCTCGCTTTGGCGCAGGGCGATGGCGAGGTATTCGTCCCGTTGCTCCCCGGTCAATACCCCTTCCTTTAGGCTGAGGGTCTCGAGGTAGCCCCGCAGGGTGGCGATGGGGGTCCGTAGATCGTGGGACACGTTGGCGATCAACTCCCGGCGCAGCTCGGCGGTGCGTTCGATCTCCTCCATCTGGCCGCGGATTCGCTGTGCCATGGCGTCGAACGTCCTCTCCAGTCGATCCACTTCGTCGCCGCTGTCGGGGGCGTCCCATTGGCCGGACCCTTCGCCGTCCAGCCCCAGGGCCTCCATGCGCCGAACCAGCCGGCCGAGGGGACGGGTCAGCCATCGGAAGGCCACCCATCCGACCGCCAACACCACGGCGAGATACGCAAGGCCATGCCCGACGGACAAACGCAGCACGTAGCTATGGCGAAGATCCTCCGCCACCGAGCCGAAGGGCTGACTGTCCAGGACGACGTAGAGGTATCCGCGGGGCGGGCCTTCGATCGGCAGGGGTGACACGGAGAAGATCTTCGGAGCGCTTGGATCCCTGGGATCGCTTCCGAGGATCGCGCGGCGGGCGGCCGGGCGTTCGGGTCCGGAACGGTGGAGGCCGACGTCCAAGAATTCCCGGATCGGAGCCAAGGACACTTGGGTATCGGCGGGATCCCCGGCCCCGGGATCGTAGGCGATGACGTCACCGCGCAGGTTCAGCACGTAGAAGTTGGGACCCGGGTTGACCACCATCATCCAGTGGAGCAACTGCTCGACCCCCTCCTCCCGAAGCTCTCCGTTCTCACCGAGAAGCGCGTCGCTCTTCAGCTTCGCGATGTTGTAAGCGAGACCGAGGTTGAGGGTCTGGATCACCTCGTTCATGTATAAACGGGTCGCCACGAGGCTCGACAAGAGCATGGCGGTGCCGACGATCAGCAGAAGCACCAGCAGCGCCGCCGCCAGCCGGGCGTGCAGGGAGCGGACTCTCATCGCCTAGGACACCCCCGCTGTTCCGGTCTCGTCTCCGGGCTCCCTCAGCTTGTAGCCGATTCCCCACACGGTGAGGATGTACAGGGGATTTCCGGGATCGATCTCGATCTTCGAGCGAAGTCGATTGATGTGGGAGTTGACGGTGTGCTCGTAGCCGTCATGTCCATAGCCCCAGACCAGATCCAGGAGCTCGGCGCGGCTGTAGACCCGGCCGGGGTGCCGGGCGAACTGCGCTAGCAGATCGAACTCCTTCGCGGTCAGGCCGAGGGGGCGACCGGAGAGGGTGACCCGCCGCCGTGCGGAGTCGATCATCAGATCCCCCACCTTGAGCAGGTGGGTTTGGGGCGTCTGCTTTCCCAGGGCCTCGATGCGGCGGAAAATGGCTTTGACCCGGGCGACGAGCTCCCGGGGGCTGAAGGGTTTCGTGAGGTAGTCGTCGGCGCCGACCTCGAGGCCGAGGACGCGATCGATCTCGGCCGTTCGGGCGGTGAGCATCAGGATCGGGACGTAGCCTTCTTCCTGGCGTACCCGGCGGCAGATCTCCAAGCCATCGACGCCTGGGAGCATCCAGTCGAGGACGATCAGGTCGACATCCCCCCGCATCGCCCGTTCGAGGCCGTCCGTACCGTCGTGGCACAGGGTGACCTCGCAGCCCCAGTCCTTGAGGTGCAGTTCCACTAGCCGGGCTAGCTCCAATTCGTCTTCGATGACCAAAATGTGTCGCGCGTCCACTTTCGCAGCCTCCGAAATCAGCTTACGTGAGAAATGTCACGAAAGTCTCCCGGGTGTCTGGCATCTCCATCACGGGGGCATGGGCGGCGGTCGCTGATAAGCTTCAGTGCCCATGACGTCATGTTTTCCGACCTTTTCGAGACCCCTGGTTACGGTGCCCGAGGGTCGTCGGAGGTGATGGATCGCCGCCGATACTCCGCGGCGGTGACCGTCGCCTTGGCCCTGATCCCTTGGTTGGTGGTTCCCGGGGCCTTCGTCGTCGCGGACACCGCCGAGCCGGCCCCCGAAGCTGCGGACCAGGACGACGAGGCACGGCTGATGCTCGCCCGCGGCCGGAAGTTGGTGTCCGAAGGCCGGCCGGCGGACGCGTTGCCCTTCTTCGAACACGCCATCGACATGGCGGAGGCCCGGCTCCCGGCGATCGCCCCCGGCCGGGGGATCCTGGCCCACGAGCTGGGCACCGTATACGCCGCCGCCGGCCAGGACGAGAAGGCGGAGGCTCAGTTCCAGCGGGCGTTGAAGGAGATCGAGCGCAGCCTCGGAGCGGAGCATCCCGAGCTCCTGGGGCCCTTGGGGGACCTGGCATCGTTGGTCGGCCGCGCCGGGCGGTACCGGGAGGCGGAAGCGCTCTTCGGCCGCATGGTGGAGCTTCTCACCTTGAGTAGGAGCCCCGGCGCCCCCGAGGTGACGGCGGCCCGGGTCCAGCTGGCCGGGGTAATCGAGTTCCAGGGGAGGACGGAGGAGGCGAGGCAGCTGTACCTCCAGGCCGTCGAGGCGGCGGACCGCGAGGGGCGGGAGTCCACGGCGCTGGCCGCCGCCCTCGGCAACCTGGGTGCCCTCCATAGCCGCCTAGGCCAGCCGGCGGAGGCGGAGGCTTGGCTGGCACGGACCCTCGACCTGCGCCGCCGTCTGCTCGGGCCGAGGCACTGGTTGACGGCGCTGACCGCCAAGGACCTGGGGGTGGTCCAGGAGCAGCAGGGGCGAATCGTGGAGGCCCTCGGCAGCACCGCGACCGCGGCCGCCGCGTTGGGGAACCGCTGCGGCGTTTCAGGGAGTGACCCGCCGCCCTACGTGGCCGACCTCTGTAGTGACCTGGCGGTCCTACGCCGGCGCCTGGAGCGCGCGACCCCCACCCGAGGGGCGCCGGCTCCCCCGACCACCGACGTCGCGGGAGGGCACTGGACTCAGCTCGCGGCCCGAGACTCCGCCGCCGGGGCCCGGGAGGAGATCCGTGCCCTGGGGCTTCGATTCCCAGCTCTGCTGGGGGCGCTGCCGTCGAGGGTCGAGCGGGTCGACCTTGGGGACAGGGGGACCTGGCACCGCGTGCAGTACGGCGGATTCACGACGCGGGCCGAAGCGGTGGTCCTTTGCGAAGCGCTGGCGGCGGCCGGCTGGGGGGACTGCTTCGTACCTCGGCCAGAAACGGCTCCCTGAGCGAGGTCATTGCCGCGTAAAAATCGTCCAAATCGTCCAAGAATGCCAAACTGAGGACGGGTTGCGACGTAAACTAGACCAAGACGGCCCGAAAGTTGTATCGAAAGCATCCGAAGGTATCCAGCAGGCGAACGGAGAAGTGGTGTGAGCACGATTCTGCAGCGCGTAGCCGCAGGTGACGGTAGAGCAGTCCAGGAGTGCATCGACACCTACGGTGGCTTGATCTGGTCGATGGCCCGGAAAAAGGGCCTCGGTCAACAGGACTCCGAAGACATCGTCCAAGAAATCTTCATCGAGCTTTGGAAGAGCGCGGAGCGGTTCGATCCTTCCCAAGCTTCCGAAACGGCCTTTGTCGCCATGATCACCCGCCGCCGCCTGATCGACAGGCTACGGCGGGAGCAAAGGCGCCCCTCGACCCAGATGATGGTTCCCGAGATACACGACGTCGCGGACGGCGAGCACGAGCACCTCGAAAACGTGGTGGAGGTGTCCCTCGCCGGCAAGGCTTTGGCGAAGCTGAAGCCCAAGGAGCGCGATGTCCTACTGCTGTCGGCGTACCACGGCATGTCCCACGGCCAGATCGCGGACCACACCGGGATTCCCCTCGGCACGGTGAAGACCTACATCCGCCGCGGCCTGATGCGGGTCAAGGACATGCTCGACAGCAACGGCGGCGCGGCTCCGCTCCAGGAGGTCGAGGTATGACCCGCGAGGCGGTTCGCGAGCAGATCCTCGATCTCCAGATCGATCACGCCACGTCTGGGCTCGGCGAGACCGAACGGTCCCGTCTCGACACGCTTCTGGCGCAAGAAGGGGAAACCCACGACACCTCGTTCGAATTGGCGGCATCGGCCGTCGAATTGGTGTGTTTGGGGCCCCTCGAAGAAATGCCCGCCTCGCTCAAGGCGAGGCTCCGCCGGCAAGGGGATGCCTTCGTTCCACGCCAGGAACATACAGGTCCCCTTCCCGACAACGTCACGCCCATGCGCCGCGGCTCGGCGGTGGAGACGCCGGCCCAGCAGTCGGCCCCGCAGCCGGCTCCGGAGCGAACTTCCGGCGGTTCCAACTGGATCCCTTGGCTTCTGGCGGCAGCCGGAATCGGCGCCGC
The DNA here is from genome assembly GCA_038748685.1 of Acidobacteriota bacterium. GTDB lineage: Bacteria > Acidobacteriota > Thermoanaerobaculia > Multivoradales > J023 > JAUIJL01. The sequence continues at coordinate 6,499 of JBCDIS010000010.1, read as the reverse complement.
GGTGTTCGGCTGGAGGCCGATTCAGGAACCCCCCGTTCAGTTGGAGGGTCCGCCTGTGGTCGCCTCCGTTGAACAGCGGCGTGCGGTTTTCGTGGACGCCGCCTCGGACCTTCTGAGCCTTCCCTGGACCGCCACCGAGGATCCGGCGGCTTCGGGTGCCGGCGGTGACGTTGTCTGGTCCCCCGAGCGTCAGCAGGGCTTCATGCGGTTTACGGGGCTCGAAGTGAACGATCCGGGCGAGTTTCAGTACCAGCTGTGGATTTTCGACGGCACTCGGGACGACCGCTACCCGATCGACGGCGGGGTCTTCGACGTCACGACGTCCGGTGAGGTGGTGGTACCCATCGACGCAAAGCTGAACGTCCGCCAGCCGGCCCTCTTCGCGGTGACGATCGAAGCACCGGGGGGTGTGGTGGTCTCCGGCCGAGACCGGATTGTGACCCTAGCCCAGGTCGGCTGAGCGTCTCGCACCGAACAGTCCCCGCGCCAACCAAGTCCCTGGCACCCGTCTGAGCGGTCGTCCGCCGAACAGGTTCCTGGCACCTGTTTCGATCGGCACCTCTTTCGGTCGCGCCGAAGAAGCCCTCACGTCAAACAAGTCCCTGGCACCTGTCTCGGCACCGTCTCGGCCGGTTTCCAGCAGCCGTCAAGCAGGTCCCTGGCACCTGTCTCGGCCGCCGGCCGCCGACCAAGTCCCTGGCACCTGTCTCGGCTGCCACCTCCCGCAGGAGCCGCCGAACAAGTCCCTGGCACCTGTCTCGGCTGGCACCTGTCTCGGCTGGCACCTGTCTCGGCTGCCACCTCCCGCAGGAGCAGGACGGGTGACCCAGGACCGAGATGGATCCAGCGTAGAGAGCGTGTAGTACCATCCCGTCCGATGGGACAGATCACGTCGCTTTTCGTTTGGAAAGTGGTCGGTGAAGTCGATGAGAGTGTAGACAGGAACGGCCTGTTGCGCTCGGTAGGAATCGACCCGGACGCTTCGGTCGACCCTTCCTACATGATCTCCGATGTGGAGTACTACCGCTTCTTCGAGAGATGCGCGGCGGCGGACCCCAAGGGCTGGACCCTGCCGCTGAGGGTCGGTGCTGCCATGCGGTGCGACGAGTATGGCGCCTTCGGCCTCGCCTGGAAATCGGCGACGGACCTCCGGGGTTCCTACGAACGGGCAGAGCGGTATGCGCGGGTGCTGACCTCTGTGTCGACGTACGAGGTCGAGCCGGCAGACGGGGGCGCGTTCATGCACTTGCACCGGGACGGGGAACGCCGCCTTGGAATGCGTCTGTCCAACGAAGCCACGATCGCCAGCATCACCGCCATCAGTCAGCAGGCGTGTTCCGGAAGGTTCCGGCCGCTTTCTGTGTTCTTCAAGCACCCGGCGCCGGGCCCCACGGCCGATCACGAGGCCCACTTCGGCTGCCCCGTCTACTTCGACTCAGAGCGGGACGCTTTGCTCGTCTCGAAGGAAACCCTGGACACGCCGAACAAGGTCGGTGACCCAGGCATCGTGCGGTTCTTCGACACCCTCCTCGAGAAGGACGTTTCGAAGCTTGGGGACGACCCTTCCCTGGAGCGCCGGGTCCAGGCCTACATCTCCCGATCCCTGAGCGAAGGGGCGCCGTCGATCTCCGACGTGGCCCGACACGTGGGCATGAGCGGTCGAACGTTGCAGCGTCGCCTGTCGGAGCGGGACCTCTCTTTTCAGAAGGTGGTCGACGAGACCCGGCGCCGTCTGGCGCAGCGCTTACTTCGGGAAACGGACTACTCGCTTGCGGAAGTTGCCTTCATGACCGGCTTCGCCGAGCAGAGCTCCTTCACGCGGGCCTTCAAGCGCTGGTCAGGGCAGGCGCCGCGCTCGTATCGCCTACAGTCGCTCTAGGTGATTTGGCGTGCCCTGGCAAAAGACTGGCACCCCGTGTCAAGAACGCGCGGGGCGGCTCCCGTAGCCTTTGCTTCGTCGACGATGACCGTCGGCGAAACGACCACCAGTCAGGGAGCCAAGCCATGGAAAAGCCCAAGAACAGCACCACTTCGAACGGACGGATTCTGGTTCTCGGAGCCACCGGGAAGACGGGTCGTCGAGTCGTCGCCGGGCTCGAGGCCAAGAACGTGCCGGTCCGTCTCGGCTCTCGCTCCGCCGAGCCCGCGTTCGACTGGCACCACGAGGCGGGTTGGGACGCCTGCCTGGACGGCGTCGAAGCGGTCTACATCACCTATTCACCGGATCTGGCGGTGCCCGGCGCGACGGACGCCATCCAGGCCTTCGTGGATCGCGCCGAGCGTCACGGCGTCGAGCGGCTGGTGCTGCTCTCGGGTCGCGGTGAGGACGAGGCGCAGGCCTGTGAGCGCATCGTGCAAAGTAGCCGCCTGGACTCCACCATCGTCCGCGCCAGCTGGTTCCATCAGAACTTCTCCGAGGGGGCCTTCGTCGACATGGTGCTCGCCGGCCAGCTCACCCTACCGGCCGTCGATACGCTAGAGCCCTTCGTGGACGCGGGCGACATCGCGGAGGTCGCCGTCACCGCCCTCACCGAACCTGGACACGCAGGCGAGGTCTACGAGGTGACCGGTCCCCGGTTGATGTCCTTCGAAGACGTCGCGCGGGAGCTATCCCGGGCCGCCCGACGGGAGATTCGCCTGGTCCCGATTCCGCACGAAGCCTTCGTGGCGGCTGTCCGCGACTCCGGTGCGCCCAAAGAGGTGGTTTGGATGATGGACTATCTCTTCGCGACGGTTCTCGACGGGCGCAACGCGCACCTCACGGACGGGGTGCAGCGGGCCCTCGGTCGACCCCCCAAGGATTTCGCCGCCTATGCCGGTGAGGTCGCCGCCACGGGCCTCTGGAGCGCCACGGCCTGAAATTCCCACATCGAGCGGAATACCATCGAGGAGACAAGCATGGACACCTTTCAGATCACCCTCGTGTCGGCCACGCTTCTGTGCTCGCTGGTGGCGGGCTTCGTCTTCGCCTTTGCGTGCGTGGCGATGCCCGGCATCGGCACCCTCGGCAATCGGGAGTTCCTCCAGAGCTTCCAGGTCATGGACCGCGTGATCCAGAACAACCAGCCCCTGTTCATCCTGGTCTGGGCGGGATCGGCGGCGGCGCTTCTGCTTTCCGCCGTCCTGGGCTTCAGCCACCTGGCAGGCCTTGACCGGGTCCTCCTGCTGGTCGCCGCCGTCGTCTACTTCGCCGGCGTCCAACTGCCCACGCTGGCGATCAACGTCCCCCTCAACAACCAGCTCCAGACCCTGGAGCTAGGGGAGATGGGCGACGACGCGCTCGCCGCAGCGAGGGCCGGCTTCGAACCGCGCTGGAATCGCTGGAATCGGATTCGGACGGTCCTCGGGGTGGTGACGTCGGTGCTGCTGATCGTCCTGGTGCTGCGGCTCTGAGCCGGGGGAGCTGCCTTCGGCGGACGCCTCGGGCACTAGTCTGCGGCGGATGCCGGTCGCGGCCGAACGGTGATCAGAACCTGCTTCGAGGCGGGGGTATGGGAACGGTCGGCCCGCAGGCCGAGGGGGACCAGCACGTTGGCTTCAGGGAAGTACGTCGCGGCGCAGCCCCTCGGAATGCCGTAGGGTACGGCGAGGAAGTTCTCCGCCACGCGCCCCGCGGCCTGGCCGGCTCCCACCAGGTCTACGGGTTGCTCGGGTACGAGACCGCGATCCTCTAGATCGGAGGGATGCATCATCACGATGCGTCGGGAGCCGGCGAAGCCTCGGTATCGGTCGTTCAGGCCGTAGACGGTGGTGTTGAACTGATCGTGGGTGCGGATGGTCATCATCCGCAGCTCCCCCGGCCCGATGTCGGTTTGGGGCACCGGGTTCACGGTGAATCGGGCACGTCCGCCGGCGGTCTCGAATCGACGTTCGCGGGAGCCGTTTGGCAGATAGAAGCCCCCTGGCTCTGCGACCCGCTCGTTGTAGCGCTCGAAGCCGGGGATCACTGCCTCGATCTTGTCGCGAATCTTCGAGTAGTCGGCGCAGAGACCCATCCAGTCGACGGTCGTGGATCCGCCGAGAACCGCCGTCGCCATCTCGGCGACGATCCGGGGCTCGCTGAGCAGGTGCTCGCTCGCCGGCTCCAGCGTGCCCCGGGACCGATGCACGACGCCCATGGAATTCTCCACCGTCACGAATTGGGGGCCGCTCGGCTGATGGTCCTGTTCCGAGCGGCCGAGGCAGGGCAGGATGAGCGCCGTGCGACCGTGCACGAGGTGGCTGCGGTTGAGCTTGGTCGAGACGTGGGCGGTCAGGTCACAGCGCCGCAGCGCCGCAGCGGTGACATCGGTATCCGGAGCGGCCGACAGGAAGTTTCCGCCCATGGCGATAAAGACGCTGGCACCGCCGTCGCGCATCGCTTCGATCGCATGGACCACCGAGTGCCCCGGTCGGCGGGGCGCCCGGAAGTCAAACTCCTCCTCAAGTCGGCGCAGGAAGGCCTCCGGCGGTTTCTCCCAAATGCCCATGGTTCGATCCCCCTGGACATTGCTGTGTCCGCGCACCGGGCAGGTCCCCGCGCCGGGCTTGCCGATCGCCCCACGCAGGAGAAGGAGGTTGACGATCTCGCGAACATTGTCGACGCCGTTCTTGTGCTGGGTGAGGCCCATGGCCCAGCAGATGATCATCTTTGGACGGGCGGCCACCAAATCGCAAAACTCGAGGACCTCCTTCGCCGTCAGACCCGCGGCGGCCACGAGCTGATCGAAGTCTTGACCCTCGAGATGCGCCACCAGGTCTCCGTAGCCGTCGGTGAGCTCAGCGATGAAGTCTTGGTCGAAGACGGTGCCGGGGCGCTCCTTTTCGCGTCGCAGGAGCTCGCACATCGCAGCTTTGAGGAATGCGACGTCGCCATTGATCCGCACCTGGAGGTATAGGTCGGCCAGCGAGGTACCTCCGGAAAGTAGATCCCGCGGCGATTGCGGATGTTGGAATCGCTGTAGGCCGGCCTCTTTCAGCGGATTGACCGCGACGATCCGCGCTCCTTTGCGTTTCGCCGCCTGCAGGGCGCTGAGCATGCGGGGGTGATTGGTGCCCGGGTTCTGCCCCATCACCACGATGAGCTCCGCGATCTCCACATCCTCCAACGTGACGGAGCCCTTGCCGATACCGACCGTCTCCGCCAGGCCGACACCGCTCGACTCGTGGCACATGTTGGAGCAGTCCGGCAGATTGTTGGTGCCGAACTGTCGTACGAAGAGCTGGTAGAGAAATGCCGCCTCGTTGCTCGTGCGGCCCGACGTATAGAACAGCGCTTCGTCCGGCGACCCGAGGGCGCGGAGGTGACCCGCGATCTCTTGGAAGGCCTCTGCCCAGCCGATCGGCTGGTAGTGGGTTGCGCCTGGGCGCAGCACCATCGGATGGGTGATACGCCCGGCCTGCCCCAACTCGAAATCGGTCCAGGTTCCGAGCTCTTCCACCGAGTGGCGGCCGAAGAAGTCGGGGCTACAGCGCTTCCTCGTGGCCTCTTCGGCCATCGCCTTCGCCCCGTTCTCACAGTACTCGGCGACGAAGGACCGGCGGTCGTCGGGATCCGGCCAGGCGCACCCGGGGCAGTCGAAGCCGTCCTTCTGGTTCATGACCGCCAGCACGCGGGTCGCGGAGATCGGGTCGTAGCCTTCCCGATGCATGTGCCCCATGGCCACGGCTACGGCCTTCAGTCCTGCGGCGCCGGTCGGCGGCTTCCGCTGCTCGACCGGTCGAGTCTCTGACGGACCGCGGGCAATGTCATCCCGAGGGGGCGTTTGGATGTCGTCATCCGGGGCTGACTTCGGGTCGGCAGGCTTGGGGGCCATAGTTCGATGATCCTACTCGATCAGTCCGTCGGTGCAGCCCGTCGGTGCCAGTCAAATGGGAACTAGTCGAAGTGGATCCCACGAGCGGGCCCCCGATCCGGCCAGGTTCGCCGGCGGAGGAACGACCGGGCCTGCGAATAGGGGTCTCAAAGACCCGTGAACTCTCTTTGAGCTTCCCTTGACGACTTCCCTCCATTCCCTTTGCGATGCTCTCGCCATCACGCGGCGCACCAAGTCGACGACCTGGCCGCGCCGCCGAAACAACGCCATCTACAAAGGAAAGTGAGAAGTTATGAAAACCTCCGCGAAACTCTCCGTCGCCCTGCTCGGCCTGTCCCTGGTGCTCCTCTCGGGGTTCGCCCTGCAGACCTCCGCCCAGGGAACGTCCCCGTCCTTTGGATTGACCTGCCCCCTCCTGGGGGGGACCTGCGAGGCTCTTCCGCAACTGCCCGGTTACATCTACGCGTTCCGGTCCAGTGGCAACGCAATCATCTCCGCACCCACGCCGGAAACATCCCCCGCTGCGCCGATCTCCTGCCTGCGGCTGCTACCGACGACTGGCCAGGTGACGGTGACCATCATCGCGCCCGACGGTCAGCGGACGACGCTCTCTGTGCCGGCCTGCCCCGGCTTCGACAGCGATGGCCCTGCGTTCCAGTTCTAGTGGAGGGCCCCTGACCCCCGCAACCTAGGTTCGATTCCCT
>JBCDIS010000009.1:0-77973 GCA_038748685.1 Acidobacteriota bacterium | reverse complement strand
GGGCCGGCCCGTCGGCGGCCGCCGCGGCGGCGCTGGCGGGCGTGGCCGAGTCGCCGGCGGGGCCGGGATCGGCGGAGAGCCGGGGGGCGAAAAGGATCGTCACAAGGCCGGCGGCCGTGAGGCACAGGGCTACGGGCAGGCCCTTGGACGGCGTCGGCGAATCAAAACGGCGGGGCGAATTGGGCATGGAGGTCCTCCAAAAAAAAGTCGGTCGCCACCCAACGGTGGGCACGGCAGGGGGCGCAGCATCTGAGGCGCCCTACTGGCCGACGCGGAAACGAGCGTCGCCGTGGCGCATTTCGGCGGAAATCGTCTACGAACCGTCGCTGGCGGTCTTCGCGGCGATCTCCGCAAAGCGGTCGAGGCGCGTCCTTGCCTCGCGGGTCTCCCGTGCCTCTGCGCCCTTGGAAGACATGAGCCGATCGAGCCCCCGGCGTAGGAGCCGCGAGCCGTCCTCGCGGTCGCCGGCCAGCACCCGTGCAGCCCCGAGGACGCTTTCGGCGTCCGCCACCCGCCAGTGGTCGTCGCCGAACTGGCCGGCGAAGATGTCCTTCGCCGCGCCGGCGAGGTCGGTGGCCTCGGCGACGGATTCCGGTGTCGGCTCTTCCCGCGCCAGCCGCACGGCGGCTTGGTTGCGCAGGACGACTCCGGTGTTCACGTGCCCGGCGCCGTAGGCGGCGGAGAAGAGCCGGTACGCCTCCTCCAGCAGGACCTCCGCCTCGTCCGGATCCCCCGACATCAGGCGGGTCCCCGCCAGGTTACTCAGGACGTTGCCGAGGGCGGGGTGATCCGGCCCCAGAAGGCGTCGCCGACTGGCGAGGTTGGCCCGCAGACGGGACTCGGCGGCGGCCAGCTCGCCGCGATCCCGAAGCACCAACGCCAGGCTGTTGTCGGTGTTGAGGGTCCTGGGGGAGTCCTTGCCTAAGAGCTCGATGCGGGCCGCCAGGGCGCGGCGCAGGTAGGCCTCCGCTTCGTCGAGGCGACCGCGTTGCCTCAGGGTGTTGCCCAGGTTGTTCCAAGCGGTGGCCACGTTCTCGTGGCCGGTGCCGTAGAGGCGTATCCGCATCGCCAAAACGTCCCGCTGGAGGGCCTCGGCGGTGGCGAAGTCGCCGCCATAGCGCAGCAGAGTGGCGTGGTTGTTCAGCAGCGTCGCTAGGCGGGGGTGGTCGACGCCCCCGGCCCTCAGCTCGTCGAGGGCCCTTTCGAGGCGGGTAGGGGCCTCTGGGCGGCCCAAAGCGCGGGACACCGAGGCGAGGTCGAAAAGGCCCTGGACGAGGCGGTGGCTGGGGCCGGGGACGGTGGCCCGGTGCAGCTCGACGCCGCGGATCAGAAAGCGCTCCGCCTGTTCGTTGTGGGCCAAGCCGTGATATGCCGAACCCACCGCCAGCAGGAGAACGGAGCGGTCGGCGGGCTGGTCCTCGAGGCTCTCGTCGAGGGAGCTGGCGCTCCGTTCCAGGAGCTCCAGGGCGGTGACGGTGGATCCGTCGTCCCGCCGAGGGTCCGGCATTGGGTAGATGTCTTCGAGAAAGGTCGCCACCTCTTGGGCCCGGTGCTTCTCGTAGACCGCCTGTTTCCAGAGCTTCAGCGCGGTGATCGAGAAGCCCAGGATCAGCACCAGCACCAAGGCGGCGGCGCCGGTGGCCAGCCGGTGCCGCCGGATGAAGCGGGACGCGAGGTACGACGGGGTTGGACGGCGTGCCTGGACCGGCCAGTGCTCGAGGTGCCGGCGCACGTCCTGCTCCAGCTCCGCCGCCGAGGCGTAGCGGGCCTCGGGGTCCTTGGCGAGGGCCCGCAGGACGATGGCGTCGAGGTCGCCGGCGAGTCGACGGGGGGACGGGCGTTTCATCCCTCCACCGGAGTCCTCTGGGGACCGGTCCTCCCCCCGGGGCAGGTCCCGTTGCACCCTCCGGCTCGGGGGTTCCGGCTGGGACGACTCGATGCGGTTGAGGATTTCGCTGGAGCGCCCGCTGCCGAAGGGGTGGCTGCCGGTCAGCAACTCGTATAGGAGAAGGCCGAGGGCGTGGACGTCGGTGGCGGTGGTCACCGTGTGTCCCCGCACCTGCTCGGGGCTGGCGTAGCGGGGGGTCATCAGGAGGGGACCGGCGGTGGGGATGTCCCGGAAACGGTCTTCGTGCTCCGGCGTCAGCGCCTTGGCGATGCCGAAGTCGAGGAGCTTGGGCTCCCCCTTCGCGTCCACCAGGATGTTGGAGGGCTTGAGGTCCCTGTGGACCACCAGGTTCTGGTGGGCCGCCTGGACCGCGGCGCAGACGCGACAGAAGAGGCGCAGGCGGGCGTCGACGCCGGGGGCGTTCTCGGCGCACCATTGGTCGACGGGGACGCCGTCGACGTGCTGCATGACGAGGTAGGGGCGGCCGTCGTCGGTGGTGCCGCCGCCGATGAAGCGGGCGATGTTGGGGTGCTCCAGGCGGGCCAGGATCTGGCGCTCGCGGCGGAAGCGGCGCACCAGATCGCTGCTGGCGAGCTCGGGGTGGAGGAGCTTGATGGCCACGGTCTGGTCGAACTCGCCGTCGTCCCGGTGGGCGAGGTAAACCTCCCCCATACCGCCCTGGCCGATACGTCGCTCCACGCGGTAGGGCCCGAAGGTTTCCGGCGGCGGCAGATCGGGGCGCATGGGGCGCCAACCGAGGGGTGTACCGGCCTGGGAGGCCGGCTGGAAGAGGGTGGTGTCGCGGGGGCCCGCCGGGGCTTTGGGGTGGAGGCCCTCCCGCGGCGACCACAGGGGGACGCGGAGGAAGCCCGGGTCCCGCTCGTCGGCCTCCAACATGGCCTCCACCTCGCGGCGCAGCTCGGGGTCGCCGCCGCAGGAGTCGTCGAGGGCCGACGGCCGATCGTCGGCCGGAAGATCCTGCACCCGAGCTAGCACCTCCTCCACGCGGCTCCAGAGCTCCGGGGTCAAGGCTCGCTCTCCCCCTCGGACTGCATGAGCTGGCGGTACAGCCAGGTGGTGGCGTTGCGCCACTTGCGTTTGACCTTGGTGGCGCCGAGCCCCATGACCTCGGCCACCTCGTCGATGGTCAGGCCGCCGAAGTACCGCAGCTCTACGATCCGACTACCGACAGGGTCGAAGCGGGCGAGGTCGAAGAGGGCGTCGTCGAGGGCCGCGAGGTCCACCTCCCGCTCCGTCGACAGGCCGAAGGCCGCCGTCAGGGTGGTTTTCACCAGGTCACCCCCCCGCTTGCGGGCGTTGCGATGGCGGGCGTGGTCCACCAGGATCCGCCGCATCAGCTCGGCGGCGAAGGCGAAGAACTGGGCCCGGGCGCTCCAGTTGACCCGCCGCCGATCCACCAGCCGCAGGTACACCTCACTCACCAGCACCGTGGGCTGTAGGGTGTGGTCCCGACGTTCCCTCGCCAGGTGTCCGCGGGCCATGCGCTGGAGCTCGTCGGCGACGATGGGGATCAGGCGATCCCTGGCGGTGTCGTCGCCCTCGCTCCAGTCCACCAGCAGGCGGGTCACCTCCGACGGCTTCCGGGCAGCCGGACTCGGCGTGTCGGAGGGGACGGGGGACATCACGCCCGCTGGATCCGCAGGGTGAAATGCTGGGTTGGAAATCCGGGCAGATCCAGCCGTGCAAGCTGGACCCGGTAGTCACCCTCCCCGAGGAGCGCGGTGGGGAGGATGGCGTTGAGGCGGCCGCCGTCCGCCGCCAGGTCCCCGCGGGACCAAAGGGGGACGGCGTCGCCGATGCGGGCCAGGCTGAGCCTGAAGCGTGAAGAGCTCTCCGCTTCCTCACCAGGGCCGTCGAGCTGCACCACCAGGGCGATGGCCTTGGCTCGGCCGGGGAGCCTCAAATTCACCGGGGTGCGCGGTGCCGAGGTGGCGAAGACCGCCATCGGCAGGTTGACGAGGTCGCCGAAGGGGGCCTCAGGGCCGGATTCCCGGCCGCCGACCCGTTTCCCGGTGGCCGATCCCTCAAGGTCCCCAGCTCCGGCCACCGCGACTTCCTCGGCCGATGGCCCTTCGATACCCAATCGACGTTCGAGGCGATCGAGCTCGGCGGCGCGGGCGGTGACCTCCGCCCGCTGGGCTGCGAGGTCGGTGCGCTGGTGGCTCATCCATAGGTGGGCGGCACCCAGCGCCAGTAGGACGGCGGCGGCCACCGCCAGCCAGCTGGGGAACCGGCGTCGCGGCGGCTTGGGTGGGGAGAACGCGGTGAGGGCGGGTAGATCTTCCTCCTCGGAGTCGAGGGCGCCGCGGGCCGGTTCCACCGCGTCTTCGATCCAGGCGCGGTACTCGGGGTCGGCGTCCACCTCCCGGCTCGACACCGTGCCCGTCGGCTGCCCGGAGGCGATCCTGCGCCGGGTCTCCCGGGCCCGGTGGATGGCCTCGGGGGCCAATCGACCGGTGCGCTTGGCGTCCGCCAGCGCTTCGGCTCCGAGCTCGACGGCGAAGCCGCAGCGCAGGGTCGCGGGCCCGCGGAAGGTGCCTTCATCGGAATCGAGGGACTCGGGGATTTCGAGGTCGGTGCTGCCGGCGAAGGGCTGGTCGTCCAGGGGGACCACCAGCGCCGTTTGCCCCGACCGCTCGAGCACCGTCCACTCCAATTGCGCCCCGGCGTCGCCGGGCAAGACGAAGATGTCCCCCGGCCAAAGGGGTTCCGAGGCGCGGGCCAGGCGGTCTTGCTCGACGGCCCGATGGCGCTCCCGGGCCTCGCCCGTGCGGGTCCGCAGCTGTTGCCGAAGCTCGGAGCTCATGATGCTTTCCTCCTGGGCCGCTCGTTGCCGTGTCGAGGTCCCTCGTCTTTAACCGCGGAGTTGGCGGAATTGGCCGGATCGGACCCGGAGACGATCGAGATTTCGCACGTTTCGAGGGAAACCCGGCAACTTTCGACCATCTCTCCGAGGATATCGAAAAGCCCCGCGAACCGCTCCCGCGGGATCCGGAGGAGCTCCGCGAGGCGGCGGCGGGACGGTAGCCTCGGGCCTTCGTGCTCTGCTTCGCCGGCGGACCAGGTGCGCAGAAACTGCCACAGCACCTCCAGGTGGCGGCAGGTGGAGACGGTGCCGGGGTAGGCCTCCACCGCCTCCCCGACGCAGTGGGTCCAGCGCTGGAAGGCCTGGGCGTCGGCGTAGCCCTCCGCCGCCGGCCGTATGCAGCGCACCAGGGCAGGGAGGCCTTCGGCGTCGTCTTCGTAGGCCTTGTCCCCGAGCTGCTGATCGAGAAGGTCCGCCCAGCGGCTGCGGACGTCCCGCTTGAGGGGGTCGATCAGGTCGCCGAAGCGAAAGACCTCGACCCCAGCCACCTGAAGGTCGAAGAGAAGGCGGCGGAGGTGGTCCGCCACCGCCGCTTGGGCCTTGCCCTGGGCGGTCACCAGCTCCGGCAGGAGCAGGTCGCTCCATCGCCTGACCACCGCCTCGGGCACCGGGACGGGCTCGGGGCTGTCCCCCTGGCCCCCGGCGATGCGCAGGTCGACGCTGGCTTCGCCGAAGGAGAGGACCGTTCCGTTGCGCAGCCGACGGTCGCCGGCGACGACCTCCAGCTCGCCGCCTTCGACGGCGGCCTCCACCGCCGAGCGCAGCACGGAGTAGAGGCGGAAGCCGAGGGCGTCGTGGAGCTTCTGCCGACCGTGGAGGAAGTTGCGGACGTGGAGAACCACCAGGCCCTCGATATCGTCCTGCACCTGGAGGCGGGCGAGGAGGCCGTCTAGACGGCGCAGGAAGATGTGCTCGTAGCACGGCCCCACCAGCTCTTCCACGGCGTCCGGCGACCACCGGGTGTGCCCCTCGACGCCGAGGTCCGCGGGGGAGGTGTCCCAGAGCCCCCGGCGCCGGATTTCCCTTCTGAGGGAAGCGGCGAGGGTGTCCCACAGGGCGTCGAACTGCTTCGCCTCGGGGGGAGTGCCGTCGGGCGCGAGGCCGCGGACGAAGTCGGAGTAGGGGTGGGTCAAGGGGCGGCTCCTTCCGCGGAAGGACGGGGGGCCGGAGGTCGGTCGCCGGCCTCGGCGGGCGACCGCCGTGGCGGTTGCGAAGCGGCGGGTTGTTGGGTCCAAGGGTAAAGGTCGCCGCCCTTCGGCGCAAACCGATCCGGCGCCCCCGGAGTCCCCGGGCGGGGGATGGAAATGTCTTTTTCAGGATCGGATCCCGCCACTTTCGCCAACCCCGCGGTTAGACACCTTCGAGCGGGGGAAGGATCCAGCCCCCCCTCCCCCGAGCCCCGGGACACCCGGGGCAGGGGCACGACGCCGGCGCCGTGAGCTTCAGACATAACCTTCGACTCGGTTTTGGAGGTAGCCATGCGGTGCTTTACTTATTCTTCTGCTGCTCGGGACTCGCACAACCCTCGTTTCCGCTCCTTCGGACGCCACGTCGTCGTCTTCGGGATCTTGATGCTGCTTTCGGGCTCCGCGGCCTGGGGCGACGACGCCTGTACGGGGCCGAGGGCTCCCCTATGCGCCCTGGAGCAAATCTGGTCGTTCCTGATGCCCGGTGACGGAGATACGGAGTGGGACCGCGATGCGCCCACCTCGATGACGCGGGGCACGACCCCCGACTGGGACGACGACCCGGTGACCCCTCCAGCGCCAGCCAGTGGCTCGACGACCACCGACTGGGACGACGACCCCCTGGCCTCGCAGGATCCCACCTCCGGCGGCTAGGGGCGCCAGACCTGACCTCCGCACGCCGGTGCGGACCTGAGACGCGGCGGGGATCCCCTCCCCGCCGCTCTGCGCGTCAGGAGAAGTAGATCCAGACGGCGGCGACGCACAGGATCAGCGCCGCCGACAGGCGGAAGTCGGTCCGCCGCCAGAGGGGGTCCGAGGGGGCCGCCTCGCCGCCCGCCGCCGTGGCGAAGGTCAGGCCGGCGAGCTGATCGTCCCCGGCGGCGGGGGTCGCCAGGCTGACCGCCACCAGCACCACGGTGCAGACCATGAAGAGCAGCACCGCGAAGTGCAGGAAGTTGATGTCGGCGTACCAGTAGAGGAAACCGCTCTGGGAGTCTTTGAAGATCTCCAGGGCGAGTCGGCCCATGCCGAGGACGAAGCCCGTGGCCAGGGAGGCGATGGCCCCGGAAGCGTTGACCCGGCGCCAGGCGACGCCGATCAGGAACACGGCGGCGATGGGGGGGGAGATGTACGCCTGGACGCTCTGCAGGTACACGTAGAGCTGGCCGGAGATCAGCTTCATGGTGGGGATCCAGGCCAGGCCGCAGGCCACCAAAAATCCGGTGGCGATCTGGCCGACCCGCACCAGCTGGCGCTCCGAGGCTTCGGGTCGGAGCTTGCGGTAGATGTCCCAGGTGATCAGGGTCGAGCAGGAGTTGAACACCGAGGAGAGGGAGCTCATCAACGCCGCCAGCAGGCCGGCCACCACCAGCCCCCGCAGACCCGCCGGGAGCAGGACCCCCACCAGGGTGGGCAGGGCCTGGTCCGGCTGGGCGAGCTCCAGCTGCCCCTTCTGCACGAGGGCGTGGGCGATGACGCCGGGGATGACGAAGATGAAGAGGGGAAGGATCTTGAGGAAGCCGCCGAAGATGGTGCCGCGGCGGGCGTTGTCCTGGTCGTGGGCCGACAGGACCCGCTGGACGATGAACTGGTCGGTACACCAGTACCAAACCCCGAGGATCGGCGCGCCGAAGAGGATGCCGGTCCACGGGAAGTCGGTGTCCGAGGAAGGCTTCCACATGTCGAAGAATTCGGGGCCCGCCACCGCCCGTAGCTCACCCCAGCCGCCGAGCTGGCCGAGGCCGATGACGGTCACCGTCACGGCGCCGCCGATGAGCACGAACATCTGCACCAGGTCCGTGTAGAGGACGGCCCGCAGGCCGCCGAAGATGGTGTAAATGCCGGTAGCCACCACCACCACCAGGGCGCCGGTCCAGAAGTCGATGCCCATCAGCGACTCGAAGACGATGCCGCCGGCGGCGATGGTTACGGAGATCTTGGTCAGCACGTAGCCGACGATCGAGATGACCGCAAGGTACCAGCGGGCCCCCGAGGAGTACCGCCGCTCGAGGAACTCCGGCATGGTGAACACGCCGCTCTTCAAGTAGAAGGGCACGAACAGCCAGCCCAAGACCAGCAGGATCAGCGAGGCGAGAATCTCGAATTGGGCCACCGCCACGCCGCTGGCGGCGCCGGTCCCCGCCAGCCCCACGAGGTGCTCCGAGCCGATGTTGGAGGCGAAGAGGGAGGCGCCGATGATGAACCAGCCGACGTTCCGCCCCGCCAAGAAATAGCCCGCGGAGGTCTCGCGGGTGGATTCTCGGCGGGTCGCCCAGATGGCGACGCCGAACACGCCGGCGAAGTAGAACGCGATCAGCAACCAGTCTAGGGACGTGAGCTGGGCCATGGCCTGCCTCCGGGGGATGCGGGGGAAATGGAAGTCGTCGAGACGGGGAGTCTATTGCGGACACAAAAAAGCGGACCGCGGCCCACCGAAATGGGGAGGCCGCGGTCCGCCTTCGGAAAGACCTACCAGAGGAGCTTGAAGCCGAGCTGAACCTGGCGCGGATCCCGCGCCGCGGTGGCCTGACCGAAGCTCGTCGGAATCACCGAGTCGACGATCTGCGTCGCCTGGCCCGTGGGGGCGTCGAGGGTGACGCTGATGGGGTTGAGGTCGGTGTTGACGCTGTCACCGATGAAGTTGTCCCGGTTGAAGATGTTGAACACCTCGAAGCGGAACTGGGCAGTGAAACGATCCGACACGCGGATGTTCTTGTAGAAGGAGAGGTCGACCTGGAAGAAGTCCGGGCCTTCACAGTCCCCCCGCTCCGCGTTGCCGTTGGTCCCCAGCTGGTACCCGTTCAGGGTGTAGGCCGCCGGGTTCAGGATCTGCTGGCCGCTGCCGCTGCAGGAGACGCCGCTCACCCGATTGGGACGCTGGTTGTCGGTGAAACCGGTGCCGGCGATGCCGTCGAGTCCGGAGACGCTGCCGGTGTACACCGTGAGGGGCGTGCCGGAGGCGTAGATGGCCACCGCGCCGATGGTCCAATCCCCGAAGACGTTGCGCACGAAGCTGCTGGCGCCGTCGAGGGTCGGCAGGTTCCACACCAGGCTGGCGTTCGCCACGTGCTCCCGGTGGGTCTCGGCGTAACCCCAGTCGAGGCCCGGGTTGTCGCGGTCGGTGATCTGGCCGTCGAAGGTGCCGGCGCCGGCGTCGTCGAGGGGATCATCGGCCTTGAGGCTCGACCAGGTGTAGGACACCTGGAATTGGGAGCCCCGTCCGAAGCGGTTCACGTATTGGGTCTGCAGCGAGTCGTACTCGGAGGAGCCGTTGCTCTCCCAGAACAGGATCTGGGTGTTGCCGAAGACGGGGAAGTTCCGCAGCGCGCCCTGGGCGCCGCCGTTGCCGTTGAGGCGGACGAACTCCAGGCGATCGGAGATGCCGTTGCCGTTGCGGTCGCCGATGGGCACGTAGTTGATGTCCGAACGGCGGGTGATGTGACGGCCGCGGTTGCCGACGTAGCCGATCTCCAAGGTGGAGTTCGAGGTCAGCTGCTGCTCCCAGGTGAGGTTGAACTGGAAGTTGTACGGCGTCTCGGCGTCGACCTGGTAGCCCCGCACCGGCACGCCGGTGGAGGTGCCGAAGCTGCCCGGGGTGGGCTCGGCGTTGGAGTCGAGGGTCCGGGTTCCGGTTCGCACCTCGGCGAACGGCGCGTTGGTGCCGAAGTCGAGCTGGATGTTGACCCGCTCCCGCTGGAAGAACTGGCCGAAGCCCGCCCGCACCACGCTCTTGCCGGTGCCGTGGACGTCCCAGGCGAAGCCGAGGCGCGGCGCGAAGTTGTCTTCGTCGGGCTCGATCAGGGAGCGACTCGGGCCCTCGGTTCCGCCGAGGAAGCCGGCGGCGCCGCAGGGGTCGGTCCCAGGCACCTGCAGGATGCCGTTGCACGGATCACCGCCGAGGGCGGGGTCGAAGCTGTTCGGATCGAAGTTGGTGATGTTGTTGTCGGAGGTGTAGGGCTCCTTGTACCGGGAGTAGCGGACGCCGAAGTCGAGGGTCATCCGGTCGTTGAGCTGCCAGGAATCGGAGACGTAGACCTCGATGTCCTCCCAGTTGACCTCCGGCGCCGGCTGGAACGAGTTCTCGCTGAAGCCGAAGAGCATGTCCTCCAGCAGGAAGTCCGAGAGGATGTTGCCGGTATTACCGCCGCCCCCGGCGAGTCCGGTGGAGCCCCAGAACTGAGGCGTTTCGTGGGATGAGGAGCCGCAGCAGGTTTCGAACTTGCTGTTCTCGGAATAGAGGACGCCCGCCTTGACCCAGTGGTCGCCGAAGGCCCGCTCGTAGTCGTCCTTCAGGGTCAGGAGATCCTGCTCGTTGTTCCACGGCGCGATGTTCCACAGGGTGGCGTAGCCCTGACCGCCCCAGAACACCGGGTGGGCGCGGTCGCCGCCGGACGTCTTGTTGTCGAAGATGGCTGGGATCGCGGCGTTGATCTGGTTGTTGAGCTCGGCGTTGTCGCCGCCGCGGGTGATGTCGATGGAGTTACCGGAGAGGGAGAAGGTCAGGGTGTTGACCGCCTCGGCGCCGAGGGTCTGGGTGAGCTGGGTCACCAGGGAGCTGCCGGGCTGGTCCCAGGTGGAATCGACGGCGGGGAAGGGGTCGTCGCCCCACAGGCCGTTGGCCTCGCCGGCGTTGGGGGCGCCATTCTCCCAGCTGTCGTCGGTGTAGCGGATCAGGGCGCGGGTGGAGTCACTGATGTTCCAGTCCACCCGGGCGTTGGCCTGGGCCCAATCGATGGGGGTGCTGACCGCCTGCACCCAGTTGTTGCAGGTGCCCGCCGCCGGGTTGACGTTGGGCAGCGGGTAGAGCTGCAGGAAGAGCAGGCCCGCCGGGCTGAGGCGGTCCTGGGGGATGACGTTGCCGGGGAAGGGGTTTCCGGTGAGGGGGTCGATCGGGGTTCCCGGGGAACAGCCGGGGATGCCGCCGCCGCTGAAGTCGCCGGCGCGCTCGGCGGCGGTGGGGACGAAGCCGCTGCGGACGACGCCTCGGGTTTCCTCGTTGATCTCACCGGAGATGAAGAAGTGGAGCTTGTCCTGGACGATCGGGCCACCGAGGGTGAAACCGTAGTCGTCCCGCTCGAGGGGCTCGGTGTCGAGGTTCGCCTGCTCTAGGAAGAAGTTGGTTTCGTTGAGGGAGTCGTCGCGGTGGAAGTAGTAGGCGCTGCCCTTGAACTCGTTGGAGCCGCCGCGGGTCACCAGGTTGATCTGGGCGCCGCCGGCGCCGCCGAACTCGGCGCCGTAGGAGTTGCGGTGGATCTTGAACTCTTCGATGGCGTCGACGGAGGGGTAGACGAGGATGGTCCGGTTGGCGCCGACGTCGTTGTTGTTGGCGCCGTCGACGGTCCACAGGTTGCCGGTGACCGTACCCCCGGAAACCGACATGTTCACGCCGCCGAGGAGCCCCTTGTTCTTCGAGTCGAAGCCGCCGTCCGGGGTGCTGACGCCGGGCATCAGCTGGGTCAGCTGTACGAAGTTGCGTCCGTTCAGGGGCAGATCGCGGATCTGCTCACCGGTGACCAGACCCGCCACCTCGCCGCCGATGGTCTCGATGGGGGCCGAATCGGCGGTGGTGGTGATCACCTCGGAGATCGCGCCCAGCTCCAGCGGAACGTCGATCCTTCGGGTGTCGGCGACGTTCAGCTCGATGGCGCGGACGGTGGCGGTTTTGAAACCGTCCAGGCTCGCCTCGAGCTCGTAGTCCCCCACCGGTACGTCGGAGAAGGAGAAATTGCCCTGGGCGTTGGTCAGGACCGAGCGAATGAGGCCCGTCTCGGTTCCCGTCAGGGTCACTGTCACCCCGGGCAAGATGCCTCCGCTGGGGTCTGTGATGGTGCCCCGCAGACTGGCGGAGGTCCGCTGTGCGAGTGCGGGCGAGGCCGCGATCCACAGCACGAGGAGTGCGATGAGGGGAAGGTGACGGCTGACTAGGCGACTTCGCATGACGGACCTCCGAACCGGATTCACTCGGGCAGGGTTAAACGACGACAATGCCAGCGTTGGCGATCGCTCGGGTGGTTCTGCGACAGGTCCCCGAAGGGCAATCACACAACGCTAAATCGATTTAGCTGTCTGAGAAGGACTTAGATCACATCGCCTGGGATTTGTCAAGAAAAAGGCGGGGGAAACCACCGCTTCGACCTTGAACCGCCGAGGACCGCCGTGGAACACTAGGCCACCATGAGCCGCAAAAATCCCTCGGCGGAGCCGGCCCAAAACGGCGCCTCCGAGAAGCCCAAGCCCGTCACCCTGAAGGCCGTCGCACAGCATCTGGGGCTGTCCACGGCCACCGTATCCCTGGTGCTCAACCGCTCCCCCGTGGCGGACTCCATTCCCCGGGAGACCCACGAGCGGGTGTTCGCAGCCGCCCGTGAGCTGAAGTACCGGCCCAACTACATGGCGCGGTCCCTGCGTCGTCAGCGGAGCTTCTCCATCGGCGTGCTGGTGCCGGAGATCAGCGAGGGCTATGCCGCCGGCGTGATGCATGGGATCGAGGCCCATCTGCTCCGGGAGGGGTACTTCTACCTGGTGGCCAGCCATCGCCTGAGCGGTGACATCCTCAACGAATACGTCGGCCTACTGGAGCAGCGGTCGGTGGAGGGTTTCATCATGGTGGCGGCCCCCCTCGAGACCTCGCCCCTACTGCCGACGGTGGCGGTGGCGGGGCACCGGGAGATGGGGGGGGTGACCAACGTCGTCCTCGACCACGACCAGGCCATCCGCCTGGCGATGGACCATCTGGTGGAGTTGGGGCACGAGCGGGTCGCCTTCTTCAAGGGGCACCCCAACAGCTCCGACACGGAGGCCCGTTGGGACGCCATCCAGCGCACGGCGGGGGACCTGGGCTTGGCGTTTCGGCCCGAGCTCTGCGTCCAGCTGTCGGGGGAGCCGTCGGGGGAGATCTTCTCCCCGGAGGAGGGGTACCGCGAGGGCTACGCCTTCGGCCGAAAACTGCTGGGGCAGACAAGAGATTTCACCGCCCTCTTCGCGTTCAATGACATCTCGGCCATCGGCGCGATCCGCGCCTTCCTCGACGCCGGCCTGAGGGTGCCGGAGGACGTGTCGGTGATCGGCTTCGATGACATCGAGGTCGCGAGCTTCCACAATCCGAGCCTCACCACCGTCCGCCAGCCCCTATTCGAGATGGGGGAGCTCGCCAGCCGGACCCTGCTGGCGCGGATCGCCGGCGTCGACGCTCCGGCCCCCTTCCACACCGTCGAAGCGGAGCTTGTGGTTCGGGATTCGACGGCGCCGCCGCGGGCATGAAGATGATCCAGGCCCTGGGCTCGGGGTCTTCGGCCCTCGGCCTGGGCTTCTTTCTCCACGGCGGTGCGACGGTCCTCATGGGGCCGTGGATCTCCGTCGTGTCTCCGGAGTGGCCGGTCACCGCGGCCGAGGCGGGGATCCTGTTCACCGCCCAATTCACCGCCGCCGCCTTCGGCTCGGTGCTGTCCAGCCTCCACCTGCGGCGGGCCCTGTTGGCGGGGTACGCCGCCCTGGCCCTCGGGCTCGGGCTGCTGGCCACAGGATCCTGGGCCATCGCCCCTTGGGGGGCCGCGGTGCTCGGTCTGGGGGTTGGCCTCGTGGCCCCCGCCACAAACCTGCTGGTGGCGTCCCGAAACCCCGAGTCCAGGGCGGCCGCCGTCGCCAAGCTGAACTTCCTGTGGGGCCTTGGAGCCGCGTTCTGGCCCTCCATGTTGGCGCCCCTCTTGGGGACTGCGCCGCCGGGGGTTCTCCCAGGGGGGATGGCCCTTTCGGCGTTCGGAATCGGCCTGTGGCTGACCCTGGGCCGGGCCCCGATCCCCGCCACCGTGGGGGCGTCGACCCGCCGCGACGGCGGTGGGTCCGCAGGCTCGGCGGTGGCGCTGGTCGGGGCCCTGCTGTTCCTCTACGTGGGGGTCGAGACCACCCTCGGAGGATGGCTGGCGCCCTATGCCAACCAGGTCCTCGCCGGCGGCGACGCGGGCTCGGTCATGGTGGCGTCGGGGTTTTGGTGGGCCCTGTTGGCGGGGCGGGCCGCTGCTCCATGGCTGATTCCGCGGATCGGGGAGAGGCTGCTGTTTGCCGTTTCCGTGGCCCTCGCTTTGGCGGCCACCGCGGCCCTGCTGGCGGCGTCCTCCCTGGCGGCGGCGTCCGTCGCCGCCGTCGCTTCGGGCCTGGGCCTGGCGCCCCTGTTTCCGCTGCTGGTGGCGATTCTGTCGCGGCGCACCGAAGCTTCCGGGGGGCGCAGCGCCGGGATCGCCTTCGCCTTTTCGAGCCTCGGAGGAGCCTCGCTGCCGTGGCTTGCGGCCCAGGTGGGGGCCGGCGCCGGGGAAGGCGGCGGCGTCGATCTGGGGATGGTTTTCTGGGTACCCCTCGCCGAGCTGGTGGGCATCGCGGGGCTCTATGGGCTGCTCGTCCGGGGCGGCGGTGTGGGGGATCCCCGGTGATACCATCGGCCCACCCCATGAATCGTTTTAGTCGCCGCTCTTTCCACATGCCCCGTCGCCGCCGATCGGCGGTGGCGGCACTCGTCGTCCCGGCTGCGGCGTGGGTTCTGGCGGGCGCCCTCGGAGCCTCGACCGTCAAGCCGGCGGAGGACGGCCCGCTGCGGTCGGTGCTTCGCGCCATGGCGCTGGCGGAGTCCCGCCTTGGGGAAGGCGAGATGGAGATGGCGGAGAGCGCCTACCGCCAGGGGCTCTACGAAGGTTGGCGCCTCGTGGGTTCGCTGGCGGTGGCGGAGGGTGACGACGACGCAGCCCTCGAGGCCTTTCGTCGAGCGTCGACCGTGGCGGCGGGGAACCGGGACGCACTTCGCTCCCTCGGCCTCGTCCACCTCCGCCTCGGTAGCGCTCCGGCGGCGGTGGCCGTGTTCCGGGACCTGGTGCTGCGCTCCCCCGAAGACGTCGCCATGCGCCGCCTGTTCAGCCGCGCGCTGGCGGCGGACGGACAGGCCGCCGCGGCGGTGCAGGAGCTCGAGGAGGCGAGGCAGCGGGCGCCGGAGGATCCGGAGCTGGCGTTTACCTTGGGCATGGGGCACCTGCGGCTCGGCGACCGTGCCCAGGCCGACGCCCTGTTCACCGAAGCGGCGGGCTCCCCGCCGGACGTGGGAATCCTCGTGCTGGTGGGCCGCACCTACCGCGATTTCGGCCACCACGACGCCGCCCGGGGAGCCCTGCGAAGGGCTCTGGAGCTTGATCCAGAGGCGCGGCGGGCCCACTACTACCTGGGGACCGTCGAGCTCCTGGCGGAGGGGCGTGCGGGCCTGGCGGCGGCGGCGGAATCCCTGCGTCGGGAGTTAGAGCTGGTCCCCGACGATCCCCAGGCCAACCTTTTCCTGGGCATGGCGCTGGTGGAAGAGCGGCGTTTCGGGGAAGCGTTGGGGCCCCTCGAAATCGCCTCCCGCGGGCCGGATCCGAGCGCGGATGCGTTCCATTTTCTCGGCCAGGCGCGGTTCGGTCTCGGCGACCTGGAGCCGGCTCGGGGGGCCCTGGAACGGGCCCTCGAGCTGGCGTCGCCGACAGGGCCGTCCCCCGGCCCACCGGACCAGCTCTCGAGCATCCACTACCAATTGGGGCAGGCCCTGCGGAGGCTGGGGCGCCCGGAGGAGGCGGCCCGCAGCTTCGAGGCCGCCAAGTCGGCGTCGGCGGATCTGGCGAGGGATTCCCGGGATCGCCTGAGCCGTTACCTGGAGAGCGATCTGGCGGGGGGCGACGCGGCGGACGTCACCTCCACCCTCCAGACCCCGGTGGCGTCGTCCCTGGTGCCCCTGTCCGACGACGAGCGCAAAGCACTGCGGACCGAGGTGTCCACGTCGATGGCCCGGGCTTACCTCAACCTCGGAATCCTGGCGACCCGGGAACAGCGGTTCGGCGCGGCGGCGGACCTGCTGGCGGTGGGGTCCGACCTCGCCCCGGAGCTGCCGGGGCTCCAAAAGGCCCTCGGCGTCGCCCTGTGGAGCGCCGATCGTCGCGGCGAGGCGGCGGCGCCCCTGGCGAAGGCCCGGCGGAGTGCCCCCGACGACGCCGCCCTGCGCCGCATGCTCGCCCTCGCCAGCCTCGACGCCGGCGACCCCGGGACGGCCGCGGAGCTGCTGGAGGCCGATGTGGCGTCCCCCGCCGCCGGCGCCGTCGAGCCGTCCTTGGGCTACGCCTACGCGCTGGCCCTGGTCCGCGGCGGGCGGGCCGCCGAGGCGGCGCCGGTCTTCGAACGGCTGTTGACGGAGAACGCCGAGTGGCCGGAGCTCCACGTGGTGCTGGGGCAGGCCCACGCCCAGCAGGGGGATTTCGAGGCGGCGAAGGCGAGCCTCGGGCGGGCCCTCGACCTGCGGGGGGACGTTGCGGGGGCCCACGCCACCCTCGGTGAGATCCACCTGCGGCGTGGGGAGCTGGAGTCGGCGGAAGCGGCTCTGCGGGCCGAGCTCCGGTCCCACCCCGCGGACCGCCGCGCCCGGCACCACCTGGCGACGGTGCTCGACCTACGGGGGAGCTCCGACGAGGCGTTGGATCTGCTCCGGGCCCTGGTGGAGGAGGACCCCGGCCACGCCGACGCCCGCTATCTGCTGGGGAAGATCCTGCTCGGATCCGGCGAGGTCCGGGAGGCCTCCCTGCACCTGGAGGCCGCCGTCGCGCTGACGCCGGACGAGCCCCAGGCCCATTACCAGCTCGGTCAGGCGTACCAGAAGCTGGGGCGGGTGGACGACGCTCGGGCGCGGTTCGACCGCTTCCGGGCCCTCAAGGCGGCGGAACGGGGGGCGTCGTGAGGGTCCCCGGGGCGATTGCCCTCGCCGCGGTCGCCTGGCTCTGGACCCTCACCTCTGCCGTCGGCGTCGACCCCGCCGTCGCCCGGACCGCCGGGGAGGCGGAACCTACTCCCTTGGGCCGCGCCGAAGCTTTGGAGCGTCTGCGTGGCGCGGCGGACCGGGGGCCCTTGCCCCGGGATCTGGCGATGCAGCTCGCCTCCATCGAGATGGCGGAGGGGAATACGGCTGATGCTGCGCGGCAGCTGGAGTCGGTGGCGGAACGCTTCGACTCGGTGCGGGCGCTCCTCGGGCTCGCCCAGCTACGCTCCCGATCCGGCGACGTCGAGGGGGCCTTCGAGGCCCTAGACCGCGCCCGGGATCTGGCCCCCAACGCCGAGAAAGTGCTGGCGGCCCACGCCCGGACCGCCCTCGCCATGGGGAGACCGATGGCGGCGATCCAAGGGCTTGAGCAGCTGTGCCGGATGCATTCGACCGTCCCCCAATACCCCTACCTGCTCGGAATCGCCCGCCTGCAGGTGGGGGATCTGGCGGGGTCAGAGGAGATTCTGGGGACGGCGATGGAATTGGATCCCCGTTCGGTCCTGACCCGGGTCGCCCTGGGGTTGGTCTACAACAAGCAGAAGCGATACGAGGAGGCCCGCGGCGTGCTGGAGGAGGCCGCCCGCCTCGATCCCGCCGAGCTCGAGGTGGCCGCAGCCCTCGCCGAGTCCTTCGACGGGCTGGGGGATCTGACGGAGGCCGAGGCCCTGGCCCGGCGGGTGCTGGAAGCCAGGCCGGACCACGGGAACGCCAACCTGGTGGTCGGCCTCGTGAGGATGAAGCAGGAGCGCTATGCCGAGGCCAAGGACGCCTTTGAACGGGCCCTGCGGGCCGAATCGTCCCCCAAGGTCCACTACCAGCTCAGTCTGGCCTGGGCCCGGCTGGGGGACCGGGAGCGCTCGCAGCATCACCTGGAGCGGTACCGCGCCTCGCTCCGCGACATGGAAGCGCACCTACGCCAGCTTGGGGTCGGGGCGCCGGCCGCCGAGCAAGGGGGTGCGGGATGAGTGAGCCCACGTCGAACGTCGCCGGGTACCTATCCCTTTCTGCCACCCCGTCCCTAGCGGCCACCCTGTCCCTGGCGGTCACCCTGTCCCTTTGCGGCGCTCTGATCGGCGCCGGAGCGGCGGCCGGCGACACGCCGGCGGGATCGGGATCCGCGGCTGCGACCTCCGACGCCGCTGCGCCGGAGGCGTCCAAAATCCCAGTGCCCGTGACCGTAAGGCTCCGCGACCTGGCGGACGACGCCGGCTTCACTTTCCGGCACCAGTCCGCCCCTGAGAAGAAGTACATCCTCGAATCGATGAGCGGCGGGGTCGCCCTTTTCGACGCCGACGGCGACGACCGCCTCGACATCTACCTGGTCAACGCCCTCACCGTCGCCACCGCCCTCGAGCCCACCTCGTCCTCCAGCGGCCTCTACCTCAATCGGAGCACCGCCGACGGCTGGCGATTCGAGGACGTGGCCAAGCAGGCGGGGGTGGCCCATCCAGGTTGGGGGATGGGGGTGTGCGTGGCGGACGTCGACGGCGACGGTCGCCAGGATCTCTACGTGACGGCGGTGGGTCCGAACCGCCTGTACCGCAACCGCGGCGACGGCACCTTCGAGGATCTGGCGCCGGAGGCCGGGGTCACCGCCGGCGGCTGGTCCGCCGGCTGCGGCTTCGCCGACTACGATCGGGACGGCGATCTCGATCTCTTCGTCAGCCGCTACGTCGAGATCGACCTGGCGAACCTGCCGGAGTTCGGCAAGGGCAAGTCGTGCCAGTACCGGGGGATCGCCGTGCAGTGCGGCCCGCGGGGCCTGCCGGGGACGCCGGATCTGCTCTACCGCAACGACTCCGAGGGCGGGCGGCTGCGCTTCACCGACGTCTCGAAGGCCGCCGGGGTCGACGACCCGGACGGCTACTTCGGCCTCGGGGTCGCCTGGTTCGACGCCGACGGCGACGGCTGGCTCGACCTCTACGTGGCCAACGACTCCACCCCCAATTTCCTTTACCTCAATCAGAAGGACGGACGCTTCGAAGAGGCGGCCTTTCCCCTCGGCGTGGCGGTCAGCGAGGACGGCGCCGAGCAGGGGGGGATGGGGGTGGCCCTGGGGGACTACGACGGCGACGGCCGCTTCGACCTCTTCGTGAGCAATTTCGCCGAGGAGTACAACGCCCTCTACCGCAACGAGGGGGCCTACTTCACCGACGTCTCCTTCCGCTCCGGCGTGGCGGCCCCGAGCCTGCCGTACGTCGGCTGGGGGACGGCCTTCTTCGACCACGACAACGACGGCTGGCAGGATCTGATCGTGGTGGACGGCCACGTCTATCCCCAACTCTCGAATGCCAAGCTGGGGGCGTCGGCCCCCTACCGCCAGCGTCGTGTGATGTTCCGCAACCTGGGGAACGGGCGTTTCGAAGAGGTGGCGGCGGAAGCGGGGGAGGTGCTTACGGCGGCGCGGGTGAGCCGCGGGCTGGCCCTCGGGGATCTCGACGACGACGGCCGCCTGGACCTGGTGATCAACGATCTCGACGGCGGCCCCCAGGTGCTGCGGAACGAGGCGGAGGGGGCCGGAAACTGGCTCGCCGTCCGGCTTCGGGGGCGGGCCCCCAACACCGACGCCATCGGCGCTGAGATCCGGGTCACCACGGGCAAGCGGGTGCAGAAGAGGCTGGTGCGCAGCGGCACCAGCTATATCTCCCAGAACGAAATGCGGCAGCACTTCGGCCTCGGCACCGTGGACCGGGTCGAATCCGTCGAGGTGCTGTGGCCCGACGGCACGACGACGAAGGTCACCGGCGTCGTCGCCGGCCAGACCCTCGTCGTCCCGCAGCCGGATTGAGCTCCGGCGCCGGCCCGCGCGCTCAGCTCAAGGGCTGAGGATCGAGTCGAGGCAGACGCCCTTGAGCCCCACCGAGAAAAGGCCGGAGGCGTCGTGGGTCACGGACGCGGCGCCGCCGGCGAAGCCGTCGTCAATGTTCTCGAACCGGATGTCGATGGAGCCGAAGTTCGTGCCGCTAGCCACCAGTTGGGTGGCGTTCAACTGGAGGGTGAAGCTGTCGGTCCAGACGTTGAACGTGTTGATGGGGGTTCCCGCCTCGTCGTAGACCTGGCCGGTGATCGAAGGCGGGTCTAGGGTCGTGTCGCCTCCGCGGGGGGTGTCCAGCATGAAGGTGACGATGGTGCCCCCTGAGAAGCCGCCGCCGATGAGGAAGCGGACCTTGTGGTACTCGCAGAACTCGTCGTCGTCGATGTCGATGGGGATCTCGCCGACGGCGAAGGCGTCGCCGGGGGTCGCCTGGAAGTAGTCGGCGGAAACAAAGCCGCTGCTCAGGATACGAATCCAGCCCCGTACGAAGTCGCCGCCGGGTAGGCCGTCGAGGACGTCGCGGACATTGGCGGTCCAGGTCTCCTTGGGGCCGAGGGTTTCGGTTTTGACCGTGATGGGGATCAAGCTGTCTTCCGGGTAGTACTCGACGGAGACCGCCCTGGACACCGCGGTCTCTTCGTTGCGGACGGCGATCAGGGTGACGTCGCCGGCGGGATTTGCCCGGTTCACCGCGTAGTGGGGCACGATAAAGAACGTCGAGGGCACTTCCGTACGCCCCACCAGTCGGGTGGCGGAGGGCTGGTTCGGGTCGAGGGGGGCGGACAAGGCCCGAGGCTTGTGGATGTCGCCGGGGGGACCGAGCTGGACGACGGTTTCCGCTTTGGCGGCGCCGGCGAGGGCGAAGACGGCGAGGGCGACGGTCAGTCGGTTCGTCATGGGTGAGGCTCCTTTGAGGGACGAGCATCGCAGATGCCGCGGATTCGGAGAATCGAGGTTTGAACCTAGGCGACCTGCGCGGGGTTGGATGGGGACACTTGAGCAATAGGGTTTGAGGGAGGGCCCCCGTTACCGCGATGGGTTCGGCGGCGTCGAGCCTGGTCGGTTTCGGCGGGCCCCCGCCAGGCCGGCCGATTCGAGACTCGGCGCCCCTCAGGGGCCGAGGACCGTGTCGAGGCACTGGCCCTTGAGCCCCACCGAGAAGAGGCCGGAGGCATCGTGGGTCACGGAGGCGGCACCGCCGGTGAAGCTGTTGTCGACGTTGGCGAAGCGGATGTCGAGGGACCCGAAGTTGGTACCGCTGGACACGAGGCGATCCGCGTTCAGCTGGAGGGTGTAGTCGTCGGTCCAGACGTTGAACGTGTTGATCTGGGTTCCCGCCTCGTTGTAGACCTGGCCGGTGATCGAGGGGGGGTCGACGTTCAGGTCGCCGCCGAGGGGAGCGTCCAACATAAAGGTGAGGATCGTGCCGCCGGAGAAGCCGCCGCCGATGAGGAAGCGAACCTTGTAGTACTCGCAGTACTCGCCGGCAAGGATGTCGATGGGGATCTCGCCGACGGCGAACGCGTCGCTGGGGGTCGCCTGAAAGTAGTCGGTGGTGACCGGACCGGTACTGGTGATGCGGATCCAACCGCGAACGAAGTCACCGCTGACGCCGGAGAGGACATCGCGGACGTTGGCGGTCCAGGTCTCCCGGACCCCCAAGGTCCGGGTAATGGACTCGATGGGGGTCAGGGAGTCCGTCGGGTAGTAGTTGACGGTCACATCGCTGGAGATAAAGTTCTCGTTGCGGATGGCGATCAGGGTGGTGTCGCCGCCCGGGTTGGTCCTGTCCACCGCGTAGTGGGGCACGATGAAGAAGGTCGAGGGCTCCTCCGTGCGCCCGAGCAGGCGGGAGGAGGAGGGCTGGTTCGGGTCGAGGGGGACGGCCTGGGTGCGGAGCTGAGCCGTGTCTCCGGGGGGACCGAGCTGGACGACGGTCTCTGCGTGGGCGGCGCCGGCGACGGCGAAAGTGACGAGGACGAAGGTGACGAGGGCGACGGTCAATCGAGTTGCCACGGGAGAGGCTCCTTCTTGGGGATCGTACGCATTCGCGGCTCGGAACCGGGGAACCTTCGTTACGGAGCCGGCCCGGGAGCGCAGGGGAGTTATCGACACTTTTCCAATAGGGTATCGGATCCCTCCGCCGTTACCGCCCCGCAAGAGGAGATGGCGCCGTTTCCTCCGGACCACTCAGGACCGTGCTCCGTCTTCCCTTGACACGCCCGTGACCACTCGGTTAACTTTTGGGAAATTGACTAAATCGATTTAGTCAGGGATTGATGACGCCCGGTCCGGGATTCGCCGCGGACCGTTCGGACACCGAGACCTTCGTTGCGGCGGGGGTCGTTCCCTATGGAGTGCCCCATGCCGAGAACCCTGCTGCTCGGAAGTTGTCTGTTCATGATGCTGGGCCTTTTGGCCGCCTGTGATTCGGGATCCGCCCCGGAGATCTCCGACGACCCGACCTCCGGGACGTCGGCGCCGAAGGAGGAATCGGCGACGCCGTCGCTGACCCGCTTTGATCCGCAGGTCGATGAGCTGCTAGCCAAGATGACCCTGGAGGAGAAGGTCGGGCAGATGACCCAGGCGGACCAGGACTACCTGGTGGAACCGTCGGACATCCAGACCTACTTCCTAGGCTCCCTGCTGAGCGGCGGAGACTCGGACCCCTCGGAGGAGAACACCTTCGAAGACTGGCGGGCCATGCTCAACGGCTACCACGAGCTCGCCCTCGGGACCCGCCTCGGGATTCCCCTGCTTTACGGCATCGACGCGGTCCACGGCAACAACAACGTCGCCGGCGCCGTCATCTTCCCCCACAACATCGGCCTCGGCGCCGCCGGCGACCCCGATCTGGTGGAGCGGGTCTACCGCGCCACCGCCGTCGAGACCCGCGCCATCGGCGCCAACTGGAACTTTGCCCCCGCCCTTTCGGTCCCCCGGGACGAGCGGTGGGGCCGAACCTACGAAGGCTTCTCCGAAGACCCGGAGCTGGTGGCGATCCTCGGCCGCGCGGCGGTGGTGGGCCTCCAGGGGGACGACCTCTCGGCCCCCGACAGTATTCTCGGCAGCGCAAAGCACTTCGCCGGCGACGGCGGCACCGTCTTCGGCACCGGTCTTCTGAAGGACGACGGCAGCCGCTGGCCCATGGACCGCGGCGATGTCCAGCTGTCGGAGGCCGAGCTGCGACGCATCCACATGCCCGCGTACCCCGCCACCATCGGCGCCGGCGTGGGGACCATCATGCCGTCCTTCAGCAGCTGGAACGGCGAGAAGTGCTCCGGCAGCAAGCAGCTGCTCACCGACATCCTCAAGGTGGAGATGGGCTTCGAGGGCTTCCTGATCTCCGATTGGGCGGCCCTCGACGAGCTGCCCGGGGACTACGCTTCCGACATCGAGCAGTCCATCAACGCCGGTATGGATATGGTGATGGTGCCGGACAAGTACCGCGAGTTCTACGACACCCTGAAGGGACTGGTGGAGGAGGGGCGCATCCCGATGACCCGGATCGACGACGCGGTCCGGCGCATCCTGCGGGTCAAGATCGCCATGGGGATGCTGGACGAAGGCTATTCGCCCCTGGCGGATCCGGCCTTGGAGGAGCACTTCGGAAGCGACGCCCACCGCGAGCTGGGGCGTGAAGCGGTCCGTGAATCCCTGGTGCTGCTGAAGAACGAAGGGGCGCTGCCCCTGGCCAAGGACGCCGGGCGTATCCACGTCGCCGGCGCCGCCGCCGACGACCTCGACAAGCAGTGCGGCGGCTGGACCATCACCTGGCAGGGCAAGGGTTCGGCCACGGAAGGCACCACGGTCCTCGAAGGGATCCGCCAGGCGGTCGGCGAAGGGACGGAGGTCACCTATTCGGCGGACGGCTCCGGCGCCGCCGGTGCCGACGCCGTGATCGTCGTCATCGGCGAAGAGCCCTACGCCGAGATGGAGGGGGACCGTGAAGACATCTCCATCTCCGCCCAGGACGCGGCGGCGGTGGCCCGGGCGGCGGAGGCGGGTATCCCCGTCGTCACCGTGCTTCTCTCGGGCCGGCCGATGGTGCTGGGGGAAAGCCTGGACCAGAGCGCCGCTTACGTCGCCGCCTGGCTTCCGGGCACGGAGGGCGCCGGCGTCGCCGACGTCCTGTTCGGCGACCACCCCCCCTCCGGCAAGCTGACGTTCTCGTGGCCCCGCTCCACCGATCAGCTGCCCATCAACCGCGGCGACGCCGAGTACGATCCCCAGTGGCCCTACGGCTACGGGCTGACCTACTGACCGGCAGGTGTCAGGCCTGGGGGCGGGTGAGCTCGCCCCTCAGGCTTTCCTGCATCAGCCGACGGACCTCCTCGACCGGATGGTCCAGGGAGAGCAGCCAGTAGAGCTTGGTGAGGGCGGCTTCCGGCGTCATGTCGAAGCCGCTGACCACGCCGGCGTCCAGCAGGGCCCGGCCGGTGGCGTAGCCCCACATGTCGACGGACCCTTCGAGGCATTGGGTGCAGTTGACGATGACCATGCCGCGGTCACAGGCCTCCCGCAGGGTGTCCAGGAAGGCCGGGTCGTCCGGGGCGTTGCCGCTGCCGTAGGTGTGCAGAACCAGGCCCTGGAGGGGCGAATCGAGGATTCGGTGGAGGATGTCGACGGTGATGCCCGGAAAGAGCCGAAGGTCCGCCACCCTGGCGTCCCGAACCGGCCTAAAGGCGATGTCCCCCTGGGGTCGGCTGCGGGCCCGGCCGTGGTAGATCTCGAGGTCCACCCCGGCGCGGCCCAGTGGCGGATAGTTGGGGGAATCGAAGGCGAGGAAGCGATTGGCGCTGACCTTGGTGGAGCGGTTCGCCCGCAGCAGACGACTGCCGACGAACAGGCTGACCTCCGGAAGGGGATGCTGGGACGCCAGCAAGAGGCTCGTCACCAGGTTTTCCCGGGCGTCGGTCCGCAGCTCCATGAACGGGATCTGGGAGCCGGTGAAGATGACCGGTTTGCCCAGCCGCTGGAGCATGAACGACAGGGCGGAGGCCGAGAACGCCATGGTGTCCGTGCCGTGCAGGACAATGAATCCGTCGTAGCGGTCGTAGTGGTCGTAGATGTCCTCGCCGATCTTGACCCAATCCTCCGGAGTCATGTTCGACGAGTCCAGGAGGGGGGCGTACTCGTGGACCGTGTAGCTCGGCATCCGCGCATCCGCGAAGACCGGCAGGCGGGACATCTGGTCGGCGAGGAATCCCGGCTCGGGGCGGTAGCCCCGGCTCCCCGGGCGCATGCCTATGGTGCCGCCGGTGTAGGCGATATAGACGGATCTTCTCTGGCCTCGGCTCTGGTTCAAGGTCGGCTCCATGGATCCCCAGACCCTCGGCAAGGTGGAAGGCCTTGGGGGCAGAGTATTATGTCGAAGACCGAGTCCCTTTGGAGGGGCTTCGATCCCCCCGTTGCGGTTCTTGACCGCGGGGATCCCCAATCCCTACAATGTTCTCCTCTAGAAGGTCACAGACCGATCCGGGTTTCCGCGGCGCCAACGCTCCGCGGGTCGAGGAACCCCACGGCGCGGAACGAGCCACACGTTGAATTCCGATCGGGGCCGCCAGACCTGACTCCCAGGCCATGATTACCGGGCACAATACCGACGTCCGCTACGGAGACGTGGTTCTCCACGTCCAGACTGAAGACAAGGGCGTCAACAACCCGTTCATCGAGAGCCTCATCTACTATGGCGGCCAGGTGGTGGTGGCCAAGCGGGGCAGCTACGCCGAGCTGGTGCAGGACGGCAAGAGCGACGACGAGATCATGGCGCTGATGGACCATCAGCACCGGACCATGATCAAGGCCATTCAGGCCGGCAAGTTCGACGACAAGATCCGCGCTTTCCTGCCTGAGAAGGCCAAGACCCCGGAGCGCCAGCAAACCCGGGAGTCCACCAGCACGTTCGACATGAACGCCGACGCCGCCCGCACCCTGGACCAGGTGATTCTGGAATACCTGACCAGCGAGGCGGAGCAGGAGCAGTTGGTGCTGCAGCTCGAGAGTGAGGCCGACATCCGCCCCGGCAGCACCACCGAGCTGGCGTTGCGTACCAACTCTTCGAAGAGCGGCCAGGCGATCGCCGGCGCCACCGTCAACGTCAAGATGATCTCGACCTTCGGCGGACCCCGGACCCTCGGCCTCGGCGAGACCGACAACGAGGGCTTCGTCCGCATTCCCGTCGAGATCCCGTCGGTGGACCGCGGCACCGCCGCCCTGATCATCACCGCCCAAAGCGCCATCGGCCAGGCGGAGCGCAAGCACCTGCTCTGAGGCCGCGGCCTCCACCCGGACCCAGATCGACCGCGCCGTACGCCGCATCCGGGGAGCCCAGCCCATGTCCACAGTCGATCGTTCCGAGTCCGTCATCGAGGTCCTCGTCAATGGAGAGGCCCGCTCCGTGACGGAGGGGGCTACGGTGGCCGCCTGGGTGGCCTCCGCCGTGGGGGATCCGCGCACCGTCGCCATCGAGCGGAACGGCGAGATCGTCCCCCGCTCGCGCTGGGAATCCACCGTCCTGGAGCCCGGCGACCGGCTGGAGGTGGTGGGATTCGTCCAGGGCGGCTGAGGATTCCCGTTCCGCCCGGGATTCGGTGCTTGATCTCCCCACGGGCTTGTGGATATATTCGACGCCGCTCGTGGGCCGCTAGCTCAATTGGCAGAGCAACAGACTCTTAATCTGTGGGTTCTAGGTTCGATTCCTAGGCGGCTCACCACTCACTCTCTCGCTTCCAGCGCCGTCTTCACGGCACGCCCGGCCCCACGACCGGGTCCTCCAAGCGAAGTTACCCCGAACAGTTCAGCAGCAACCGGCGGAGCGGCGGAATATCAGCCGACCCCGCCGCGTTCTCGATGCCGGCCGTCTGCGAAAGTGGCGAAATTGGTATACGCGCTAGACTTAGGATCTAGTCCCTTCGGGGGTGGGGGTTCGAGTCCCCCCTTTCGCACCATCAGCCTCGGCACCCCCCGCCGGTCCCGCCGAGTTCCCCCTTCAGACCAAGGAATCCGTTGACATGAGTGTCGTTCGATCCATCGAAGAGGTCGGCCCCTGCCGCCTGAAAGTGACCATCGAAGTCCCGTCCCCCGCGGTCGAAGCCGAGTTGGGCCGGGTGGTCCAGGACTACCGGAAGCACGCCCATCTGCCGGGCTTCCGCAAGGGGAAAGTGCCCGCGGGGGTGATCCGCAAGAGGTACCGCCGTGAGATCGAGAAGGATCTGATCGAGCGCCTGCTGCCCCGCTACTGGAAGCAGGCCCAGGCGGAGAAGGGACTCGATCCCCTCATGCCCCCGATGCTCGACGAGCCGGAGCTGGTGGATGGGGAGCCCCTCACCGTGGTGATGTCGGTGGAGACCCGGCCGGAGATCGCCCTCGGGGAGGTCCACGACTACGATCTGCCCGAAGAGAGCACCGAGGTCAGCGACGACGAGCTCGCCGAAGCCCTCGCCGACCTGCGACGCAACTTCGCCACCTGGGAAACCGTCGACCGGGCCGCCGCCCAGGGGGACCTGGTGGTCGGAACGGTGCTCAAGGACAGCGATGACGACGGTGAGACCGAGGTCGAGGCTCAGCCGCTGCACTACGAGATCGGCGGCAAGAACGGCGACGAAGAGCTTTCCCTCGCCCTGACCGGCGCGTCCGCCGGCCAGAGCGTCGAGCACACCACCACCCAGGGGGAAGGGGACGAAGCCGAGACGGTTCGCTGGACGGTTTCGGTGAGTGAGGTCAAGGAGCAGAACCTCCCGGAGCTCGACGACGAGCTGGCCTCCAAAGTGGGCGAATTCGAGACCGTCTCCGAGCTCGAAGGGGCCGTGGGCGAGAACCTCGAAGCGCGCAAGAAGGACGACCTCCGCCGCCGTCGCCAGAAAGCCCTCCTCGACCAGCTGGTCGAACGCCACCCGCTCACCCTGCCGGAAGGTGTGGTGCAGCAGGAGGCCGAGCGCCTCGTGCAGGAGTACGCCGAGCACATGTCCCGCCAGGGGGTCGACCTCGAGAACGCCGGTATCGACTGGGGATCGATGCTCGACGACATCCGGCCCCAGGCCGAGCGCCGGGTCCACGAGCGTCTGCTTCTCGACGCCGTCGCCAAGAAGGACGGCATCCGCCTCGACGAGGCCGAGTTCGAACGCTTCCTCGGCGCCGCCGCCGCGCAGCAGGGGCTGAGCTCCCTGGCGCTGCGCCAAAGGCTGTCGGAGAACGGTCAGATCGACGGCCTGCGGGGGCAGATGCTCCGCGATCAGACCCTGAGCCAGCTGCTCGGCGAACGGGAAGCCAGTGACGACGAAGGCACCGAGACCGACGACGACAACGACAACGCCTGAGGCCGAACTGGATCGTCATCCGATCCGTAACAGGAGACGTCTATGCTGATACCGACGGTCCTCGAACAGACCAACCGGGGTGAACGGGCCTACGACCTCTATTCCCGACTTCTCAAAGACAACATCATCTTTCTCGGTCGCCCGATCGAAGATGATCTTGCCAGCCTGATCGTGGCCCAGATGCTCTTCCTCGAAGCCGAGAACCCCGAGAAAGACATCGCCCTCTACATCAACTCGCCAGGCGGCTCGGTGACCGCCGGCCTCGCCATCTACGACACCATGCAGTACATCAAGCCCGACGTCGCCACCTACTGCGTGGGCCAGGCTGCGTCGATGGCGGCGGTGCTGCTGGCGGCGGGCACCAAGGGCAAGCGCTCCATCCTGCCCAACAGCCGGGTGCTGATCCATCAGCCCCTGATGCGGGGCCTGGAGGGTCAACAGAGCGACATCCAGATCCACGCCGAGGACCTCCTCGATCTGCGGTCGCGGCTCGACGACATCCTGGCGGACCACACCGGTCAGACCAAGAAGAAGATTCACCAAGACACCGACCGTGACAACATCCTGTCCGCCGACGAAGCCGTGGACTACGGGCTCGTAGACCAGGTGATGCGGCGCCGAGACGACCTCGGTCCGAAAGCCGAGTGAACCTCGAAAGATGCCGTGGAACGCTCCTGCTAACATGGAAAACGAGCGCCGCCGGATCGGCTAGAATCGTTTCGTCTCGGCGCCTAGGCGCCGGAGCGAGGAGGAAAGATGGCCAGAAAAGACGCACCTGACGACCAGCTCCGCTGCTCCTTCTGCAACAAGACCCAGCGGGAGGTCAAGAAGCTCATCGCCGGGCCCGCGGTGTTCATCTGCGACGAGTGCGTCGATATCTGCCTCGACATCATCGCTGAAGATCGCCTGCACGAGCAGCAGCAGGACACCGACCTGCCGAAGCCGCAGGAGATCAAGGAGCTCCTGGACGAGTACGTCATCGGCCAGGATCAGGCCAAGCGCAAGCTTTCGGTGGCGGTCTACAACCACTACAAACGGATCGAATACTCCGAGCGCGGTGGCCGCAACGACGTCGAGCTCCAGAAGTCGAACATCCTGCTCATCGGCCCCACCGGCACCGGTAAGACCCTCCTCGCCCAGACCCTCGCCCGCATCCTGGCGGTGCCCTTCACCATCGCCGACGCCACGACCCTGACCGAGGCGGGCTACGTAGGTGAGGACGTCGAGAACATCATTCTCAAGCTCTACCAGGCGTCCGGTAACGATAAAGAGAAGACCCAGCGGGGCATCGTGTACATCGACGAGGTCGACAAGATCTCGCGTAAGAGCGACAACCCCTCGATCACCCGCGACGTTTCCGGTGAGGGCGTCCAGCAGGCCCTGCTCAAGATCCTCGAAGGCAGCCAGTGCAACGTGCCGCCCCAGGGCGGCCGCAAGCACCCCCACCAAGAGTTTCTGCAAATCGACACCACCAACGTCCTGTTCCTCGTGGGCGGCGCCTTCGTCGGCCTCGAAGATCAGATCGCCCGGCGCATGAACAAGAAGTCCATGGGCTTCGGGGCGAAGGTGCGCAACGTCGAGAAGGAGCAGGTGGGGGCGATGTTCGAGCACGTCCAGCCCGAAGATCTGATCAAGTACGGGCTGATTCCGGAGTTCGTCGGCCGCCTTCCGGTGATCTCCACCCTCCAGGCCCTGGACGAAGACGCCCTCGTGCGGATTCTCAAGGAGCCCAAGAACAGCCTCGTGCGCCAGTACGAGACCATGTTCGACTTCGAGAACGTGAGCCTCAAGATCACCGACGAGGCCATCCGCGCCATCGCCCAGGAGGCGATCAAGCGCAACGTCGGCGCCCGCGGCCTGCGGATCATCATGGAAGAGCTCATGCTCGACCTCATGTACAAGATCCCTTCGCAGCCGGACGTCCAAGAGGTGGTGATCACCGACGAGGTGGTCTACAACCAGGTGCAGCCGATGATGCTGTTCAAGCAGGCGGGCTGACATGCCCCGCCGTCCGCGGCTCCGGGGCGACGGGATACCCCTCGGGTCGGTGCCGCGGCCCAAGATCTCTGCCAGAATGGGCCCGGACGATCCGAATCCGAGCCACCCCGTCAACTTTCCTCGAGAGGCGAGATGAAAACGACCTTCATTGACGCCGAGCGCCAGATTCTACCGGCCGTGCCCCTACGGGACATGGTCGTCTTCCCGTACATGATGGCGCCCTTCATCGTCGGGCGGGAAAGCTCGGTCCGGGCCTTGGAGCTGGCGCTTTCGCAGCCGCGCAAGCAGCTCTTCCTGGTCACCCAGAACGACCCCAAGATCGACGACCCGGTCCGCAAGGACATTAGAGACATCGGCGTTGTCGCCCGGGTCATCCAGAACCTGCGCCTTCCCAACGGCAACGTAAAGGTGATGGTGGAAGGGGAGCGTCGAGCCAAGCTCCTCGACCTCGAAGAACGGGACGGCGCCCTCTACGCCGACCTCGAATCCTACGAGGTCCAGTACCCGATCAACGACAAGCTCCAGGCCTATATGTCGAAGGTTCTCGCCACCTTCGAGCAGTACGCCAAGACCTCCCATCACCTCGCGTTCGAGGGGTTGATGCCGACCCTCAAGATGGACGACGCGGATCGGTTCGCCGACACCCTCGCCGCCCACGTCATGGTCACCACCTCCGAGAAGCAGGGGCTCCTCGACTTGGTGAACCCCTACGAGCGCCTCCAGCGTCTGCACGATCTGCTCGATGTCGAGATCGAAAAGGTCAATATCGACAAGCGCATCAACGTGCAGGTCAAGAAGCAGATGGAGCGGGCTCAGAAGGAGTACTACCTCAACGAGAAGGTCAAGGCGATCCACGACGAGCTGGGCCGCAAGGACGACCGCGCCGACGAGGTGAAGGAGCTGAAGGAGCGGATCGAAAAGTCCGGCATGCACAAAGCGGCCAAGGAAAAGGCGGAGCAGGAGCTCAAGCGCCTCGAAGCCATGCCGCCGGTGTCGGCCGAGGCGACCGTCTCCCGCAACTTCATCGACTGGCTGGTCAGCGTGCCGTGGCGCAAGAAGAGCCGCGAGCTTCGGGACCTCAAGCGGGCCCAGGAGATCCTCGATTCGGACCACCACGGCCTGCCGAAGGTCAAGGAGCGGATCCTCGAGTTCCTCGCGGTACGCAACCTCACCCGGAAGACCCAGAGCTCGATCATCTGCTTCGTCGGTCCCCCCGGCGTCGGCAAATCGTCCCTCGCCAAGTCCATTGCCAAGGCCACCGGACGCAAATTCGTTCGCCTGTCCCTGGGCGGCGTGCGGGACGAAGCGGAGATCCGCGGCCACCGGCGCACCTACATCGGCGCCTTCCCCGGCCAGATCATCCAGATGATGAAGAAGGCGGGGACCCTCAACCCCGTCTTCCTCCTCGACGAGATCGACAAGATGGCGATGGACTTCCGCGGTGACCCTGCGGCGGCCCTGCTGGAAGTCTTGGATCCGGAACAAAACGACGCCTTCGTCGACCACTACCTCGACGTCGACTACGACCTCACCAAGGTCATGTTCATCGCTACGGCCAACGTCATCCACACGGTGCCGCCGGCGCTGCGGGATCGGATGGAGGTCATCGAGCTCACCGGCTACACGCCGAACGAGAAGCTCGCCATCGGCCGCAACTTCCTGCTGCCCCGCCAGCTGGACAGCCACGGTCTCAAGGATCGGAAGATCGTCATCAGCGACGACGCGATCCGCAAGCTGATCGAGAGCTACACCCGCGAGGCCGGGGTCCGTAACCTCGAACGGGAGATCGGCGCCGTGTGCCGCAAGCTGGCCCGTCGGCTGGTGGAGGACGGCGACGGTGCCAACCTCGAGGTGGACGACGGTGAGCGGGTCGTCGAGCTGCTGGGCAAGGAGAAGTTCCGCCGCCGCGGTAAGCGAGACAAGTCCGTGGTGGGCGTGACCACCGGTCTGGCTTGGACCGAGGTGGGGGGTGAGATCCTGGAGACCCAGATCAGTCTGATGAAGGGCAAGGGCAAGCTCACCCTCACCGGCAAGCTCGGGGACGTCATGCAGGAGTCGGCGAGGGCGGCGGTGTCCTACGTCCGCAGCCGCGCCGACCTCCTCGGCATCGATCCCGAGTTCAACGACAAGCTCGATGTCCACCTCCACGTTCCGGAGGGAGCCATCCCGAAGGACGGGCCGTCGGCCGGTATCACGATGGCCACCGCCCTGGTGTCGGCCCTGACCAACCTCCCGGTCCGCAAGGACGTGGCGATGACCGGCGAGATCACCCTCCGGGGAACGGTCTTGCCTGTGGGTGGCATCAAGGATAAGATCTTGGCAGCCTTCCGCGCGGACATCACCGAAATCGCCATTCCGAAAGAGAACGAGAAAGATCTGGAAGACATCCCGACGGAAGTCCGCGATGTCCTGACCGTCCATTTGGTGGACTCGATGGACGAGGTTCTGACCTTCGCCCTCGACGGTGAGATCCAACCCCTTCCCGAAGCCAAAGAGAAATTCGACTCGTCCTCGGACGCCGCCGTCGATTCGGGTTCCCTGGCCCACTGAGGCCGCCCGCGTCACCCGGCACGGCGCCCTCGGGAGCAGATTCCGAGAGCGCCGACCCCACTAGCCTCGACCTTGAAAATACGTCGATGAAGATTCCGGAACGGTCGCCGTTCGGCGCCCTCCGGGATCCATCTTCGTCCCTCGACCGTCCATCCCGACGGTTCTCATGACCCAAAATCAGGATGTGAGCCTCTTCGGCGGGGCCTAGTCGCCACGTCAGAGGAGCGATGGCTGCCTTCCTCTGGATCCGAAAGGTATAGCGTGAAAATCGGGACGGCTGAATTCGTCTTGTCGGCCAAAGCCGCAAGCCAGTTCCGGAGGGACGGCCGTCCAGAGGTCGCCTTCGTCGGCCGATCCAACGTTGGAAAGTCCAGCCTGATGAACAAGCTCCTGGGCCGCAAGGGACTGGCGCGCACGAGCTCGCGCCCCGGCCGGACCCAGGCCGTCAACTACTTCCTGATCAACGATCGGCTCTACTTCGTCGACCTGCCGGGCTACGGCTTCGCCAAGGCGTCCCGGGCCGAGCGGCAGAGCTGGGCGGAGTTGATGAACCTCTACTTTCGGACCGCCGAGGAGCGCGACGTGCTCCTGATCCAGCTGGTGGACGCCAAGGTGGGGGCCACCGCCCTCGATGTCCAGGCAGGGGAGTACTTCCACGACCTTGGTTTCGATCCGGTGGTCGTGGCTACCAAGGTCGACAAGCTTCCCCGCAGCAAGCGGGTCCGCGGTCTACGGTCGATTCGGGAGGCCCTCGAGCTGGGGGAGGGCGGAGCGGTTCCCTGCTCCGCCACCACCGGCGAAGGCGTGGGCCAAGTTTGGAATGAAATTCGTGCTTTCCTCGCGGGAGAGGCGGGGGAGCCGCAACCAGCAGCGGGTACGACATGAACAAGACGAGCCAAAAGCAGCCGAGCCAGCGGGGACCGAAGCCGCGGCCGAAAGGGGCCAGGAATGGGCAAGGCGGCAAAGGTCAGGAGCCGACCTTGGACATTCGTGAGCTGAAGGAAATGAGCATCTCCCAGCTCACGCAGATCGGCAAAGAGTTGGGCATCGAGGGAATCACCGGTACCCGCAAGCAGGAGCTGATCTTCCGGATCCTCCAGGCGCAGACCGAGCAGAGCGGCCTGATCTTCGCCGAGGGGGTGCTGGAGTGCCTGCCCGATGGCTTCGGCTTTCTGCGCGCGCCGGAGTACAACTACCTGCCGGGCCCCGACGACATCTACGTCAGCCCGAGCCAGATCCGGCGGTTCGACCTGCGCACCGGCGACACCGTGTCCGGCCAGGTCCGCAAACCCAAAGAGGGGGAGCGCTACTTCGCGCTGATCAAGGTCGAGGCGGTCAACTTCGAGCACCCCGACGTCGTCCGCAACAAGATCTTCTTCGACAACCTGACCCCCCTCTACCCACTCGAGCGCCTCAAGCTCGAGGTCCCGGGGGACATGTCGTCGCGGGTCATGGATCTGGCGACGCCGATGGGCAAGGGTCAGCGCGCCCTGATCGTCGCGCCCCCCCGGACCGGCAAGACCATGCTGCTTCAGTCCATCGCCTCCTCCATCGCCCGCAACCAGCCGGAGGTGGTGCTGATCGTCCTCCTCATCGACGAGCGGCCCGAGGAAGTCACCGACATGCAGCGCTCGGTGCAGGGGGAGGTCGTATCCTCCACCTTCGACGAGCCCGCCACCCGCCACGTCCAGGTGGCGGAGATGGTGATCGAGAAGGCCAAGCGCCTGGTGGAGCACAAGAAGGACGTCGTCATCCTGCTCGAC
This sequence comes from Acidobacteriota bacterium, assembly GCA_038748685.1. Classification (GTDB taxonomy): domain Bacteria; phylum Acidobacteriota; class Thermoanaerobaculia; order Multivoradales; family J023; genus JAUIJL01. The sequence goes on along the minus strand of JBCDIS010000009.1, from coordinate 43,751 downwards.
TCCATCACCCGCCTCGCCCGCGCCTACAACACGGTGCAGCCCCCCTCCGGCAAGGTCCTATCCGGCGGTATCGACGCCAACGCCCTGCATCGGCCAAAGCGCTTCTTCGGCGCCGCCCGCAACGTCGAAGAGGGGGGCTCGTTGACCATCATCGCCACAGCCCTCGTTGACACCGGATCCCGGATGGACGACGTCATTTTCGAAGAGTTCAAGGGCACCGGCAACTGCGAGATCCACCTCGACCGCAAGCTGGTGGACAAGCGTGTCTTTCCCGCCATCGACATCAACAAGTCCGGCACCCGCAAGGAAGAGCTGCTGATGCCGGAGTCCGAGCTGCACCGGGTATGGATCCTGCGCAAGGTCCTCAATCCCCTGTCCACCGTCGAGTCGATGGAGCTGCTGCTCGACAAGCTCGCCAAGACCCGGACCAACGGCGATTTCCTGGGGGCCATGTCCAAGTAGGGACGCTGCTTCGGGGGAGGATGGGCTCGAAATGGGGGAACCGGCACCGACGCGTCTGGAAGGCTGGGGCCGCCACCCGGTGGTGTCGGCCCCAGAGCGCCTGGGGGAAGACCTCGCCGGATCCGCCCCCGGCGCCACCCTGGCGCGGGGCCTGGGCCGCTCCTACGGCGACGCCTCCCTGCCGGCCCCCGGCGGAGTCGCCCTCGGCACCCGCCTGGCGGACCGGATCCTGGGCTTCGATCCCGACTCCGCCCTGCTCCACGCCGAGGCGGGGCTCTCCCTCCACGACCTGACCTGGGTCTTCCTGCCCCGGGGCTTTTGCTCCCCGGTGATGCCGGGCACCGCCTACATCACCCTCGGCGGCATGGTGGCGGCCGACGTCCACGGCAAAGAGCACCACGTCAGCGGGACCTTCGGCCGCCACGTGGAGGGGCTGCGCCTGCGCCTGGCGGACGGCCGTGTGGTGTGGACCAGCCGCGATGAAGAGCCGGAGCTGTTCCTCGCCACCCTCGGCGGTATGGGGCTCACTGGGGTGGTGCTGGAGGTGAAGGTACGGCTGCAGCGGGTCCCGTCCCCGTGGGTGGTCCAGGAAACGGAGCGCTTCCCCCGCCTCGACGCCTTTCTCGACGGCCTCGACGCCGCGGCCCGGGACTGGCCCTTCACCATGGGCTGGATCGACTGCCTGAAGCGGGGCCGGGCCATGGGGCGGGGTATCCTCTTCCGCGGACGGTGGGCGGAGGCTGGAGAAGGGCGACCCGCCACCCCGGCACCCAAGGGGCGGCTGACGGTCCCCTTCGACCTGCCGTCGATGCTGCTGAATCGACTCTCCGTCGGCCTGTTCAACGAGACCCTCTACCGGAAGCACATCCCCCGCCAGACCCGCGCCTTGGTCCATCCCGAGGAGTTCTTCCACCCCCTCGACAAGATCCTCCACTGGAACCGCGGCTACGGTCGCCGCGGATTCACCCAATACCAGTGCGTCGTGCCCAGCCGGGCCGGAGCGGCCCGGGTCCTCGACCTCCTGACCCGCCTCGGTTCCGCCTCCTTCCTCTGCGTGATCAAGGACTGCGGTGACGAGGGGGACGGGCTACTCTCTTTCCCCAGGCCGGGAACCTCCATCGCCGTCGACCTGCCGATCCGCGCCGACACCGAGGACGTGGTCGCCCGCCTCAATCGGCAGGTCATCGAAGAGCAGGGTCGCATCTACCTCGCCAAGGACACCTACACCACGGCCGACGACCTGCGGTCCATGGACGGCCCCCGTGTCGACCGCTTCCTGGAGGCCCGCCGCCGCTACGATCCGGAGGGCGCGTTTCGAAGCGTCCAGTCCGCCCGCCTGTTCGGGGACCTACCCCACGCGACCCAGGGAGAGCCTAGATGAACGTCGTCTTTTTCGGTGCCACCAAAGGTATGGGTCGCGCCCTGGCGCGGGCGCTGGCGCAGCGCGGAGACCGTCTTTTCCTCCTGGGCCGGGACGCCGAGGACCTCGCCCGCAGCGCACGGGATCTCGAAGCCCGCTCCGGGGGTGCGGAGGGTTCCGTGGGCACCGCCCCCTGTGACCTGGCGGACATCGAGACCTTCGACCCCGCCCTCGACGCCGCGGCGGAGACCCTGGGCAAAATCGACGCCCTGGTGGTCACGGCCGGGGTCTTCGCCACCCAGGAGGAGCTCGAGTCCGACGGCGCCAAGGCCAAGTGGCTGCTGGACCTCGATTTCACCCACACCGTCGTCTTCTGCGAAGCGTCCCGGCGCCGGCTCCTAGCCGCGGGCGGAGGGACCCTGGTGGTTTTCAGCTCCGTCGCCGGCGACCGCGGCCGCAAGCCGGTGGCCATCTACGGCGCCGCCAAGGCGGGCCTCTCCCGGTACCTCGAAGCCCTCGACCACAAGCACCGCGGCGACGGTCTGGTGACCATCGACGTCAAACCCGGCTTCGTCAAGACCGGAATGACGGCGGGTCTCAAGCCGCCGCCCTTCGCCGGCGAGCCGGAGCAGGTGGCGAAGCGGGTGGTGCGGGCGATGGACCGGGGGGAGCCTCTGGTGTACGCGCCGTTCCCGTGGCGCTGGGTCATGCTGGTGATCCGCCTGCTGCCGCGCTTCGTCATGCGCCGGCTCGGGTTCTAGGACCCCAAGCCCCCTTTCCGGAACCCGGGCGACCGACGGGTTCCCTCGCCCCCCCCCTGGGCGGAAGACAGCCCCGCCCCCCGGGGCGGAAAGCAGCGCCGCCCCCCGGGGCGGAAAGCAGCGCCGTGCCCGCGTCGTCGGGCCCGGTTCGACCAACGGCGCAGTCTTTTTCCAAAAAGCCTGTCAGTATTCGTGGGTTTGGATGCAATACCTCCATGAAGTCACCCCCAACCTACTTCGGAATGGAGGAAGAAGCATGAAGAAGAACGCCCCCCTTTGGATCGTGGCACTGGCCCTCGGCTGTTTGATGGCCCCCGCCGCCTTCGCCCAGATCTGCGACGAGACGGTCCGCGAACAGTACGCCCAGGCCGTCCTCAACGGTGTGGAGGACAGCCAGCTCGAAGCCATGTTCGGGCATTGCCGCAATGATCCGGAAGAGCCCTTCTGCACCCAGGATAACCAGGTCGACGTCACCGCCGAGCTGCTCAGCAAGGCCCTCGGCCGCGCCATCTCGTTCCCGGCTTTCCTGCGGGGCAGCACCTTCTACGAAGACATGCGTCGCTGCGGGTACCACCCCCAGCGTGAGCAGGTGGCCTGCGTCGTCGAAGTGAAGCGTCGCTTCGGGTACGGAGGCTTCCCCGGTGGAAGCAACCAGCACGTGCTCTTCTGCTTCGACTGCGACCTCAACGGCACGTACGAGTACACCACCCGCGGCAGCGTCCACGTCACCAACGACATCTCCGGCTCGAACCCCCGCTGGTACTTCGACGTCTTCTCCAGCACCGCGAACGCCCCGTTCCTGTGCCGGGTCAACGACGGGCAGGCCACCAACGTCCGGGCCATCCTCTCCTGGAACACCGCGCCGCGGAACTGCACCTGGCGGCCGATCTGGGGCCGCGCCGTCGACTTCACCGCCCGCCGGGATCCGTGAGACCGAATCCGCCATATCCTCCAGTAGCCCCGGCCGGCGGGCGCTGCTGAGGTTCGGGTACCCCTCGACCGGCTCCGCCTCAGCGGGGTCGGTCGATTTTCCGTGACGAGAGCAAGACGACGATGAGTGACGTCAGGCACAGGCTAGAACGGGCCCTAGGGGGTGACGACGGGGCCCTGGTGGAGCTGATCGACGAGCTGACCCCGGTGGTGCAGGCCCGCGTGGCCCGTACCCTGCTACGGCGCGGCGGGGATCGGTGTGGGGGGGCGGTGCGGCAGGCGGTCGAGGATCTGACCCAAGACGTCTTCGTCCTGCTGTTCGACGATGGAGCCAGGGTTCTGCGGGATTGGCAGCCGGATCGGGGGATGTCCCTCGCCAATTTCGTGGGTCTGGTGGCGGAGCGGCGGGCCGCGGCGGTGCTGAGGAGCGCCCGCCGTAGTCCCTTCACGGAGGAACCATCGGAACCCGCCGCCCTCGACGGGCGGTCCCCCGACGCCGGACCCGAAGCGGAGGCGGCGGCCCGCGAGCGCCTGCGGCTGGTGCTCCTGCGCTTCAAGGAAGAGCTCAGCCCCATGGGCTGGCACCTCTTCGACCTGCTCTTTCTCCGCGAGCGGTCGGTGGCGGAGGTGCAGGCGGAGACGCGCCTGAGCGCGGACGCCGTGTACGCTTGGCGGAGTCGACTTCGGCGCCAGGCCCGACGCCTGGTCTCCGAGGTGCCTGCGCCACCGACCCCGAGCCGTCCGTTCCACGCTCGATGACCGCTAGATGACGATGTTTCTTTCATTCGATGACCTGCGAACGGGGCAGCCGTGAACGACGACGAGCTACTGCGAGAGTTAGGCCGCCTGGCGCGCGAAGAAAGGGAAGACGCTATGGCCCATCTCGATGGGCGTTGGGACGCCCTGGCCCGGGGCGAGCTGAGCGCGGAACAGGAGGCCGCCCTGCGGGGCGAGGCCGATCGATCCGAAGAGCTCCGGGCGGCCTGGGAGGCCTTTCGCCCCCTCGACGCGAATTTCAGACAGGGGCTCGTCCGCCGTGCCCGCAGGGGGCTGGGGCTCCGCCGGTTTCGTCCCCCCCGCTCCGCCGCTTCGAAGCTCGGCGGCGTACTGGCGATGGCGGCCATGTTGGTGCTGGCCGTCGGCCTCTGGCGGCTCATGCCGAACGGCGGCGGCGCTGCGGACCTGCCGACCTACGGCCTCGAGGTACGGGGCGGTTTGGCGCAGCAGCGCTCCGCCACGGGCGCCGGGTCCGCTGCGGTGGAGCCCCCGAGGCTGGCGGGGGAGCTGCCCTTGGAGGTGATCCTGATCCCGCGGCGGGCGGTGGAGGGGGGGGTCGCGGTGACCGCCTTCCTGGAACGCGGTGATAGCCTCGATCCATGGCACATCCCGCCGGAGCGGCTGGAGATCGCCGACACGGGGGCGATCCGCATCGTCGTCCGCGCCGACGAGCTCGGGCCGCGGGCGGAGCCTGTACTGGGTCCCGTGACCCTTTGGCTGGCCGTCGGCCGCGGGGCCTCGGTGCCGGATCGGGAATCCGTCCGGGCACTGATCGCCGCGGGGGACTCCGTCGGACCGATGCGTTTGCTTCGCCAGGATCTCGTCGTCGAGCCCTGAGCTTCCGGCTTCGGCGCCTCGGGCTCGCCCTGGTCCTCAGCGGTCCGTGCCTCGCCCTGGCGGCCTGCGGCGGTCTTGGGGGAGGAGGCTCCGGGGCCTCGGACGCCGAGCCCCTGGAGGTGGAGGTCTCCGGCTGCGGCTTTCGAAGGACGACGCCGCAGGGGATTCCCACCTGCCTGCTGGCGGGGGGGCCGGAGCTGAAGCTCTGGATTCGTCAACCGCCGTCGGCGGAGCTGGACGTTTCCTTCGACGGGACCCCCCTGGACGTGTCGCCGTCGCCGCTGGCGGGGGGGCTGCTGGTGCGATGGCCGGAACCGTCCGCCGGTGGCTTGGAAATCCTGGCCCGGCGCGGTGGCGAGACCGCCGGGCGGTTCCGGCTGCGCATCGAGTCATCCCCCTTCCAGGAGTTCACGGGGGAGGTCGTGGGCCTGGTGCGGGGCGGTGGGGCCGACGAGGCGACCCGTCGGGTCGAGCTCCGGCTGTCGGACGGACCCACCGCCGAAAGGGGTCCTCTGCTCACCCTGCTGGCGCGGGTCGAACAGGCCGCCGGCCGGCCGGAGCTGGCTCGGCGTCACGCCGAGGAGGCGGCGGGGCTTCTCCGTTCTGCGGGCTCGACCGGGGCCGAGATCGACGCCCGGACCCTCCTCGTCCGCCTGCTCTACTACGACCTCGGAGACTTCGCCGGTGCCCTCCGGGAGCTGGCGGACCTGCCGGAGCCCGCCGTCGGCGACGCCGACGCCCGCTACTTGGTCGACTACTACCGGGGCACCCTCGCCCTCCACACCGGCGATCTGCGGTCCGCCCGTCGCCACCTGGAGGCCATGGGGCGCCAGCGGCTGCGTCTGGGGGATCCCCAGGGCAGGGCCATGGTGACCCAAATGCTGGCGCGCCTGGCGCGCCGGGTCGGCCGCCACGACGAGGCCCTCCGTCTGCTGGATGGCCTGGAGGCCGACGTGGATCTGCTGGCGTCCCTCGACGCCTGCCGCCGCGCCCAGGTCTTCACCAACCTGGGATGGGATCGGCTGCTCGCCCTCGAAGCCGGCCGCGAAGCGGGGGATCCGGCGCCGCCGCTGCTGCGGGCCCGGCAGATTCTCGAAGATCGGCCCCGCTGCCCGGACAGCGAGCGCGCCACCGTCGAGATCAACCTGGCGTTGACTTCCCTCTACCGTGGGGAGGTGGACGCCGGCCGTTTCCACCTGGACCGTGCGGCCGGATTCCCGAACGGAGATTCCCCGCGGCTGGCCCTCGATCGAGTCGACGTCGGGGCGCGGCTGGACCTCTTGGCGGGCCGCGCCGAGCGGGCCCTCGCCGCCTTCGAGGGCATCGAGTCCGAGGCGCGCCGCCGCTCGCTGCCGAACGCCGAGTGGCGGGGGGTCTTGGGGCGTGCCCGGAGTCTGGAGGCCCTGGGCCGGAGGCCCGAAGCCCTCGACGCCTACCGGCGGGGGGAGATCCTTCTGGACGAGGCGAGTCTGCGGACCCCCGTGGACCAGGACCGCGCCGCGGCCGTGGAGTTGGGTGAGCGCGGAACCCGCAGGTTCCTGCGGCTGCTGCTCGACGAAGGGCGGGTGGGGGAGGCTTTGGAGGTGGCCCGCCGGGCGAGGTCCAGGGTCCTGCGGGGCCTGCTGCTGAACGAGCGGCTGGCGACGCTGGACCTGGAGCAGCGGGCCCGCTGGCTCGAGCTCCGCGGACGGTACCGCGACGTAGCCGGCGCCCTGGAGGAAAGCCTGGCGGACGGGTGGCGACTGCCGGAGGAGAACCGCGGGGCAGCGGCGGCGGCCGTGGAACGCCTCCGCCGTGAGCAGAATCGCTGGCTCGACGAGGCCCTTGCCCTTCTAGATGCGGAGGGGCTCACCGCCGATCCGGGCCCCCTCCTGCGGCGGCCCGGGGAGGTGGCCCTCGTCTACCATCCCTTGGTCGAAGGCTGGGTGGCCTTCGCCGTCTCCGAGGGCGGGACCTTCGTCCAGCGCTTACCGGATCTTCCCCCAGGGGCGCCGCCGAAGGCCCGGACGCCGGAGGCCCTCGCCGCGGGGTTGTTGGAGCCCTTCGGCCCCGTCTTGGCGGGGGCTTCGGGGGTTCGGGTCCTCACCACCGGCTGGCTGCGGGGGGTGGACTTCCACGCCCTGCCGCTGCGGGGGGAACCCCTCGTGGCCCTCGGAGCGGTGGTCTACGGTCTGGACCTGCCGACCGCCCCGGCGGCCGGCCCTGGGGTGGGGGGCACCCGGGCCCTGGTGGTGGTGGATCCCACCGCCACCCTGCGCTCCGCCCCCGCGGAAGGTTCCGCGGTGGCGGGCCGGCTCGACGCCCTGGGGTTCGCGGTCCATCGGCTCGCCGGCGCCGGGGTCGACCGAGGGGTCCTGGGGGCGGCCCTGCCGAAGGCCGACCTGCTCCACTTCGCCGGACATGCGGAGTCCGCCACGGCGGGGGTCGACGGCGGCCTGCGGCTCAGCTCCGGGGCGCGGTGGTCCTTGGGGGACCTGCTGACCGGCGGCCCGGTTCCCGGGGCGGTGGTCCTCTCCACCTGCCACGGCGGCGACGACGGCGCCGCCGGATCGGTACCCTCCCTGGGACCGGCGCAGGCGTTTCTGGTGGCGGGATCCGGGGAGGTGGTGGCCTCCATGGCGGCGGTGGAGGACGGATCGGCGGCGGCCCTCGCGTCCGCCCTGTATCGCCACTGGGACGGGATTGAACCGCTGGCGGAGGCCCTGCGCCGTGCCCAGCTGGAGATCCGGGCAGCCGGGGGCGACGGTTGGGCGGGCTTCAGGGTCTTCGAGCGATAGTGGTGTCCCGGCCCGCCGTGGACAAAGTTGCTCGCCAACCTGACCGGTGATGTCAGAAATCACGCGTCGACGGACAAGACACCTAAGGGAGTCTTCGGCCAGCGCTGAATGATCGGTGGGTGGGGGGCTACGCTCGCAGCGGCCGTGCTCGACTTCCGGCTCAAATGACCTCGACGCCGATGCGCCCCCACCTCCCAGGAGTTGTGAGGAAGTCCATGGAGTTCACCTACCTTTTCGATCGAAGTCCCCGCCTCGCCGGAGGATGGGCGCTGCTCGCGGCTGCGCTATTGGCACTCGGGGCCTCCGCCGCCTCCGCCGCCTGGCCACCGAAGGCCCCGGAGGTGGCGTGGCGCCAGATCGGCGTCAAGTTCATCCCCACGGAGCCCTGTCCGGTGCCGGCGGGCGGCAATTGGGCCGCGTCCCAGCTGTTCCCCGGACCCATGACGGGGGGGCAACTGGACCGATTCTGCCTGTATGAGTTCATCGGTAGCCGGGTCTATAGGAGCGACGTCGATCTGCTCCAGGGCCTGCACCTAGAGATGGTCGGCCCCGACGCCGCCGCCGTGCTTCCCCAGGGGATGGGGCTCAAGGGTCAGATCCGCGGAGCCCTGGCCGTGGAGCTGGGATCCCAGGGGGGCAAGTTCAGCGGCGGTGATGTGCCGGTGCTCCACGGCTCCCCGGTCCGACTGGCGCTGCTCGACACCTCACCGAACCCCGGCATGAACCCCTTCGGGCTCATGGAGCACTCGCCCCACGGCTGGAACCTCCAGCGTATCGGCCGCTACCTCGCCTGCCCGACCAGCGGCCCCTGCGCGCTGCAGATCGTGCCCCGTCTGACGATGGCGTACCTCTACATTCACCCAGAGCGACCGGGTGCCACCGTGCGGGACGACGTGCAGGGCGGCTACTTCGGCACCCTGTCGGATCTGGCGTCGGCGGTTCACCAGGAGGTGCGCTCCTGGATGCTCAACACCACGGGGGAGCCCCTGGTGATCAACCTGTCGCTGGGCTGGGACGGCCTCGCCTTCGGAGGTACTGAAACCTCCGAGGGGCTGATGCCGCCGGCGGTACGGGCGGTGTACGCCGCCCTGGACGACGCCGCCTGCCGCGGCGCCGTCACGGTGGCGGCGGCGGGCAACATGGGGAGCCACCGTATCGGCGGGGCCGGGCCCCTGATGCCGGCGGGCTGGGAGACCTTCGCCGCGTCATGCTCCACCGGAGACATCTATAAACCCATCGTCTACTCCGTGTCCGCCGTCGATGACGAAGAGCTTCCCCTCGGCAACACCCGGTTCGGCAGCCGCGGTCCCCTGACGGCCTTCGGCGACCACGCCATCCCGCCGGTCTCCGGTCCCCGGGCGGCGACCCTCACCGGCAGCTCCGTGGCTGCCCTAGTGGGGTCCGTATCGGTGGCCGCGACGTGGCACCACTTCCCCCACCTCGACGGCCGCCTGCTGATGGATGCGGTCTACAGCGCCGGACGGGACCTCGGCGTCGGCCCCGACTTTCTCTTGAGGCTGGAGCTCGGCCCCCCGACGCCGGCCCGCAACAGCATTCGCAAGCTCTCGGTCTGCGGGGTCCTGACGGAAGTCTGCCTCGCCCTGGAGGGTTGCCCCACCCTGCCGACGTGTCCGGCCTGGGTGCCCGAGTCCACCAACCTTCGGCCCAACCTCTCCGGCGCCACCCTGCCGTCCATTTCCGCCGCGTCGGTCTCGACGCCGCTTTCGGCTGTGCCCGTTTGCGCCGGCGCCGACCCGCTCTACGACCTGACCGACGGGCCCCCGAAGGATCCCTGCCCGCAGCTCCAATACCTGGGGCACGCCGATACCCTTTGGCTCTATCCCCAGCCCGGCTCCGACCCTTGCCCCAACTGCATCTACCAGGCGGGGCCGGATCGTTTGCTGATCGAGATCGACCCTGACTATGTGGGGAGCCTGGAATCCCCCACGGTCCTGGCGTGCGGGACGTCCCACGCCCTGCCAAAGCCCTCCAAGGCCCTTGCAGCGGGGGATTCGCTGACCGTCGAAGACCTCGATCTCGGGACCTGTGGATCCGCGTCCCTGGTCTTTGCCCGGAGGGGGGGCGGATCGACCCTCTCTCCGATCAAGATGTCGGACTGACCGAGCCGACGGTCAGGGTGCGTAGGGACGGCGGCCCACCGGGGCCGCCCATGCCCCTTTGCACCCGGCTCGATTATTGTAACTGACTAAGTTACAATAAGTTCGTGAACAGCGACTTCACCATCGCCCTCCACGTCATGGGCTTCCTGGCTTCTCGGCAAGGTCTGCCGGTGACGTCGGTCGCCTTGGCGAGCTCCTACGGGACCAGCCCCGTGGTGGTCCGGCGCGTGCTGATGCGGCTTCAGTCCGCCCAGCTCATCGAGGCCCGTCGCGGCCCCGGGGGTGGCAGCGTGCTGGCGAGGGAGCCCGCCGGCATCAACCTGAGGCAGGTCTACGAGGCTGTGACCGACAATCCTCAGTTCCTGAAGCGCCATCCGGGCAACGCCGGCACGATCGCAGGAATTCTGGCGGAGTTCGTCAACGACGTTTGCGGAGAAGCGGAGCGGGCGCTGCTCGAGACGCTCGAGGCGGTAACGGTGGAGGAGATGGATGCGCAGGTCCGACCACGCATCCTGGCTGAGTTCTGCAAGAGGGAGTAGCCGGCCTTCCTTGGACCGGCGACCGACGAACATAGCGACCCCCTAGGAGGACTGAATCATGCGTCTACCACTGCTTCGAATCGTCGCCGTTCTGTGGTTCATATGGGGCTTGGTCCACATCCTCGCTGGGGTGATGACGCTGACCCAGTCGACCGCCGGTGCCGTCCAGGGGATCGCCGACGCCGTCGATCCGTCCACCCTGGACGTCACCTACCCCGCCGCCACCGGAGCTGTCATCAAGCAGCACGGCTTCAACCTCCTGTGGATCGGCGCCGTCACGACGCTGTGCGCGCCGTGGATCTGGCGCCGGCGCTTCCCGGCGGTCGCGTTGGCGGCGTTGGTGGGGGGGCTCGCCGACGTCGGGTACTTTGTCTTCATGGACCTGGGTGGATACGTGAAGTTCATGCCGGGAACCCTGATGACCCTCGTCAGCGGATCCGCCATCCTTCTGAGTTGGATCGCTTGGCGGGCCGAGGCCGGAAAACCAACCGCCACCTAGGGGCGGGCCACCTCAGGGGGCCGTGGTGGCGGCGGTCCGCGGGGGGCGCCGCATTTCTTTTTGCACCTGGTGGAGGTAGGGGTAGAAATCCACCTGGATCGTATGCCGGTCGGAGGTCACGTAGCGGCGTCGCATGGCGTTGCGGTCCCGCTCGATGCCCCGGACCATCTCACGGCGGTCGGGGAGGGACGTCGAACCGGTGAGCAGGCGGGCGATCCACTGGGACTGGGCCTCCGCCAGGGGCATGATGGCCCCCAGGGGCTGCACCAGGCCGACGAAGTAGAGCCCCGGATGGTCCGGGTGGACCACCTGGCGGTAGAGGCCGACCTCGTTGCGTTCCGGGGCGATCAAGCCTTCGTCCAGGAAGGGGAAGCGAATCCGGTAGCCGGTGCAGTAGATCACCGTGTCCACCTCCTCCCGACTGCCGTCGACGAACACCACCCCGTCGCCGTCGAGGCGGTCGAGGTTCGGCTTCATGTGGATCCTGCCGTGCCCCACCAGGTTCAAGAGGTCGGCGGAGATCGTCGGATGGGCCTGGAGCAGGTGGTGCTCCGGTTTGGGGACGCCGAAACGCTCCTGGTTCCCCCGCGCCACCCCGAGCACGAATTCGAAGCTCTTGAGCTGCATCCAAAGGGGAAACTTGCTGGATCTTGGGGTGGTGAAGTGGTCGATGGGCTTGCCGAAGGCGTATTTGGGCAGGATGTGGGCGCTGCGGCGGGTCGACAGGAAGACTTTTTCCGAGACCCGGGACAGCTCGCAGGCGATATCCACCGCCGAGTTGCCGATACCCACCAGCAGAACGCGGCGGCCTTCGAAGCCTTCGAAGGTTTCGTAGCTGTGGGAGTGCATCACCCTGCCGCCGAAATCGCCGGGGAAGTCGGGCCACCTCGGATGCCAGTGGTGACCGTTGGCGACCGCCACGGCGCGGTAGACCTCAGTGTGCTCCGAGCCGTCATCCTCAGAGCGGGAGGTCACCCGCCAGGCGCCGTCCTCCGGCTCGATCCGCTGGACGCCGGTGCGGAAGCGGAGACGATCCCTGAAGCCGAAGTGGTCGACGTAGTCTTCGAAGTACTGGAGGATCTGGCTATGGTGGGGATAGTCGGGGAAGTCCGCCGGCATGGGGTAGTCGGAATACGCCATGCGCTCCTTCGACGTGTTGATGTGCAGCGACGCGTAGGACGCCGACATCCCGTTGTCGTTGCGGAACCTCCAGTTGCCGCCGACGCCGGAACCCTTCTCCAGGCAGTCGAAGGGGACGCCGTGCTCGGCGAGCACTTTGGCGGTGGCGATGCCGGACGAGCCGGCGCCGACGATGCAGACTTTCTTGCTTCCCATGTCGTCGGGTCCGGGGCGGTAGATCTCTCCATTCTGCCCTGGGGGCTTGGGCCCGCAGGGCAATTCGATTAGGCTGAACCAAGCCGTGTAGATGGTACCGCGGATCACCGGCTTCGGTGCCGCGTAACCGGTGTCGACGGGTCGAAGTGGCCCGGGATCCACCCACCAGGACCGAACGCCGCCGGCGAACCGGCGGCCCCAAGGAGAGACCGATGCGCCAGAGCTTCCACGGACATGAAGAACTGGTGGCCCGCCTCGACGAGGCGGTGTGTAGCGATTGCGAAGAGACCATCACGGGGGAGGTCGAGCAGATCTTGACCGAGATGATCCAGAAGGGGGCCCTTGCCCTTCCCGACGATTTGAAGCAGCCGGACGGCGACGCCTACGCCCGCCGCCTCCTCTACCAGAGTGAAGAGCACGGCTACGCGGTGGTGGCCATGATCTGGGGCCCCAACCAGGGCACCGCCCTCCACGACCACGATGGTGTCTGGTGCGTCGAGGGGGTCCTCGAAGGGACCATCGAGGTGACCCGATACGAACCCCTGGAGCGGGACGCCGAGCGTTGGCGTTTCCGTCCTGAGAAGACCATCACCGCCAAGGTCGGCAGCTCAGGCAGCCTGATTCCCCCGTTCGAGTACCACACCATCGCCAACGGCCAGCAGGACGCCCCCTCGGTGACCGTCCACATCTACGGTCACGAGTTGCAGAAGGCCCACATCTTCGAGCCGGAAACGCCGGGGGCCGACTGGTACCGCCGCACGGTCCGCGACCTCGGCTACACCCACTGAAGCGTAGCCCGCCGGCGCCGGAATCCCCGGCGGGCTCGGCCGTTTCCGTCGGAGGAGAGGAACGGCTTCCCTCCGGGTAGCGGTTGCGATACCCTGCGCCCGTCTGATTGTGGCCGAGTCAGTGTTTTGAAATTTCAAAAATACTTGAAATTTCAAAACAAGCCGACTAAGCTACGGTCGCGATGAGCGAGATCCACTCCGTACGCGAAGCCTTCGTCCAGCTGTGGGGTTCCATGGGCACCTTTTGGGGCATTTCCCCCACCACCGCCCGGGTCTACAGCTGGCTGCTGTCCAGAGCGGAGCCCGCTGACAGCGAAATGATCATGGAGGGCCTGGAGCTCTCCCGCGGCGCCGTCTCGATGGCCTGCCGCGAGCTGCGGGAATGGCACCTGATCGAAGCGGAGAAGGTTCCCGGCTCCCGCCGCGCCCAGTATCGACCCGCCACGGACCTAGAGAAGGTCATTCGAAATATCGTCCAGATCCGAAAGCGCCGAGAGTGGGACCCGGTGCTCGAGCACCTCCGGGAGTGGATCCCGAGGCTCGAAGCCGAGGACTCGCCGGAGGCCGCCATTTTCCGCCAGCGGCTGAAGTCGATCGAAGCGCTGGTGGCCCTGGCGGACTCGATGGTGGAGACCTTCCTCAAGGGGGGATTCCTCGGTCGGGTGGGCCTCAAGATGTTGGTCAACGCTTCCCGACCGGAAAAAAACCGATCCCCCGAGATGGTTCTGCAAGCCAAGGAGAGCCCATGAAAGCCGTCCTGAGATCCGCCACCTCCATCGGTACCGCCACCGCCGTCGGTCCCGCGCTGGAAGAGGCCGGTACGAGCGCCCGCGTCCTCACCGAGGTCGCCGCTCCCCGGGAATTATCCGCCGACGGAAGCCACGGGGGCGCAGCGGAGGCCCGTGGCCTCCCCGCCGGGGTCGGGCTGCTCGGCCGCCTCGAGGGGATCTGCGCCGGCCGCGGCCTCGAAAGCCTGGCCTCCCGGCTCGACGACATGGTCTCCTTCGTCGGCCTCGACCTCGCCTCCTTCGAAGCGGAGTTCGCCGCCCTGCCGCGGCGGGACGCCCTCGTCGGCCTGGCCGGCGGCCATCTCCTCGACCTCGGCGGCAAGCGTCTTCGGCCCATGTGCCTATCCCTGGCGGCCCGCCTCGGCAGCGGATTCGACCCCCGGGTCCTCGACCTGGCGGTGGCGGTGGAGCTGGTCCACAGCGCGACCTTGCTGCACGACGACGTGGTGGACCTGGCGGACACCCGCCGGGGGGAACCGGCGGCGCGCTCCATCTACGGCAACGCCGCCTCCATCTTCGCCGGCGACTGGCTCCTTGTGGAGGCGCTGCGCCGGGTGCGCAGGGCCGGGATCCCCGGGCTGCTGGACGGGCTCCTGGACACCATCGAAGAGATGATCTTCGCCGAATCGATCCAACTCGAGAATCGAGGCCGCATCGACCTCGGCCGCGACGGCTATTTCAACGTCGTGGTGGGGAAGACCGCCTCGGTCTTCCGCTGGGCTATGACCGCCGGTTCCCGCGCCGGTGGGCTGGACGATCGGGCCCAGACCGCCCTGGCCGCCTTCGGCGAACACCTGGGGATCACCTTCCAGGCGGTGGACGATCTGCTGGACTTCACCGGCGACGCCGGACGAACCGGCAAGCGCCTGTTCGCCGATCTGCGGGAGGGCAAGATGACCCTTCCCCTGATCCTAGCTCTGGAGCGGGCCGACGACCTGGAGCCGACGGTCCGCCGGATCGTCGAGCTACCGGGGGAGGAAGAGGTCCCCGCCGAGCTGGCGGACCGGGTGGTGGACGCCCTCGTCGCAACCGGAGCCAACGAAGACACCCTCTCCATCGCCCGCGACCACAGCGCCCGCGCCATCGCCAACCTGCGGTCCGTCCCCGACTCCAGAGCCCGGCGGGCGCTGGAAACGGTGGCCGAAACCATCGTCGACCGGGACCTCTGAGGACCAACCCATGGCCACCCACGACGCGTCGCTTCCCGCATGCCCCGGCGGGGCGTCCGGAGTCCGACCGGGCTCCGGCGCCATGTTCGACCGCATCGCCCGTCGCTACGACCTCATCAACCTCTTGATGACCGGCGGCCTCGACCGCCTGTGGCGTCGGCGGGCGGTGAAGGCCCTCGCCCTGGGTTCCGAATCCCGGGTCCTCGACCTCGCCACCGGCACCGCCGACGTCGCCCTCGCCGTCGCCGAGCACCACGGCGACGCGGAGGTGGTGGGCCTCGATCCGTCCACCGAAATGCTCGACATCGGCCGCGGCAAAGTCACCAAGGCGGGCGCCGACCGGCGGATCCGTCTCGAAGAGGGGGAGGCCGAGGCGTTGCCCTACGACGACGACAGCTTCGACGGCGTGACCATCTCCTTCGGCATCCGCAACGTCGGGGATCGCGACGCCGGGCTGCGGGAGATGGCCCGGGTCACCCGGCCAGGGGGCCGCGTCGTCATCCTCGAAGGTACCGAACCCCGGGCCGGTCTCCTCGGCTGGCCGAGCCGTTTCTACATGCACCACGTCATTCCGCGCATCGGCGGCTGGCTGTCGAGGCAGGCGGAGTACCGATACCTGCAGTCCTCCATCGAGGCCTTTCCAGCGCCGAAGGACTTTGCCCGGCAGATGGAGCGGTGCGGGCTGGAGGTGCTCGAGGTGCGCCCCATGACCTTCGGGGTCTGCTGCCTCTTCGTCGCGCGGCCCGCGGCGACGGCGGACGCCGGCGGGGAAGGGGGTGCGGCGTGAACCCGGTCCTGGCGAGCCCGGCCCTGGCCTACGATCCCTCCCACCACGCCCTCCGAGACCTCGATCGGCTCTGGGGGACGCCGCGGCCCGGCGCCATCGTCCGTGCCGTGCTGGCGGCGCCGTCAGCGGCCCCGGAGCGCCTGCTGGAGGTCTCCGATCGCCGCTACGGTTTTGTTTGGGATCCCCCCGCAGGGCCCTCCGCCGCCGGCACCGGCGCGGTGATGACCCTGCGGGTGGACGGCGCCTCCTCCGAGGCCCGGTCGGAGCAGCTCCGTCGGCAATCCGAACGGGTTTGGGGCCGGCTCGAGACCATTCCGTCCCCCGGAGTGCCCATGCTGGAGCCCCGCTTCTACGGCGGCCTGGCCTTCGACGCCGGCGCCGCCGACCAGGCCCCGTGGTCTGAGCTCGGAGACGGCTGCTTCACCCTTCCCCGCTTCCTCTACGTCAGCGATGACGGGGGGGCCGGCCTGGCGGTGTGCGCCACCGCCGAAGAGCTGGCGGACGACGGCTTCCGGGCCGCCCTGGCGGCGGAGGTGGGGCGCATTCTCGCCGGCCTCGCCGAAGCGCCGACCGAGACCTTCGCCCCGTGGCCGGCCTCGGCCCTCCCCGATGCCGCCGGCGACGCCGACTGGATCCGCCGGGTGGAGGCCATCCGCGGCGTGATCGCCGAAGGGGAGTTCGAGAAGATCGTCGCCGCGCGGCGCTCCGAAGTGAAACTGGAGCGTCCCCTCGGCGCCGCCGAGGTGCTCCGCCGGCTCTCCCGGGGCCTGCGGGCGTCCACCCGCTTCGCCTTCCGCCGCGCCTACACCAGCTTTCTCGGCGCCACGCCGGAGCGGCTGATCACCCTCACCGGCCTGCGCTTCGAAACCGAGGCCCTGGCGGGCTCCATCGAGAGCGGAGGGGAACACGCCGCCGAGCTGCTGGGCAGCGGCAAGGACCGCCACGAGCAGCAGCTGGTGGTGGACGCCATCGTCCGCCGCTTCGAGCCCCTGTGCCAGGACCTGCAGGTGGCGGCCCGGCCGACGGTTCGGGAGCTGCGGGACGTGCTCCATCTCCACACCCCCATCCGCGGCACCCTGTCGCGGCCGCGGCACGTCCTGGAGCTGGTGGAGGAGCTGCATCCGACCCCGGCGGTGGGGGGCGTTCCCACCGCCGATGCGATGCGCTGGATCGCCGACCACGAGACCCACGGCCGCGGCTGGTACGCGGCCCCCATCGGCTGGTTCGACGCCGCCGGCAATGGCGAGTTCGCCGTCGCACTGCGCTCCTGCGTGCTGGACGGCGACCGCGCCTGGCTCTTCGCCGGGGCCGGCATCGTGGCGGATTCCGATCCCGAGCTGGAGCTCCAGGAAACCCGCCTCAAGCAGCACTCCCTGCTGGCGGCCCTCCGGGGCTGACGACGACGCCACGGGGAAACCATGCGCAAAGGGCCGTCCACCTGGGCAGACCGGCAGCTCCGCTGGGCCCGCGACCTGATGGCGGCGCTGGCGGACTCCGGCGTCGCCCACGTGGTGATCTCCCCCGGTTCGAGGTCCACCCCCTTCGCCCTCGCCGCCGTCCGCGAGCCCCGGCTGACCTGCCACAGCGTCATCGACGAGCGATCCGCCGCCTTCTTCGCCCTCGGCCAGGGCAAAGCGACCGGTCGGCCCAGCCTGCTGCTTTGCACCTCCGGCAGCGCCGGCGCCAACTACTTCCCGGCGGTGGTGGAGGCGTCGGCCTCCCACGGGCCCCTGCTGGTGCTCACCGCCGACCGCCCGGTGGAGCTGGTGGCCTGCGCCGCCAACCAGACCATCGACCAGCTGAAGCTCTTCGGCGACCACGCCCGCGCCTTCTTCGATCTGGCCCTGGCGGACGACGTAACCGCCGCTCGGCGTGGCCTGGCCCGGACCGCTGCCCAGGCCGTGTTCCGCACCACCTGGCCCGAGCCTGGGCCGGTGCACCTCAACGCCCGCGCCCGCAAGCCCCTGGAGCCCGAGGCCCTCGGAGCAGATAGCCCCGATACCGGGTCCAGGCCCCGTACCCCGCGGCCCGCCCGACCCGTGGCGGCACCTCGGGTCGAGGACGTCGACGCGCTGGCGACGGCCCTGGTGCGGACCCGCCGAGGCCTGCTGATCGCCGGTCCGGCCCCCATGGGGGAGCCGAACCTGCGGCCCCTGGTGTCGGCACTGGGGCGCGCCGCCGGGATGCCGCTGCTGTGCGAGGCCACCAGCCAGCTGCGGCTGGGGCCCGCCGACCGGTACGACGACGCCCCGTGGGTGGACGTCATCGAGCCGTTGGTACGCCATGCCGCGTTCGCCAAGGGGGCGCCGGATCTGATCCTGCAGGTGGGCCGTCCGCCGACCTCCGGCGGCCTGCTGCGATATCTGTCCCGTCACGCCGAGCGGGGTGACGTTCGACACTGGGTGATTGCTGAGCACGGCTGGAACGACGCCGAAAACACCGCCACCGACCTGCTGACGGCGAACCTCGGGGTGGTTCTGAAGGAGTTGACCTACCGTTTGCCGAGCAGGCCGTCGGTGGATCCGGAGTGGACCCGGAGGTGGGTCGAGGGCGGCCGCCTCGCCGCCGCCGCGGTGGACGACGCCCTGGCCGCCGTCGCCGCGGGCGGTGCCTTGAGCGAAGGGGCCGTCGCCCGCCTGGCGGTGGAGTCGGTGCCGGAGGGGGGCATCCTGGCCCTCGGCAACTCCCTGGTGGTGCGCCAGATAGACACCTGGGGCGGTGCCGCCGGGGCCGCCGGCGTCGAGGTCTGGCACCAGCGGGGGGCCAGCGGCATCGACGGCCTGGTGTCCGGCGCCGCCGGGGCCGCCCAGGCCACCGGCCGCCCCACCCTGCTGGTGCTGGGGGACGTCAGCCTGCTGCACGACGTGGGGGGCCTGGCCCTCCTCACCGGCGCCGGCTCGGCGATTCCCCTCGTGGTGCTGGCGGTGGACAACGACGGCGGCCGGATCTTCGAGCAGCTGCCGGTGGCCGCCGCCGACGGCGTCTCCGGGTCGGAGCTCGACCTCTGGCTCACCCCCCACGGCCGGGATCTGACCGTAGCCGCCGACCTCTACGGCGTCCCCCACCGGACCGCCGGCTCGGTGGCGGAGCTCGACGGGGCCCTGCGGGACGCCTTCGCCTCCGGCGGACCGTTCCTGGTCGTTGCGAAGGTGCCACCCCACGGCGCCGCCGAAGAGAATCGCGACCTGCGCCGGCGGGTCGCCGAAGCCCTGGGGGAGACGGGAAGGGGTTCGCCTTGAACCCCGAGCGTCCGCGCCTGCTGCTGCTCCACGGCTTCACCGGTGACGGCGGCTCCTGGAACGGCGTCCGGGAGCGGCTGGGGCCGGCCCTCGACGTCTGCGCCCCCGATCTTCCGGGCCACGGCGGGGTGCTGGAAGCCGGCGACCCGGCCGACCTGCCCCCCAGCTTCGAAGCGATGGTGGACCTCCTGGCGGAACACCTCGGGGCCGACGGCGCGGCGGTGGCGGGCTACTCCCTCGGGTCCCGCCTGGCCCTGGGGCTCGCGGTCCGACATCCCGACCGGGTGCGCTCCCTGGTGCTGGTGGGGGTGCGCCCCGGCCTCGATCCAGAGCAGCGGGCCGGGCGGGCCGGCGCCGACGATGCCCTGGCCCGTCGATTGGAAACCGAAGGGCTCGAAGCGTTCATCGACCGCTGGGAGCACCTGCCCCTTTTCGCCACCCAGCGTCGGCTACCGGCGGTGCACCAAGAGGACCAGCGGCGGCGGCGCCTCGCCAAGGACCCCGGAGGACTAGCCTGGGCCCTGCGGGTCCTGAGCCCGGGCCGGATGCCGGACTTCCGCCCCGCCCTCGGCGGACTCCCCATGCCGGTCCAGCTCTTGGTGGGGGAGGAGGACAGGACCTTCCTCGGTCTAGCCCGAGCCATGGAACGGGCGCTGCCGCGGGCCGAGGTCACCGCGGTTCCCGGTTGCGGCCACAACCTCCTCCTCGAAGCCCCGGGCGCGGTGGCGACGGCCTGCCGACGCGCCGCTGAGGGGCACGGGGAGCTCGAGGATTCACCGACCGCCCCCCTCGGAGCCGCACGATGACCCGCGCGCCGCAACCCGGTTCCCTGGGGGCTTGGATCCTCGCCAGCCGCCCCCCTACGCTGGGGGCGGCGGTGGTGCCGGTTTTCGTGGGGGGGGCCTGCGCCTTCGCCGTGGACGGCCTGCGCTGGGGTCCGGTGCTCGTGGCCTTGTTCTCGGCCATCTGGATCCAGATCGGCACCAACTTCGCCAACGACGTTTTCGACTACGAGAAGGGCGCCGACACCGAAGACCGGCTCGGCCCCACCCGGGCGGTGCAGGCGGGTCTGCTGACGGCGGAGCAGGTGCGCCGCGGCATGTGGGTGTCCTTCGCCATCGCCTTCGTCGGCGGCCTCTACCTCACCTGGGCCGGGGGCTGGCCGCTGATCGTCATCGGCGTCGCGTCGATCCTGTCGGGCATCGCCTATACCGGCGGGCCATACCCCCTGGGCTACAACGGCCTCGGGGACGTCTTCGTGATGATCTTCTTCGGCTTCGTGGCGGTCTGCGGCACCGTGTGGGTCAGCGCCCTGACGTTGCCGGAGCTGGCGTGGTGGGCGTCGATCCCGCCGGGGGCCCTGGCGACGGCGATCCTGGTGGTGAACAACGTCCGGGACCGTCCCACCGATATCCTCGTCGGCAAGCGGACCCTGGCGGTGCGCTTCGGCCGCGGCGCCGGCATCGCCGAGTACGTGCTCCTGGTGGCGGCGTCCTACGCCACCCCGGTCCTCCTCCTGCTCCGCGGGCTGGCGGGGCCCTGGGCCCTCCTGCCGCTCCTGACCCTGCCCCTGGCGGCGGCGGAAATTCGCCGGCTGATGACCCGGGAGGGGCCCGCCCTGAACCCGGTGCTGGTGGGCACCGCCCGGCTGCTGGTGCTCTTCGGGGTCCTCTTCGCCGCCGGGCTCACCGTCGACGCCTGGGCGGGGGCCGCGGGGCCCGGCGTCCCGGGGGGCTGAGCCCGTGGTCGCCCCAGGGCCCGTGGCCGTCACCGCCGAGGTCCGCCGGTTCGCTGGCAAGATAGCCGCCGCCGGCAACGCCCGCCGCTGCTGGGCCGAGCGCGGAGGCTGCCTCCTAAGGCTGACGGCGCGGGACGGCACCTTTGGTTGGGGGGAGGCGTCCCCGTTGCCGGGCTACAGCCCCGACGACCTCGAAGAGGCGGCGGCGGCCCTCGAAGCCTGGGCCTCCGCCACCGAGGCCCTTGACGCCCTCGACTTGGCCCGGCCCGTCGCGGACGCCCGCCGTCTCGCCGAAACCCTGCCCGAGAATTTGCCGTCGGCCCGCTTCGCCGTGGAGACGGCGGTGTTGGACCTCGCGGCTCGCGTTCGAGGTGTGCCCCTTTGGCGTCTCCTCGGCGGGTCCAGGGGTGGAACGAGACCGGTGGCGGCGCTGATCGACGTCCTCGATCCGGCCGTCGCTCTGGAGCGGGCGTCGGCGTCCTATACCCACGGCGTGCGGACCTTCAAGGTCAAGATCGGTCGCCCGGGGGCCTTCGCCGAGGAACTGGAGCTGCTGGCGGCCCTGCGCCGTTTCGGGGATGGCTTCGAAGGCGGTATCGAGCTGCGCCTCGACGCCAACGGCGCCCTTCCGGAGGACGACCTCGGCGCCCACCTGCGGGCCCTGGCGCCCTTCCGGCCCCAATTTGTCGAGGAGCCGGTCTCCGGCGACGCCCTGCTTCGCGTGGCGGATCCGCCGGTGCCCCTGGCGCTGGACGAATCCCTCCAGCGCGGGGGCTACCGCACCTTCGAGTCCTGGCTTCGGCCCGGAGCCTGCGCGGCCTTGGTGCTCAAACCCGCGGTGCTGGGGGGCCTTCTCCCCTGCCTCGCCCTGGCTCAACGTGCCGCAGGGCACGGCGTCGGCGCGGTGGTGTCCCACACCTTCGGAGGACCGATCGCCTTCGCCGCGGAGGCGTCCCTCGCCCTGGCCCTGCCCGAAGGCCCCTTCGCCCACGGCTTGGGCCGCCACGGGGGGCTCGATGTCCTGGGCCAAGTGGACATTCCGTATCTGTCTGAAGGTCGGCTCCGGGCGCCGGACTGCCCCGGCCTCGGCGTGGACATCGAGCAACCGCCATGAGCGGGGGGCGGTTCTCTCCGGACCCGGTTTTCTCCGTACGGCGCGCGGCGGAGGAGCAGCCCGACGACGTGGCCTTGCTGGCGGCGGGGGAGGAGATCCGTTGGCGGGAGCTGGCGGCTCGGGTCGAGGTTCGGGCGGCGGCGTTGTTTCGCCGTTTTGGGGAGGTGAGCCCCTTCGGCCTTGTTGGGACCCTGGACCTCGAAACCCTGGTGACGGTCTACGCCGCCATCGAGATCGGAGCGCCCGTGGTGCTGCTGCATCCCCGCTGGACGGCGGTGGAGCGCGGGGCCTACTTGCGTCGCCTCGGTCTTGGGGATGCGGTGTCGACGGCGGAGCTCGCTGATTCGGAGGTTTCGGCGGATGCGATCGACGGGGTCGGCGAGCCGGCGCCGGAGGATCTGCTGGCGGTGGTGGCGACGTCTGGCTCCACCGCCGAGCCGAAGGGGGTGGCGCTGTCGCGGCGGGCCTTCGCCGCCTCCGCCTCGGCCCACGGAGAGCACCTGGGCTGGGCCGAGGAGGACCGCTGGCTGCTGTCCCTGCCCCTGGCCCACGTCGGCGGCCTGTCGATCGTCACCCGCTGCCTGGCGGCCCGGAGGACGGTGGTGCTGCCCCCCGCGGCGGAGCGCTTCGACGCCGAGGTCGTCCTCCGCTGGATCGATACCTGGCGGGTGACGCTGCTGTCGGTGGTGCCCACCATGCTGCGACGGCTGCTGGAGGCCCGCCCCGGCGGCGCCCCGGAGTCGTTGCGGTTGGTGCTGGTGGGGGGCGCGCCGTCGCCACCCGGGCTTTTGGAGGAGGCCGCGGGGCGGCGATGGCCCGTGGCCGCGACCTATGGCCTCACGGAGGCGTGCTCCCAGGTGGCGACCCAGCGGCCGGGGGACGCCGAAAGGGGCCTGGCGGGCGCTGCCTTGCTCCCCGGCGTCGAGGGTCGCATCCGGCAGGGGGTCCTCCAGGTCCGCGGCCCCATGTTGATGAGCGGCTACCTGCCGGGGGAGCCGAATCCGTGGCGGCTCGGCGCGGGCCTCGACGACGGCGGCTGGCTGCCCACCGGCGACCTCGCCCGCTTCGACAACGGGGGTCGGCTACACGTCCTCGGCCGCGCCGACGGGGTGGTGATCAGCGGCGGCGAGAACGTCCATCCGCAGGAAGTGGAGGCGGCGCTCCTCGCCCATCCGGACGTCGAGGCGGCCTGCGTGGTGGGGGTGGATGATGCTGAATGGGGTCAGGTGCCGGCGGCGGCGCTGGTGCTTCGGGAAGCCCGGGGGGAAGGGGAGTGGGGGGCGGTCCTCGACGCCTTCCTGCGGCCGCGGCTGGCGGCCTTCAAGATCCCCCGACGCTGGGAGGTGCTGCCGGAGCTCCCCACCACCCCCTCGGGGAAGGTCGACCGCCGCGCCGTCGGGTCGGCTCTGGGGGACAGCGCCGCCGACCCGTAATGCCCTCCGTAACCGCCGGGCGATAGACCGATGGGGCTCGGCCAGCCCGATCGACCAACCCGCGCCGGCGCAGACCGGCCGTTTCGGAGGGAGTCCCCCATGTTTCGATGTGCGCGCCCCTGGGCCACGGCGGCCCTCTTGACCTGCGTCTTGATCGCTTCCCCAGCCGCCGGCCAGCGGCTCGGCGAGATCGCCACCCTGCCCTCGGGGGACGGCAACCTCCTCGGCCCGGTGGCCGCCCTGGACGGCGGCACCGCAGCCGTCGGCGCCCCCTTCGACGACGTCTGGGTCTATTCCCAAGACCCCGCCACGGGAACCTTCGGGGCCCCCGTGGGGGTCCGCAGCGACGATTTCGCCACCGGCGACGCCTTCGGCCTCGCCCTCGATCTGCGGGACGGGCTCTTGGCGGTGGGGGTGCAGAACGCCGCCCTCGGTCCCGACAGCGTCGGCGCGGTGTACCTCTTCGAGCAGGACGGAACCGGCACCTGGGGCCAGACCGCCAAGCTGCTGGCCTCGAACGCGCTGCTGCAGCAGGGCTTCGGGCGGGCCGTAGCCCTCGGCGCCGTCCCCGGGGCGACGGTCCTGGCGGTGGGATCGGAGAACGGTCTCTACGTGCTCGAACGTAGCGACACCACCGGCGCCTGGACCGAGGTGGCGGTACTGGGGCTGCCGCCTATCAACGCGGTCTCCGTCTCCGGCGGACGCATCGCCGCCCTGTCGTCGATCTTCGGGGAAGTCTTCGTCGTCGAACGGGACGGAGCCGGCGCCTGGACCCAGGAAGCCTCCGTGACCGGACTCCTCTTCCCCGGCCTTGACCTCGACGGCGACCGCCTGGCGGTCCGCGCCCGGGACGACAACGCCGGCACTATGACGGTCCGCATCCACGAGCGAGACGCCGCGGGGAGCTGGCCCCTGGCCGCCGTCCTCACCGGGCCCGCCGACCAGAACAGCTCCTTCGGCAACGCCATAGACCTCGACGGCGATCGCCTGCTGGTGGGCTCAGCACGGGACGATCTGGCGGCCTTCGATTCCGGAGCGGCGTACCTCTACGGCCGCGGGGTGGACGGCAGCTGGTCGCGGCTCGCCACCCTGTTGGGGAGCGACGTCGGCGCCGACGCCCACTTCGGAAGGTCGGTGGCGATGGAGGGAAATCTAGCGGTGGTGGGGGCCGACCTCGACCGAGCCTACATCTTTGATCTGCTGCAATCGCAGCTGGAGGTCCAGCTCGACGCCCCCGCCTGTACCCAGACCGACACCGCCACGCTGGTGGCGACGGCCCTCGGCTCTCGGGACGTGGACCTCTTGGCCTATCGCCTCGGCGACGGGCCCGAGGTTCCCCTATGCCTCGACTGCGGCGAAGACCCCTCCCTGCCCTTCGACGTCGACCTGGCGGCCTGCGCCAATACGGTGACCGCCCGGGCCGTGGACGTGGCCGGCACCGAGGCGACGGCCGCCGCGGTGGTGCGCTTCGACACCGAGGCCCCGGTCTTCTCCTGCGCCGAGCGGGTCTTCGAAGTGTCCCACCTGGCCACCGGCCTGGACTCCGCCTACGTCTCGTTCCCGGTGGCCAACGACGGCTGCGACGGGCCCCTGGAGACCTTCTGCGGGCCGATCCCCAACACCTACCCCGTCGGCCGGACCTCTATCACTTGTTCCGCCACCGATGCCTGCGGCCAGTCCAGCAGCTGCACCTACGACCTGGTGGTGGTCAACGCGCCGCCGCCGCCGGAGGGCTGCCGCCTCGACGACTTCCGCGACGAGGTGGGGGGCACCCCCGTCGGCGGGTTCCGCAGCGCCGACCTCGGCGACGGGCGCCTGTTCTCGCCGTGGATGACGGAGGACGGCCTCGAGGTCCTCGGCCTCGGCTCGCAGCTTTACCACGGCCCTGACAACGGAGGGTTTTTCTACCTGACCCTCACGGACGGGGACGACCTGCGGGTAGAGGTTCCCCTGCCGGAGCAGTTCGACTTTTCCAACGGCACCTACCAAAAGGGCGGAGTGATGCTGCGCTTCGGCCTCGATCCCCTGGCGCCACGGGTGATGGTGATGCACGTGCCCGGGCACCCCAACGGGCCGTCGATCCAATTCGACGTCCGCCGAGCCCAGGGGCAGACGGCCACCGAGCTGGCCAGCACCCAGCCGGTGGCGGACGTCGACCGGCTGGCCATCGAGAAGGTCGGGGACGAGGTGTGGGTGGAGGTGTCCTCCGACGGCGGCGCCACCTGGCGCCGGCCCCTCGGAGCCCTCGGCGGCCGCACGACGCTGGCGGCCTCCGGGCCGCCCCTGGTGGGGATGGCGGTGGCCAGCTACGATCCGGTCAACGACGCGGGCTTCCTGTTCCCGGAGATGCTGACCTGCGTCCCCGTCGACGAGCCTCCGCCGCCGGTGGAGTCCGCCATCATGGGGCAGATCTGGTGGGACCAGGACTCCGATGGTCGGGTGGACGACGGGGAACCCGCCCTCGGCGGCGTCGCCGTCGAGTTGGTGGACCTCACGGCGTCGGTGGTGGCGACCCGCATCACCGACAGCGCCGGCCAATACCGCTTCGACGATCCGGAGGGCGAGCTCTACGGGGTGCGGGTGGGGTCGGCCGTCGACCTCAGTGGCCCGACGGAGCCCACCCGGTTCCCCGATAGCCTCATCGCCCCCGATTCCTACCTCGTTTCGGTGCCGGCGGACACGGTGGTGACGCTGGATGTCGGCTACCGGGTGGTGAGCGGCGGCGGCCTCGGAGCGTGCCAGCTGGACGACTTCTCCGACGGAGTCTTCGACCCGGAGTGGTCCCTCACCCGTTTCGGAGATGCGGCTGTGTCGGACGCGGCGGAGGCGGAGGGTGTCCTCGCCCTCAGCGGCGACGGCTCCTCGATGTACGTGGGACCCGACCACGGCGCCTACCTGTTCCGGGACGCCGACGGAGACTTCCGCTTGGAGGCGACCGTGGACGGCGCCGGCATGACCGACGGCGGCCCGTACGAGAAGGCGGGCCTGATGGTGCGCCCCGGCCTCGGCGGCGACGAGCCGCGGCTGATTCTCCAGCTGGTGCCCTATTGGAACAACGGCCCCACCTCGGCCCTCCAGTTCCGCTTCCGTGCGGCGGAGGGGGGCCCCGGCGACGGGGCGTGGGCGAGCAACATCTTCGGGGTGCCGAAGCAGGCCCGGCTGGCCATCGAGCGGCGGGGGGATACGTTCATCGCCGAGTATTCCCTCGACGGCGGCGTCACCTGGCAGAGGCCCGCCGGCGGCGCCCAGGGAAGCGTCACACTCGACTGGCCGGACGTGGTGATGGCGGGGCTCGACGTCGTCAGCTATGCATCGACCCCGTCCACCGCCCGCTTCGACGACGTCGAGCTCTGCCCGGTTTCGCCCTGAAGTCGCGGGGCCCCGGGGCCTCCTACGGGGGTCCCGGGGTGTGGAAAATTGACGGCCGCCACATCGGATCTTTAAACCCGAAGGGTCTAGTGGAGGGGTCTGGATCAACCCATCTCCTCCCTTGACTCCACGGGTCAATGGATGCCGACTTCGTCCACCGTCTGACCGCCCAGTCCACCCTCGCCGAGCTCCCCGCCTTCGACACCTCCCTCGATCTGTCGACGAAGGGGCAGGCCCTTGGAGAGACCTTCGACCGCAGCCCCCACCTGCCGGGGGTGGTGGTGATGGAGGGGGACGGCGTGCGGGGTGTGATCTCCCGCGGCCAGTACCTGCGTCTCGTGGGCCGGCGGTTCGGCCTGGAGGTCTTCCTGCCGCGGCCCCTGCGGCTGATGTTCGAGGCCATCCAGGGGGGCGACGAGGAACCCCTGCTGCTGGACGTCGACACGCCGGTGCAGGACGCCGTCGGCCGGGCCCTGGAGCGGCCGCGGTCGCTGATCTACGAGCCGGTGATCGTCCAGGGTCTACGGCGGGGTCGGCGGGAGCTGCGGCTGATCGATTTCCCCGACCTCCTGCGGGCGGACTCCCGGATCTCGACCCTGCGCAACCGGCAGATGCAGGAGATCCTGTCGACGGTGCAGGAGGGCTTTCTGCTGGTGGACGGGGAGCACCGCATCGCCGCCGAGTACTCCCGCTCCATCGAGGTGCTTTTCGGATCCTCGGGCCTGGCGGACCGTCGGCTGCCGGCGGTGCTGGCGGAGATTCTGCCGGAGGCTTCGGCCCAGCTGGCGCGGGACTACCTCGGGGTGCTATTCAACCCCAACGTCATCGAGAGCCTCGTGGCCGACATCAATCCCCTCCAGCGGGTGGAGACCCGGCCCGGTTCCAGCAACAGGGGCGGCGGGCCCCGTCACCTGGCCTTCAGCTTCCGCCGTAGCGTGGAGGAGGGGACCATCCGCCGGATCCTGGTGCGGGTGGAGGACGTCAGTCGGGAGGTGGAGCTGGCGGAGGAGATAGACACCCGGGACCGCCGGGCCCAGGAACGGGTGGACCTCGTCTTCGACATCCTTCGCACCGATCTTCCGAGCACCGCCGCCTGGCTCGATCGCCTGGGGAGGGAGGTCGGCCGGGCGCGGACCTGGCTTGGCGGCCCTTCCCCCCTCCGGAATGCGACCCACGCCGGCCTCGCCGCCCTTTTCCGCGCCCTCCACGGCCTCAAGGGGGAGGCGGGGCTGCTGGAGCTGGGCCGCTTCCAGCGCCGTCTCCACGCCGCTGAAGACGCCTTGGCAACCCTGCGGGACGGGCCGACGATGGAGGCCCTCGAACCCCTGCGGGAGCGGATCGCCGAGCTGGAGGATCTGGCGGCGGAGGGTGAGGGGATCCTCGACCAGCTGCGGGGGCTCCAAGGGCCCATGGCGGCCTCCGCGCCGTCCACCGGCCCCGTGCCGTCCATCGACCCCGCGCCGTCAAGCGACCCCACCTTCGCCGACCCCGCCTTCGCCGACGAGGAGTCGAGCCTCTTCCGCTCCATCTCCCTCCTCACAGAACGCCTGGCGGGCCGCCTCGGCAAACCGACCCGCTTCCTGACCCGCTGCGCCGAAGAGGAGATTCCCGGCGTCTACCGCGATCTGGTGCGGGGGACCCTGGTGCAGCTGGTGCGCAACGCCCTCGTCCACGGCATCGAGGCGCCGGAGATCCGGCGGGCCCGCGGAAAGGCCCCGGTGGGGGTGCTGCAGTTCGCCCTGCGTCGGCATCTGGACCAGGGGCGGATCGAGCTGATCTTCCAGGACGACGGCGGCGGCCTCGACCTCGACGCCATCCGGCGCCGCGCCGAAGCCCGCGGGCTGACCGTGGAGGACGGACGGGGCGCGGCGGCGGCCATCTTCGAGAGCGGCCTCTCCACCGCCGCCGAGACCACCGTCGACGCCGGCCGGGGCGTCGGTCTGGACCTGGTGAAGTCCCAGGTGGAGGCCCACGGCGGCTACGTGGCGACCTTCAGCGAGCCGGGAAAGTTCTGCGCCTTCCAGATCGTATTGCCGTGGACCGTCGATGGAGAAGCGCCGTGAAGCTGCTGATCGTCGACGACTCCCTGGTGGTGCGCAACGCCATCGAACGCGGGGTGGACGGGGGACGGATCTCCGCCGTGTTCCGGGCCGAAGACGGCGCCCAGGCGGTGGCGCTCTTCCGCCGGCACCGCCCTGATCTGGTCACCATGGACTTGACCATGCCGAACCTCGACGGACTCGGCGCCATCGACCAGATCCGCTGTTTCGAGCCCTCCGCCTCGATCCTGGTGATCTCCGCCCTCAACAGCTACAAGACCGCCATGGACGCCATCGGCCGTGGCGCCTGCGGCTTTCTCACCAAGCCTTTCACCGACCGCGAGGTGGCGGCGGCCGTCGACCAGCTGATCGCCCACGCCGAGGGCGCCGGCGCCCCGCGGGGTGCCGGGTGAGCCAGACCACGTACATCCTCCTCGTCGACCCGGATCTTTTTCTCCAGGAGATGGTGGAGTCGGGCTTCCACCTCTTCAACCCGGAGTGGACCCTGCTGCGGGCGGAGAACCCGGAGACCGCCCAACTGCTGCTGCGCCGCTACGACGTCTCGGTGGTGATTACCGAGATCGAGTTCCCCGACGCCAGGACCCGCGGTGTGGAATTCCTCCTCACCCTCGAAGACTACTCGCCCCACCTGCCGGTGGTGATCCTCACCGAGGCGCCGGCGGAAGACTTCCAGGCCTTGGTCAAGGCCAGCGCCTTCATCACCAAGCCGCCGGACATGGACTACCTGCTGCGGAAGGTGAACCAGCTGGTGCAGGAAAACAAGGAGAGCATGCTGCGGGGGATCTCCCTCGAGAGCTTCCTCCAGGTTCTGGAGGTGGAGAAGAAGACCTGCACCCTGACCCTCAGCGCGGGGGATCGACGGGGGCGGCTCTACGTCCACGGCGGGGAGCTGATCCACGCCGAGACCGAGCACTTCGAGTCGAAGGCGGCGGCCTTCGCCATGCTTTCGTGGCAGGACTACAGCATCAAGATCATCGAGAAGTGCGACGCCAAGCCCACCATCACCGAGCGCTTGAACGCGATTCTCATGGAGTGGTGCGTCCAGAAGGACCACGGCCTCGTCTAGCCGCCCACCCGACGCATCGACCCGGAAGATCCCATGGACCCGACCCAGCTGCAGCTGTTCCAGCAGATCACCCTGGACTACTTCGCCAAGCTCGCGCCGGACGAGGCTCCGGAGCTCGAAGATCCCTACCTCCAATTCGGTGAGCCAACCCTCCTCGACTACACCAGCCTGGTGGAGATCCAGGGCGAGTACGACGGCTGCCTTTACCTCACCTCCCCGATCCCCATGCTCGAAAACCTCTTGGCGATCCACGGCGAGCCGGAGGTGAGCGAGCGGACCCTCCGGGACATGTGCCGGGAGCTGTCCAACGTGCTCTCCGGTAACGCAAGCCAGGTGTTCGGCGGGCATTGGAGCATTTCCGTGCCCCACTCCATCGGCCCGGAGGATCTGAGGGACCGTGACCTACCCGACTCCACCTTCGTCATGCCGGTGCGCTGGCGGGGTACCACCTCCCTGCTGGTGATCGGTCTGACCCATCCGGAGGAGAGATGACCATGGAACCGGGCCAGTCCCCCCTGTCGCGGCCGGGTACGGTCTTCGAGCTCGTCCGCGACCCCGCCGACCTGCCCCCGGACCTCGTGCTGCGCAACGCCGAATGGGGTCTGATTTTCACCATCACCGGCGAGCACACCGCGGCCCAGGTCGGAGACCATCTCGGCCTGCCGCCGGCGGAGCGGGACGCCGCCTTCGACCGGCTGCGCTCCTTAGGGCTGATCCGGGAGCGCCCTGTAAACCGCGAGGAGTACCTGCGGGCCGCCGCGACGATCCGCGACGACGAACCCAAGACCCTGGCTGCGTTCCTGCGCTCGCGGGGTCCAAGGGTCCCCGATGCCGAGCCGGTGGTGACAAAGCAGCCCCAGCCCGAGACTGCTCCGCCGCCGCCCCCCGAGCCCCAGGGGCCGTCGCCGGAGGAGGTTCTGGCGGCCCTGTCTGAGGTCACCGACGATCGCCGGACGCGGGCCGTGCCCACCTTCGATCGGGAGGCCCTGTTGTCGTTCCAGCCCCTCGCCCATCCGACCACCGCGGCGGCCCCCACACCCGAGCCCCCTGCCCCGGAGCCCTCCGCCCCGGAGCCCCCCGCCCCGGAGACCCCCGCGCCGGAGCCCCGCCCCTCGGGGGCCCCCGCCCCGGAGACCCCCGCGCCGGGCGTTTCGGAAGGGGCGCCGGATCTTCCCGCGTCCCGGCTCTCGGTCCGGGCCCTGATGCAGTACATCTTGGACCGGGCCGCCGACCTCCACGCCGGCCAGCTCGACATCTACCGCGTCTTCATCCGGGTCAACACGAAGCTCCTCAAACGCAACGGCATCCATACCTTGCGCTTCGAGGAGGACCGCCTGATCAGCGACCCGGAGCTCCAGGACGCCATCGCCGCCAGCATGCAGCGCACCCTGGGCCTGCCCTGCCCGCGGGAGATCTTCGTCTAGGTTTCTTGCGGGTCGTGCCGCCCCGTGCCTCGTGCTCGTGGCCCGTGGCCCGTGGCCCAGGGTGGCGCGCTTCGCGCTGACCCTGGGCTTCGATATTCAACCCCTTCGGGGTTGCTCCAGAGGTAACCTGGGCCTACTCAGATCTCGATTTCGTGCATCATCGGATCGGCGGTGACCCGGAAGTAGTGCTCGCTGCCGTAGTGGACGAAGTTGCGGACCCGGGACGTGTAGATGCAGGCGAAATCGTCCACCTGGCTACCGAACAGGCTCTTGTTGCTGCCCTGCTTGAACAGGGAGCCCCAGAACGGGTTGATGGCCTTGGAGATGCGGCTTTGGAGGCGCGCCGCGTGGCGGCGCATGGCCTTGTGCTCGGACCGCAGGCGACCGATCTGGTTCTCGATTCGGCCGCGGGCACTCCGGTGTACCTCAGGGTCCTCCTGGCCGTCGAGGAGTCCGCCGTAGAGGCTCAGGATGTCTTTGAGGTCGTCCATCTGAAGACCCAGCTCCGAGAGCTCGGCGCGCAGCACCGAGAGGTGCCGCAGCTGGGAATCCATGCGGCGCCTGACCTTCGCCTCGTCCTCCAGCTCCGAGACCACCAGGGCGGTGCGCCAGGTGGACGACAGCTTGGGGGAAAGGATGTCGCCGTAGATGTGGTCCCCCACGTAGAGGATCTGCTCGCCGGGGACGTCCAGCAGCTCCATCAGCCCGCCGCGGCAGCCGCCGGAGTAGAGGCCCCCCCACTCGGGGACGGTCACCTCGCCCAACGACTGGCCCGCGGCGTCGAGCTGCTCGAAGGGGCGGTTCTTCTTGAAGAAACCCGGCTTGCCGGCGGACACGATCACGAGATCGAAGAGCTCCCGCCAGGTATCGAGGCCCGGCAGGCTCCCCTCGAAGAGGTGACGGCACAGGCCGTCGGTGTAGAACCATTCGGAATTCGTGATCAGCAAAAGCTTGCGCCCGCTCTGGGCCATCCGCGCCAGGGCGAGGGGTAGCTGGGGATCCCTGGGGAGGTAGGTGTCCAGGTCGGCGAGGATGCGCTGCTTGAGGGTTCCGTCGGCGTGGATCGAGTCGATGGCGGCGCGGGTGTCCTTGAAGAGCTGGGTGTGGGAGTCGAAGAGGGGCTTCGACCCGTTCCTCAAGGACAGCTCCGTGACCTCGGCGAAGATGTTCACCTCCGGCAGCTCGAAGAGGGTGTCGACGAAGTAAAACCGGCTGCTGGACGGGTTGATGGGCTCCCGCCGATAGAGCTCGGAGCGCTCCGCCGCGTCGAGGAAGCTGCGTCCGTGGTACGCCCGGCCCACGTAGCGATGCCGGTTCATCTTGAGCACCATGCCGGCCTCGGTGTCGAGGATCAGGCCCCGGCGGCAGAAGTCGTCGCGGAACTCGCATTTCAGCAGGGTGTCGGAGTAGCCCCGCTCCACCAGCCGGTCGAGGGTTAGCTCGAAGGCGAGCTGGGACATGGCCGCGCGGTCGTAGTCGGCGAGGGTCCAGTCGAGGTCGAAGCCCACGTGCTGGATCTTCTCCATGCGCAGGGTGCGGTTGACGAAGACCTGATGCTCGGTGGGTGGTGCCGGCGCGTCGAGGGTATGGCGCAGCAGGGCCAGCTCGGCGGACTCGCCGAGGCCGGCGAGGGTCTGGGGGTCGATGAGGTGCTCGTGATCGTTGGACACTGGAGGGCTCCCGAAGTGAAGAAGAGCGGGGGAATGGAAAGGGAGGGGGCCGATCAGGTGAGCCGATCAGATGGAGGCCGGGGCCGCGACTTGGATTTTGGCCTCGACTTCGGTCTCGACCCGGTTGACCTCGTCGAGGGTCTGGCTGCGGGCCTTCTCGACCCGCTGGATCCGGCGCTGGAATTGGGACATGGCGAAGGTGACGAACTCATCGACTGTGAGGCCGAAGGGGGGGACGTCGTAGGCGTCGAAGGTCTCGTTGACGACGCCGATGGCGAGGGGAAGCAGGTTGCCCATGCGATCCTCGATGGCCTTCCAAACGTCGTCGCCGTGCTCCGCCACCAGCCGCGATAGCAGGTAGACCCCGTAGGCCATGTGGCGTGCCTCGTCGCTCTTGAGGTGGGCCACCACCCGGCGCATGCCGGGCATCAGGTCGTGACGCTCCAGGATCGAATGGTAGGCGTGGTAACCGGTCTCCGCCAGCACCCCCTCGACGATCATGTTGTAGGTCACCGACGCCTCCGCCTGGGCCACCGGCGAGCTGTCCCCCCGCAGCCGTCCGAGGGCCGCCGGCAGCTCGTGGTGGAAGATCTGCTGGTAGCTGGGGCTTTCGAAGCGGGTCAGGTCGCCGGGGTCCCCCACCACCTCGTCGACGAAGCGGCGGAAGGCCTCCACGTGCTTGGCTTCCTCCCACAGGAACGAGGTGAGGTACATCTCCTCTTCGAGCCGCCCCTCCTCCGCCATCACCATGATCAGGGGCAGGAGGTCGAGGGTGACGGACTCCTCCCCGGCCTGGAAGAGCGTCGTCAGGCGCAGAATGACGTCCTGCTCCAAGGGCTCGAGTCCCTTCCAATCCTCGGCGTCCTGTCGAAAGTCGATGTCCTGGGGGTTCCAGATGCCGATCTTCTTCGCCTTCTGCCAAAGGCGCATCGGCGGCAGGCGATGGTCGAGGCCGCGGTGGGTCAGGGTCTTGAACTCGCGAGTGGTTGTCATCGGACCTCCGGCGGTGGTTGGGGCGGGGGAAGGGCGGCCGAACGGCGGCGTCGGCCGGGGAGAGGTCAGGCTTGGGGGTCTCAGACGGGGGCGGCGGGGAATCGGCCGGGGACCCGGGTCGCCGCCGCCACCAGTTCGTTGCTGGCTGCCATGTAGGGGGTCAGCTTGGCGACGCTGCCACGGGCCAGCTTCAACTTGCCGGACATGATGCCGAAAATCGGCTGCAGGTCGCCGTCGAGCACCCGCTTCCAAACGGCGGCGTCGGCCCGCAGCACGAAATCCGCGGTGTCCAGGTCGTCGCCTTCGGCCACCCGCGCGGCCCGCACGTCGCCGTGCCAGAGGTCGAGGAAGACGGCCCGGTCCTCCGCCAGCCCGTCCTCGGGGGAGGCGTCCATGGCGAGTGCCAGGGAGCCTTCCCAGGTCGCCGCCGCCCGCCTATAGGCGTCGCTGCCCTTCAGCTCTACCACCCATGCCGCGACCCAGGCGTCGTCGAATACTTCGTGGGGGGGCGGATCGTGGGTCATGCTCCAGGGCCTCGCTTCGGGTCGTTGTCGGCTCCGGCTTCGTGCACCTGCATGTTACCCGAAGTGCGGTGCCGCCCCGAGTCCGGGGTAGGCGGTCCGCGGCCGAGAGGCTGCCCACGAACGGCGGCCGTATTCAGGGAAGGCTGTGCTAGCGTCCCCACGACCCCAACGAGACTTCCCACGAGGATCCCGATATGACCCTTCCCGGCTCGAAACCCACTCGATTCCCTACCCTCACTGCCCTGGCCCTGACCGTCGTTCTGGTTTCGGCGGCGGCCCCCGCCCTCGGGGGGGACCTCTTCCAGCACCTGGACCCGGAGTGGATGTCCCAGCCCTATTGGTACGACGGTGAGGCCGAGGTCAACCGCTACGGCGCCGAGATCGTGATCTACGGCCAGGCCCGCAAGGCCGACGATCTCGCCCACATCCTGGTGACCGAGAGCCACAAGCCGGACCTCCTGGTGAAGGCGGACGACTGGCGGGAGGACGGGCTGGTGGGGATGCTGAAGTTCAACTACGTCACCAGCGTGCGCACCGGCGTGTATGCGTATCAGCAGATGCTGAGCTTCTTCTTCGACCGCGAAGACCTCGGTTTGGCGAAGATGACCCTTGCCAGCCACGAGTGGTGCGGCAACACCTTCAAGGAATTGGTGAACTTCCGCGGCCGCAGCGGCTACGACTTCAACACCTACTGGGACGGCCAGGGCAACGGCTCTTACGACGTCGAGTTCCCCGCCAACCTCGTCGTCTACGATTCGCTGCCGGTGCAGCTGCGGGCCCTTCGCTTCGCCGAGGGCCTGGAGGCGACGGTGGAGCTGCTGCCGGGGCAGCTGTCGAGCCGGGTCTCCGAGCCCCGTTGGTCCACCGCCAAGCTGAAGGTGGCGGGTCGCGAGCGGGCGAAGGTTCCGGCGGGGACCTTCGACGCCTGGGTCGTCGAGCTGACGCACGCCGGGGGCACCGACCGGCTGCGCTTCGAGGCGGCGTTCCCGAACCGGATGTTGTCGTGGACCCAGGCCGGGGGAAACCGCTTCGAGCTCGCCTCCAGCGACAAGGCGGCCTATTGGAGTCTCAACCGAATCCGCGATGAGGAGGCGCTGCCGCGCTAGGTCTAGGAATCGGCGGCGGCGCGGATGGCGGCGATGAGCTTCAGGTGATGCCGGCGGTGGATGTCGAGGAAGCGCAGCCACTGGGCGACGTCGAAGCCCCCCAGGAAGGGGTGGGGTAGGCGGCCGGGGCTCGACGCCAACGCGCCCAGCCCCGGCTCGAAGGCGGCGAAACGCTCCCGGGTCGAGCCGGCGAGCTCCGTCAGGGCCGCTGAGTCCAGCCGATTGGGAAGGAAGAGCTCGGGGGAGCGTCCGCGCCCTCGGGGGATGCGACCCACCGCCAGGATCAACCGTCCCGCCAGGCTCGGCCCGCCGCCGGGGGAGGCGTCCCCCGCTAGGAAGCGGTCGAAATAGCTGTAGACCCCCGCCTCCACCAGCAGGGTGTGCTCGAGCTGGTCGCCGACGTCCCAGTCGGAG
Source organism: Acidobacteriota bacterium (assembly GCA_038748685.1). Taxonomy (GTDB): domain Bacteria; phylum Acidobacteriota; class Thermoanaerobaculia; order Multivoradales; family J023; genus JAUIJL01. Next base: position 7,672 of record JBCDIS010000009.1, on the reverse strand, counting down.
ACTCTGGGCGAGGCGACCCTCAACTCGCCGGGCCGCTGCGCCAGGGCCACGAGCCCGTCGAGCTGCGTCAGCAGCCGACGGTAGGTGCGGGCGAAGGGGCGCGGCGCGGACATGGGCGTGTCGGGTTCAGAAGCCCTTCCAGGTGGCGGCGATGATGCCGAAGGAGACGGCCGCCAGTGCTAGCAGGCCGAGGCCCCAGAACACCGCGCCGAAGATCAGGTTGCCGATGCCGAAGCAGATCGCGAAGACGCCGACGCTGCCCACCAGCCAGTGGGCGATGGCGCGGCCGAAGCGCTGGTTCCACTCGATCTCCGGATGGTTCCGATAAATCGGGCCCCAGAAGGTGGGAAACGGCTTCACCTTCTCGCAGAACTTCACCAGGTGCTCTTCCGGGCACGGCTTGGTCAGCACCGTGGCGACGACCCAGAAGGTGGTGGAGACGCCGACCACGATGAGGAACCGCCAACCGTAGGAGAGGAACGAGATGTGGTCCCAGTACCCCACGGCCTTGGCGAACTTCGGCGACATCGCCGCGCTCGACAGGAACGACCCCGCCAGGGCGCCGATCTCGGACCAGGCGTTGATGCGCCACCAGAACCAGCGGATCACCATCAAGAATCCGTAGCCGGCGGTGAGCATGGCCAGGTAGTACCAGGCCTGCCGGATGGAATCGAGGTTGTAGGCCACCAGGACGGCGATGGCCAACATGATCACCGTCGAGAATCGGGACGCCTTCACGTAATGCCGCTGGTCGGCGTCCCGCTTGAGGAAACGGCGGTAGATGTCGTTGACGAGGAACGACGCGCCGTAGTTCAGGTGGGAGTCGACGGTGGACATGAAGGCCGCCATCATCGCCGCCAGCAGGAGTCCCAGGAGACCGCTCGGGATCAGCTCGACGATCAGCATCGGGTAGCCCTGCTCCGCCTGGGCGAGATCCGGGAACATCACCAGGGAGACCATGGCGACGAGGATCATCGGCCAGTAGTTGATGGCGAAGGCGAAGATGCCGAACATGAGGGTGGAGGCCGACGCGTGGGCCTCGTTCTTGGCGGAGACGATGCGCTGGTAGATGGCCGGCGGCGGGTTGCTCCAGAACTTTAGCGTCAGGAAGACGATGAAGGTCTCGAAAAAGGGCTGACCGAAGCGCGGGAAGAACTGCAGTCTCTTCTGGGCGTCCGCCTCGCCGTAACGGTCGATGAAGCCCGCCACCAGGCCCTCGATGCCGCCGATGTGGCCGAGGGCGTAGAAGGTCAGCACCACGAGACCGATGAGGCCGATGAAGAACTGCAGGAAGTCGGTGGCGGCGATGCCCCACATGCCCGACAGGGTGCTGTAGGTGAGGGTGAACAGCAGGACCACCGCGAGGGTGACGTCCGGATCCCAGCCGAGGACGACATCGGTGATGGTCCACACCGCCTTGATCACGGTGCCGAGGGTGATGGCGTTCACCAGCAGGCCGAAGTAGAAGGTCTTGAAGACCCGCAGGACGGCGGCTTCGGAGCCTGAGTAGCGCAGCTCCACCAGCTCGGCGAGGGTGATGGTCTCCGACCGCCGCAGCAGGGAGGCGAAGATGAAGGCGCCCATCGTGCCGGCGGAGCCGAGCACGAAGGCCCAGGCGAACCACACCCCTTGAATGCCGTTGCCTGCCACCAGGCCGGTGATGCCGAGGGGGGTGTCGATGGCGAATTGGGACGCCACCATGGTCATCCCCGCCAGCCACCAGGGGAGGCTGCGGCCGGCGACGAAGAACTCCTCGACGCTGCGGCCGGCGCGGCGGGAGAACACGATGCCGATGGTGAGGGCCACCGCCAGGTAGCCGCCGATGATGGACCAGTCGAGGAGGCTCAGGTGCATACTGCTCAGCCGTCGCCCTGGGGCGGGGCGTCACCGCCGCCGTGGGCTTGGTCGCCGTGGCCGGCCATATCGTGGTCACCGTGGCCGGCCGCGTCGTGGTCGTCCCCGACCCCGTGACCGTGGTCCCCGTCCCCCTGACCGTGGTCCATACCGTGGCCTTCCGTCCCGTGTTCGGCCATGCCATGCCCGGCGTGGTCCCCATCCCTCTTCACCTTGCCGAAGGTGAGCTCGGTGGACGGATCCAGCACGTCGATCCGGGTGACGCGGATCGGCGGCGACCCCTCCCACGCCATTTCGAAATCGAATTCGATCTTGTCCCCCACCGCGACCCCTTCGAGCAGGGTCGGATCGCCGACGGGGAAGGGCATGGTCATGGTGTCCATCCCCACCACCTCGCCGCGGTCGTCACGGTAGTCGGGCACCGGCTCGTGGCGGATCTGGAGGTCGCTACCGGGGCGGTCGGGGGACGGGAGCTGGGACACCTGGCCGCGGACGGTGTAGCGGTCGACGACGATCTCGGCCTCCGGGGCTTCCGGCTCGCCGGCGCAGGCGACGAGGGTCGCCAGGGCGGTGAGCAGGAGGGCGAAGCCCAGGGCGGCTCTGGGTCTGGGGATGGGGCTCGGATGCGGCATGGGGAAGCCTCAGAGGGTGAAGCGGACCATCGCGCCTAGGGTGATGGCGTCGGTGCTGGCGTCCTCTAGCTCATCGAAGGCGCCGGCTTTGTAGTTGAGGTTGAGGTCGACGCTGATGCCGGGGAGGAGGTCGAGCTCCCAGCCGACGCGGCCGGCGAAGAACGGATCGGAAACGTCGTCCTGGAAGTCGCCGGAGACGGTCACACCGACCCCCGCCGCGGCGTAGAAGGTACCGCCGACCCCGACGAAGGCGGTGGGGGCGAAGGCGCTTGAGGTGGAGCCGCCGAAGCCGTCGGGGTAGTACTCGACATCGACCTGGAAATGGATCAGGCCGCCGGGCACCACCTTCCAGGATGCGAGGTAGGCGAAGCCGTCTTCTTCGACGTCGTCGAAGCCGTCGTCCGCCAGGTCGTCCAGGGTCTTGAAGACGTGGGCGCCGCGGCCGAGGCGGTGCTCGGCGGCGTCGGCGTTGGGGGTCACGGCGAGAATAAAGAGCGGGAGGAGGGCCAGAACGAGGCGGCCCGTAGCGCGCAGGGGATCGCGGGACATCGTTACCTCCAGGGTGTTGGGTTCCAGGTCGGTTCCGCGGCGAGGGTCGGTCAAGACGGGCGTTCCGCCCGGGTCGCGGTGGGCTCGGCCACCAGCTCCCGCAGCCTGCGGCCGATGACCTCGGGGGGCGCCACCTCGGCGACGGCGCCGAGGGCCATGGCGGACCTGGGCATGCCGAAGACCACCGACGACTCCTCATCCTGACACAGAGTGTGGGCGCCGATGGCCTTGAGTGCAGCCATACCCTTGGCGCCGTCGCTGCCCATGCCGGTGAGGATCACCCCCACCGTCCGTGCCCCCACCGCCCGGGCCGCCGACTCGAAGAGCACGTCGATGGAGGGGGAGTGGACGAGGTTGCGGGGGAAGGGGCTGATCTCGGCGTAGAGCTGGCCGTCGCGGCGGCGGATGCGCAGGTGGGAGCCGGCGACGGCGATGTAGACGGTGTCCGGCAGCAGATGCTCGGCGTGGTGGGCCTCCCGTACCTGCAGGGGTAGGTAGGCGTTGAGGCGCTCGGCGAAGGCGTGGGTGAAGCCCTTGGGCATGTGCTGGACGATGACGATCGGCACCGGAACGGCGTCGCCGACCGCTTCGAGTATGGTCTGAAGCGTGGGGGGGCCGCCGGTGGAGGCCCCCATGACCACCAGATCGTAGGCACCCGAAGGGATCCTGGGGGTCGCGGCGACGGCGGGGGGGGACGCCGGATTCTGGGACACCGCCGGCTCCGGCTCGCCGGCCTCGGGGACCGCCGTGCCCGTGACCTGGAAGATTTTCTCCAGCAGGATGGTGCGCAGGGCGCCGAAGTCCACCAGCGAGTACCGCTGCTTGTCGATGAAGTCGGTGGCGCCGCGGTGCAGCGCTTCGATGGTGAGGGGTGCCCCCTTGCCGCTGTGGGTCGAGAGGATGATCACCGGGGTCGGACGCAGGGCCATCACCCGGTCGAGGGTGGCGAGACCCCCCATTCCGGGCATGTCGAGGTCGAGGGTCACCACGTCGGGGGCCCAGTCCTCGAGGTGGGTCAAGAGCTCTTCACCCGAGCCGGCGGAACCCACCACCACCAGGTGGGGATCGTCCTCCAGCATGCGGGTGATGGCTTTGCGGATGAAGGTCGAATCGTCGACGACGGCGACCCGCAGCGGCCTCCCGGTGATGCTCACGTCACCTTCCTTCGGTAGGCGATGCATTGACCCAGGCGCTCGGCTTGGAAAGCGTCGCTCAGGCCGATGATCGATTCCGAGTGGCCGAGGTAGAGCAGGCCGCCGGGGCGGACGATCTGACTGAAGTGATCGATGGCGGTCTTGAGGGCCGGCTCCGAGAAGTAGATGAGCACGTTGCGGCAGAAGACGGCGTCGTAGGGGAGTCCGCGGCGCAGGGTGACCGGCTCGAGGATGTTGCCGCCGCGGAAGTGGACCCCTTCGCGGTAGGCGGAGCGCAGCTCGTAGGAGTCCTCTCCGACGCTGTCGAAGTAGCGCCGGGTCTGCTCGTCGTCGAGGGCCCGCAGGGAGCCTGGGCGGTACCGGGCCGAGGCGGCCTGGGCCAGCCGCTCGGAGTCGAGGTCTACGCCGTCGATCCGCAGGGTCCTGGGGTCCGCCACCGGATAGAGGGCGCGCAGGTAGATGTTGAGGGTGTAGGGCTCCTCGCCGCTGGAGCAGCCGGCGGAGAGGACATTGAGGCTGCCGGTCCGGCCTCCTTGGATCAGCTCCTTGATGACATCCCCCTTGAGGGAGTCGAACTGGCTGGTCTCACGGAAGAAGTAGCTCTCGTTGTTGGTGATCGCCCGGGTCAGGGGATCGAGCTCCTGCTGGAAGTCGTACTGCAGCAGCAGGTAGTAGTCGCTGAAGCGTTGCAGGTGGTTCGCCCGCAATCGGGGCAGCAGCCTCGATTCGAGGATTTCCCGCTTGTGCTCGGGGAAATGGAGGCCAAACTTGCTCGAGAACAGCTCGTTGAACAGCGCGAGCTCCTCGAGGCCCATCGAGACGGAAGACTGCACTGGCCCTTGACCTCAGGCTTCGAGGAACGAAAGCGCCCGCTGGGCGACGATCGGCACCGGATCGGCGGCGAGCTGTGCCAGCGCCGCCAGGTTCTCGGGCCGCGAGAATCGTCCGAGGACCTCGGCGCAGGACAGCCGGACGTACCAGTCGCTGTGGGTGGCGGCGGCGCGGAAGATCTCGTCGTCGTCTTCGGTGGCGCAGCGGGAGAGGGCTCGGTAGGCCATGCGCTCCCGCTGGGGCCGTCCGGATTGGGTCGCTTCCCGCAGCGCGCCGCGGGCGTCGGGTCCGCCGATGCGTCCGAGGCTTTCGAGCAGGAGGGGCTCCAACTGGGTCTCCTTGTCGAGCAGCTGAATCAGGACCGGAACGCTGTCCCGATCCCCGAGCTCACCGAGGGTGCGGATGAGGTAGGGCTCCGGCTCTTCCCGCCCCTGCAGCAGCTGCCGGAAGCTCGGTGCCAGGTCCCGCTGACCGGTTCGGGAAGCGAATTCGGCGGCCACGGCGCCGTAGCTCTCGGGGGCCTCGTCCAGCCAGTCCCGCCACGGCAGGAGCCGCACCACGTCTTCGAGATCCAGCAGCTCCTGCACTGCGCGGACCCTGTCCTCGGTGGGCAGCGCCTTCACCGACTCGGCGATGGCCTCGGCGGGATTCCCCAGCAGCGCGGAGAGCACCACCCCGGTGGCCGGGTCGATGTCGGTGTCCTTCTCGAGGCGCTGGCGCAGCGCCGGCCGGTGGATCTTGATGAGGGGGTGGACGCTGGCCCGCTGCTCCTCCGGCAGGCGCAGGTAGAAGCCGAGCAGCGCTCCCCCCACCTCGGGGTCGCGGATCTTTTCCAGGGCCCGCAGAATCGGCCCGAGCTGATCGCCGCTGGGGGGCTGGGAGAGGGCTTTCACCAGGGCTTCGGTGGGGGCGGACTTGGGGAATCGGGCGGCGAGCAGGAATCCCCAGGCCCGCAGGACACCGGAGCCGGTGATGAGGTGGCCGATGAGGTCCTTGCGGTGGTGCAGGCAGGCCGGTAGGACCGCGGCCTCGCGGTGCAGGTTCGCCACCTGGTCGAGGGAGCGGGCGTCGTGGCCCGAGTTGCCGAGGGCGAGGAGGCAGCGGGCCGCCGGAACCCGGACCGCCTCCTGTTCGTGGCCGAGGAGCTCCACCAGGACCTCTTCCAGTCCTTCGGTCGGGGCCGGCGGGCGGGGCAGCCCTTCGAGGACGTGGGCGAGGAGGCCGAGGGTGGTCTCGGTGTCGACCTCGTTGCGGAAGCGCAGGAAGTGCTGGCCCAGGGCCTTGAAGGCGTTGCTACCGCCGATGCGTGCGAGGGCCTCCGCCGCCATCGGGCCGGCCATGAAATCGGTGAGGAGGCGCTTCAGGTGGGGGACCGCCACCGGCGAGCGCAGGCTGCCGAGGGCCTGGACCGCCGCCAGCTGGAGCCAAGAGTCGGATTCGAGGAAGCCGAGGAGGTCGGGGATGGCGCGGGCGTCGCCGAGCTGACCGATGGCGACGATGGCCTCCTGCACGACGTTGGGGTCGGGGTGGTGCAGAACGCTGCGCAGGGGTTCCAGGGCCCGGGGATCCCGCAGGTGGGTGAGCACGATCACCGCCTGTAGCACGACGTCCGGGTCGTCGTCCTTGAGCAGCGCCAGGGTCAGGCTGAAGCCCCGGTTGCCGCGCATCTTCAGCATCTCCACGCCGGCGTTGCGGAGCACGTCGTCGGCGTCGCTGCGCAGGTACTCCTTGATGCGGTCGTCGGGGATGGCGGCGGCCCCCATGCGGAGGGACCGGCTGCGGATGCCGGGGCTCGGGTTGCGGATCAGCCGTTCGATGGCGTCGACCCGGTCTTCGAGGGGCATCGAGGGAAGGTTGTCGAGCAGCTCGATGCACTCCTGCCAGCTGGTCTCGAAAGATTCGGGTGCTCCGTTCGTGTCCATGGACTCGCTCCTGGCCGCCTCGTTCGGCGGTCCCCTCAATGGCCTCGGGATTCGGCTGTGTGGCTTTGGGCTTCGGCGTGTCGCCGAGCCGGTCTCGGAGTGTCGGCGGGGCGCCGGTTGGGGCTCTCGGTCTCGGCGTGCGGCCGGGTGACGGTCAAGGGGCGACCTCTCCCAAGGGGTCGAGGGCGGGGAGCTGGCGGGTATCGCTGTCGCTTTCGACGGTGAAGACCTCGGCCACGCTGAGGAGCCGCTCGGCTTCCAGGGACAGGTTCTGGGTGTTGGAGGACAGCTGCTCCGCCGCCTGGAGGTTTTGCTGGGCGATCTGGGCGATCCGCTCCACCGCTTTGACCACGAGATCGCCGCCCTGCTTCTGCTCGCGGCTGGCGTCCGCCACCTGCTGAGTCATGCGGTTCATCACCTCCACCGCCTTCATCATGTCGCGGGCGCCGTTGGCCTGTTCCTTGGCGGCGGAGGCGAGCTGGCGGGTGACGTTCTGCATGTGGGTGGAGGTCGAGAGGATCTGCGCGGCGCCGCCGCTCTGCTCCTGGGAGGCGGCGTAGACCTCGCCCACCAGCTCGGAAGTTCGGGTCACCGACCCGACGATCTGGGACAAGATCTCCTGGGTGAGGTCGATGGCGTCGCTGGTGCTCTTCAGCACGTTGTCCACCACTTGTGCGAACTCTAAAGTAAAAGAAATAATCAAGCCTGAAAAAATAGACAGTTGTCGTAT
>JBCDIS010000008.1:0-80087 GCA_038748685.1 Acidobacteriota bacterium | reverse complement strand
GACCCCTTTCTGCCACCGCCGGCCGGCGACGCAGAAAGGGTTGTTCTTGTTTGGATTGGGCTCAGAACTTGCCGTTCGAGTGGGCCATTTCCGAGGGTATCGCCGAGATCACGTCCCAATGCTCGACGATCTTGCCGCCCTCGATGCGAAATAGGTCGTAGAAGGCGGTGGCCTCCCCCGCCAGTTTGCCCTCGGACCCCGTGAAGACGAAGTTTCCTTCGGCGACCACGAGGTGGACCTCGTCGTACTGCATTGTGATCCCCTGCTCGGCCCAGGCGGCGAGGGCTGAGCCGAGGCCGTCGAGGCCATCGGCGATGGCGGAGTTGTGCTGGATGTAGGTTTCGGGGCTGATGAACTCGGCGACCCGTTGGACGACCCCGTCCCGCAGGACGGTGTTCACGAAGTCGGAGACGAGCGCCCTATTGGCGGCTGTCTTGTCCAGATCGCGGATCTCGGTTTCGCCGTCGACCTGGGTGCGGCCCGAAGGGTTGGGCGCCGCCTCCGGGGTCAGGTTGTCCCAGTGCTCGGCGACCCTGCCCCCTTCGACGCGAAAGACGTCAAAGCCCACCAGGCGTTCAGCCCCGAACGCCTGGGCCCGGTTGTAGGTGCTGTGGAGAACCACCAGATCCCCCTCGGAGATCACGCGGTGGATATCCACCTCGATGCCGCTCTCCTGGAGGGCGGGGATGAAACCGAGGATCGGCGCGGCGCCGGTGGGCACGCTTTCGTTGTGCTGGATGTAGTCGGCCGCGAGGAGCTCCTCGGCGGCTTTGGGGTCGAAGTCGGTGAAGATCGCGGCGACGGCTCGAAGGGCAATGGCTTTGGAAGACATGGAAGGCTCCGTTAGGGGCTGTGGGTTTGTGGCGTGAAGAGGATCTCGGTCTCGTCCACCGTGGGGTCGGAAGAACCCTACGGGTGGACGCCGGATGCGACCAGGTCGTAAGCTGTTCTTTGATGGTCAAGAACGGACATCTTCCGCCGTCGCCTTCGTCGCTACCCGAGGTGCCCTTCGCCCGCGGCGAGGGTGCGGCGTTCGGCGTGGAGGTCCTCGCATTGGAGGAGCTCCGTTCTCGGGAGCTCGACCACTCGATCTTCAGGGCCCATCGCATCGAGTTCCACGTGCTGGTCGTCGCCACAGGGGGCAGCGGCTGGCATATGGTCGATTTCGTTCAGCATCCGCTTCGGCGAGGCACCCTCACCCACATCGCTCCGGGGCAGGTTCAGCGGTACGACGGCGAGAGCGACGTCGCGGGGTTCCTGGTGCTCTTCTTGCCGGAGGTGTGTGCCCTGGAGGCTCCACACGTTCGGTGGCCTCCGTGCTTCAGCCCGGCGGGTGCGGACTTCGAGCTCGTCGAGTCGCTGGTGCAGCTGATGTTCGGACTCAAGGCCCGCCGGCTGAGCACACCACCCGACCGCATCGCGTGGCAGATGTTGGGGGCGGTGCTGGAGCTGTGCGACGGCGCCGTCGCCCGGCACCTCGTCCGAGAGGGGGCGACCCGAAGCGCCGAGTTCGAAGCGTTCGACGCTCTCCTCGAAAGGGAGTTCCCCCGGCGCCGAGAGCTGGCCTGGTACGCCCGGGAGCTCGGCTACTCCGAGAGGACCCTATCCCGATGGAGTCGCCGCGTTGCCGGGGTCAGCGCCAAGACCCACATCGACCGCCGCGTGGGGCTGGAGGCCAAGAGGCTCCTCGTCCACACGGATCGATCGGTCGAAGGGATCGCGGCTCGCTTGGGCTTCTCAGAATCGACCAACTTCGTGAAGTTCTTCAAGCGTGTCGAGGGGACGACTCCGTCGGCGTTCCGCAGATCCTACGCCGGAGGGAGGTGACCGGCGGAAGGGTTGGAACCGCGGCGGCGTCCTGTGAAGCCGGCGGGTTCCGTGCCCCCCCTTACTAGAAGCGGACCGAGAGCTCAGCCCGCGGCTTTCCGCTTCTCAATGATGGTCTCCACCACCGAGGGGTCCGCGAGGGTGGTGATGTCCCCCAGGTTGTCCAGCTCGTCGGCGGCGACCTTGCGCAGGATCCGGCGCATGATCTTGCCGGAGCGGGTCTTCGGCAGGCCCGGCGTGATCTGGACGTGATCCGGCGTGGCGATGGGGCCGATGGCCTGTCGGACCTGCTCTTTGAGGATGCCGGCGAGCTCCTGCTCCCCGGTACCCTCGTAGTCCGGGGTGACGATGACGTAGGCGTAGATGCCTTGGCCTTTGATCTCGTGGGGGCAGCCCACCACCGCCGCTTCGGCGACCGCGTCGTGGGCGACGAGGGCCGACTCCACCTCGGCGGTCCCCAGCCGGTGGCCCGAGACGTTCAGTACGTCGTCGACGCGGCCGGTGATCCAGTAGTAGCCGTCTTCGTCCCGGCGGCAGCCGTCGCCGGTGAAGTAGTGATCCGGGTAGGTGGAGAAGTAGGTCTCCTGGAACCGCCGGTGGTCGCCGTAGATGGTGCGGGCCTGACCGGGCCAGGAGCGGCGGATGCACAGGTTGCCTTCGACGCCGTCGCCCTCCACCTCGTTGCCGTGCTCGTCCATCAGCAGCGGCTCGACCCCCAGGAAGGGGAGGGTCGCCGAACCGGGCTTGGCGGGGGTGGCGCCGGGCAGGGGGGTGATCAGGATGCCGCCGGTCTCGGTCTGCCACCAGGTGTCGACGACGGCGCAGCGGCCTTCCCCCACCACGTCGTGGTACCACTGCCAGACTTCGGGGTTGATGGGCTCGCCGACCGTGCCGAGGATCCTCAGGCTCTTGCGGGAGGACCCCTCGACCCAGGCGTCTCCCTCCCGGGCGATGGCGCGGATAGCGGTGGGGGCGGTGTAGAAGATGTCGACCCCCAGGTCGTCCACCAGGCGCCAGTAGCGACCGGGGTCGGGGTAGACCGGGGTCGACTCGAACATCACCGTCGTCGTGCCGTTGGCGAGGGGTCCGTAGATGATGTAGCTGTGGCCGGTGATCCAGCCGATGTCGGCGACGCAGGCGTAGACGCTATCGGGCTTGATGTCGAAGACGAGCTCGTGGGTCAGGGACGTGTACACCAGGTAGCCGCCGGTGGTGTGCATGACCCCCTTGGGTTTGCCGGTGGAGCCGGAGGTATAGAGGATGAACAGGGGATCCTCGGCGTCCATCCACTCGCAGGGGGAGGTGGCGCGGTGCTTGGCCACCTCGTCGTCGAGCCACAGATCCCGGCCGGCGGTCATCGGCACGTCGGCGTCGGTGCGGCGGGCGACCAGCACCGTGTCCACCAGGTCGAGCCCGCGCACGGCGTCGTCGGCGATCTGCTTGAGGTGGATGGTGCGACCCCCCCGCAGCCCCTCGTTGGCGGTCACCAGGACCCGGCAGCCGGCGTCGAGGATCCGGTCCCGCAGGGAATCGGCGGAGAAGCCGGCGAAGACGATGGAGTGGATGGCGCCGATGCGGGCGCAGGCCAGCATGGTGTAGGCCAGCTCCGGGATCATCGGCAGGTAGATGCACACCCGGTCGCCGCGGCCCACGCCCTGGGCCTTCAGCACGTTGGCCACCCGGCTGACCCGCCGCTGGAGCTGGCGGAAGGTGATGTGCTCGTACTGTCCGGGCTCGTCGGCGGCCCAGATGATGGCGGTGTCGTCCCCCTTGGTTTCGAGGTGCCGATCGACGCAGTTGAAGCAGGCGTTGAGCTTGCCCCCCTCGTACCAGGAGAAGTCCACCCGGCCGTAGTCCCAATAGCCGGCCTCGTTCGGTTCGTGGAACCACGTGAGGCGACGGGCCTGCTGTCCCCAGAAACCCGACGGATCGTCGAGGGACCTGCGGTAGAGGCGGCGGTAGTCGTCGAGGGACTGGATCTGGGCTCCCTGCGAGATTTGGGGCTTGACCGGGATCATCGAGCGCTCTCCTGTGGGTGGGGCGGCCACGGATCGGTGTCGTTTCGATCCGTGGCGTCGGCGTGCGGGGGTGTGCCGACGATCATATCGAGAACCGCCGACCCCGGTGGTGCCCGTCGGAGTCGGTCAGGAAAAGGCTCCGTACTCGACGGCTAGCTCGCTTCGGAGGATCCGATCCAGGGGCCGCCGATACTTCGGAAAACGGGACCGGCGACGCGTGAGGAGGGCGAACAGGTAGTAGGCAAAGGCGAGCCCCAGGACCCACAGTCCCAGGCCAAATGTGAATAGAGGGATGGCGGTCACCAAGAGAAGCAAGGTGTACTCGATGGCCCGGTTCTGCTTTGGGAGGGTCAACTCCGGGTCGATGACCACTCTATGATCGTCGAGGTCGCGGATAGCGAAGGGCCTCACGCGGCCGTTGGGTAGATCTTCGCCCGCCAGCAAGACTTCATGCTCTTTCGCCAACAGCAGCCAGATTTGGCCCCAAACCGGGAAGCTCGGATCCTCGATCTGGACGGTATGTCCATCGAGCTCGAATTCCAGGACTCCCTGCTGGTGAAAATCTTTGTCTGGAAACCTTCGGTCCGACGGCCGGGGGTCCCAGCGGGGCTCGCTGAGTAGGCCACGCAGAATTCTCATCTCCACCTCCTTCGGAATGCACTACGGGCAGCGCACAGGCGTATTCTATGTCGCGATAGCATTCTTGGTCGAGGCCAGTGGATTCAGCCCCTCAGGGTCCGTAGGACGCCCTTGTGCTCCACCCTGACCCGGAAACCTGGGAAGCGGGGAAGAAAGAACGGATCCGGCGGTACGCGGGGTTTGCCCTGTTCGAGGCGCAGGAGGACGTCGTTCTTGGCGAGGTCGTAATCGATCCGGTAGACGACGCCGGAGATCGTCAGCCGCCGCGGCCAGTTTCGGTCCAGCTCCGCCCGGAGAGCTTCCGGCAGGTCCGGAAAGCGGAGATCGTCGGGGGAGAGCAGGGGCAGATCGTCCCCGGCTTCGAAGCCGAGGTTCCGAAGCCGCCCTTCGACCCAGGCGCGGAGGCCCGGCAGCTCGCCATCCACTAGCAGGTCAGCGACGTGCTCCACCGCCGCGTCGAGCCACCAGGGGCGTTCGCCGTCGGCGCCGGCGAGGCGGCGGACAAGGGCCGCCCGCTCGTGGGCGTCCCGGCTGTCGAGGAACGTCTTCCGGAACAAGCGCCCTTCGAGGAGGAGGGTGGCGACGGCGTCGCGGGCGAGGTCCCCGCGGGGAATGTCGTCCCGGCGGGCGATCACCTTGCCGGCGTAGGTTCGCTCCAAGCGCGCGACCACCTCGCCGTCCCGCACGTCGATCCGGCCGAGCCGTAGGACGCCGAGGCCGGCCTCCGTCAGCCACTTCAGGGGCAAGGGCAGGGCGTGGGTGGCCAAGGTGCGTACGTCCCGACCGCCGAGGCCGAGGGCCACGGTGCCGAGGACGGCGACGGCCTCGATCTCGGCGCCTTCCGCCAGGGCCGCGGCGACTCGGCTGTGTTTCGACAGGACGATCTCGGTGCCGCCGTTGGACCAGGCGAATCCCCGGCCCCGTCGGCGGGCGACGTGGGCGACCCTGCGGTCGGCGGCTAGGACGGCGTGTGCCAGGCGGCGGCGATCGATGGGGGCGTCTGGGCCGGGGGCGGGTCCCGTCACTCCGAAGGCGGCCCTCAACCGTCGCCTGAGGGCACCGGCTCCGTCGCCCCCGTGGCCCGTTTCAGCCCCCGCTCCGCGGAGGGTGCGGAGGATCGCTACGGCGTCGCACAGCGCGGGTTCCGACGCGTCGAGCTCGGCGGCGTGTGCCAGGAGCTCCGGCGTCGTCGTTCCGGGGGACAGGGGCCGGCGGGCCGCTAGGGCCGCGGCGAGATCGATCATGTCGTGGAGTAGGGCCGGCTCGCCGCTGGCCTCGGCCTCCACCAGCAGCCGGCCCAGCAGTGGGTCCAGGGGCAGGCCGAAGAGTCGACGCCCGCGTTCGGTGATGCGGCCGAGGGGGTCGAGGGCGCCGAGGCTCTGGAGCTCTCCGCGGGCGGTTTCCAGGGCATGATCTTTGGGGGCGTCGAGGTAGGGAAGCTCACCGGCGTCGACTCCGGCGGAGGACGCCGCCAGCACCAGGGGAACGAGGGACTCCCGCAGGATTTCCGGTGCCGTTCGGGCCTCCAGGGGGGCCTCCTCGCTCCATAGCCGAAAGGCGACCCCCGGGCCGATGCGGCCGGCCCGCCCCGCCCGCTGCTCGGCGCTGTCCCTCGCCACCGGCATCAGGGTGAGGAACCCCCGGCCCCGGTGGTACCGGGTTTGGCGCACCAGCCCCGAATCGATCACGACGCCGATCCCCGGCACGGTGAGGCTGGTTTCGGCGACGTTGGTGGTCAGGATCAACCTGCGTCGCGACGACGGCCGGAAGACGCGGCTCTGCTGATCGAGGGACAGGCCCCCGTGCAGGGGAAGCACGTCGAGCCCCGGTCGTTCGAGGGTCCGCCGGCAGCGCTCGATCTCCCCCTTGCCGGGTAGGAAGACGAGGATGTCCCCGGGGTGGTCGGCGGCGGCGTCCACGGCGGCGGCGACCCGGCGCTCGAGGTCACGGGGATTTGGCAGCAGAACGCCGTCGCCGCGGTGGAAGACCTCCACCGGGAACAGGCGACCTTCGGCGTGCAAATGCACGCCGCCGAGGTGGCGGGCCACCCGCGGGCCGTCGAGGGTGGCGGACATCGCCACGAGGGCGGCGCCGAGGGTCCCGGCCCGATGTCGGCGGAGCAGCAGCGCCAGCAGCAGATCGATTTCCAGGCCCCGCTCGTGGAGCTCGTCGAGGATCACCGTGTCGAAGGTGGGGAGGTCGTCGAGCCGCCGCAGGACGATGCCGGGGGTGGCGAAGACCACCCGGGTGTCGGCGTCAGCCCGCCGCTCGTCGCGGACGTGGTAGCCGACGGCGCCCCCCAGCTCGGTTCCTTCGAGCTCCGCCACCCGCTGGGCGAGGCTGCGGCAGGCCACCCGCCGGGGCTCCACCACCAGTGTGCGCCCGGGGCACCAGCGGGGCAGCTGGGTCGACTTGCCCGAGCCGGTGGGGGAGGTGAGGACCAACGGCCCCCGGAGGCGGGCGGCGAGGACGTCTTCCCGCAGGGCCTCGACCGGCAGAGCGTCTTTCGGGGTCACTCGCTGGGGGGCTCGACGTCCTCGGTGCGGGTCCAGACGGTGGTGCGCCCCAGGAGTGAGATGCCGAGGAAGCCCCGAATCTTCAGACGATCGCCGTCGAGGGTCATGTGGGCGCTGTAGGTGCGACCGCTCTCGGGGTCGTAGATGTCGCCGTCCGACCAGCGATTGTCATCGTTCGGTTTGAGTGGGAAGTCCGAGAGCAGGGGCAGTCCGAGGAGTGTCCGGTCGCGGAGGGCCGGGTCGGGGTTCTCTTCGTCCACCTTCGGCCGGCCCCGTTCGTCAAGGCCGTCTTTGAGCCAGACGAGCTTGCCGCACAGCTCGTCCGTGCCGCAGGGGGCGAGGCGGATCTTGGCGTCGGCGTTTTCAGTCAGCCAGGTACCCTGGATGCCAGGGTCGGCGCCGGCGACGGCGGCGGAGAGTACCGCCATGAGTAGAAGCAGCGGGAGAAGCAGCGGCAGGTGGGTGGGGAGGGGACGGCCGGAGGCGCGTGGAAAACGCATGGTGTCGATCTCTCTCTGGGGTCTTGGTTGGGCGGTGTCGAGGGGGGCGGGTCAGCCGACGGGGGACAGGCCGAGGCGGCCCGGCAGGTCGATCTCGAGGGCGTCTTCGGCCTCCCCCTGGGTGCGGCCGAGGGCGATGACGTCGAGCTTACCGAACCGCCGCAGGGGGCCGACGTTGTACAGAAGGTAGCGCCCCCGCCCGCTGCGGGCGTCGAAGGCCTCGTCCCCGAGCGCGCCTAGCACCTCGGCGAGGGATCGGCCCACGAGGCCGGGGTGTAGAACGTCCTGCGCCCGGTACGGCGGCCGCTCGCCGCCGGTGACCCGGTCGACGAGGGTCATAGGGGTGCTGGTGCCTCCCCAGCGACCGTTGCATTCGGTGAGGACCAGGCGGGGGGCCTTCTCGGGGTCGCCGAGCAGCAGAAAATCGAAGGAGCATCGACCCACGTACCCGAGCCGCTGGAGGGCGGTGGCGAGCCGCAATGAATAGTTGGCGAGCCGGCCGTGGACCTCCGCCGGCAGGGTCGAAGGCCGACTTCCGAGGAAGACCTTCTCCGGCCCTTCGAGGAGCTGCTCGTAGATGCCGTCCACCTGCGGGTCCCCCAGGCCATCCGGAGGAATGAAGAGCTGGGTCGACGGCGAGCAGTCGGTCCCCAGCCAGGCGACCGCCTGAACTTCCTCTTCGCCGTCCCACTCGGTGGTGGCCAGGAACTCCCGTACGGCGGCGTCGACGCCGGCGGTCCCCAGGCTTCGCAGGTGAGCTCCGTCGAACACCCGATTGCCCATCGCCGAGGCGCAGCGGAGCCGCTTGAGGCCGACTTGGGTGTGCCGGTCCGTGAGGTCGAGGAGGTGGGCGGCGAGCTGCTCCGGGACGGCGCTGTCGAAACACTCGGCCCAGGCGTCGTCGCCGAGCACCGCGCGCACGAGGCTGCCGAAAGCGGCCTTGTCGTTGGCGATCCAGGTCACCGGCGGCGGCGGCGCGAGCACCGAGACGGGCACCCCCGCGCGGCGTCGGACCTCGGCGCCGAGGCGCCAAACCGCGTCGATGCCCATGTAGGGATGGAAGGTCATGGCGCCGGCCCCCTTCGCCGCGGTCACCAACCGGCCCAAGGGGTCCGCGTCGAGGCAGGCTTCGGCGGGGGAAAGGGTCCCGCCGCCGGGGGCGTGGACGAACGTGACCCGCCCCAGACCCAGGCGGTCTCGGCAATAGTCCTCGTAGCCCTCAGCGGGCTCGGTGGCGGCGGCGAAGAGCTGACCCTCCGAGGCCCGAACCCGCGCCCGGTGCTGGTACTCGTCCACCCCGACGATGTCCTTCAGGAAAGGGATGGCGGAGAAGTCTTCGAGGTGGAGGACCGCGCCGTCCCCCGCGTCTCCGCGGTCCGGGCGCCGCCAGCGCAGGGGGGCGTAGGGGGCCAGATTGCCGGGCAGGCCGAAGCGTTCGGCGAGCGCATCGGCGGCCCCGCGGGCGCGATCCAGCTCCCTCGGGGTCGGTGTCGGCTGGCTCGGATTTAGGGGGTGGTCCCCGTCTCGCATCGTCTCTTTGCACATCGTCTTCGCAGGTCCGGTCGCGATGATACCCAAACTTTTGGGCTGGATTTCGTATCCCTGTGGGTCCCTACCGCATCCAAGTCAACGATCTGTCACCCAGTCGAGCACAACGAAGGAATCGATGACATGCCATGCCCCCCTGCCCCCCGGTGGAAACCCACGGATCTTCGACACCGCACCCTCCGGCGACGTGCCCGGCTTGCCCTTGCGTCGGCGGCCCTCGGGGTCCTCTTCGCACTGTCGACGGCTCCGCCCTCCTTCCCCCAGGCCCCTAACGACGGGACCGCCGTCGCTAAGCGGGCGCGGGTCGAGAGCGAGCGGACCGTCAAGTTCTTCGGCCCCCTGCGGGTCCGCGACCTGATGCCACTGACCCTCGCCTTCCTAGATTTTGTGCCCTCCCACGCGGTGGAGGGCAGTGAAGGCGTGCTGTTTGTGGAGTTCCACCACTCCCACGCCAATACCTTCATCATGAGCGAGAACGTCCGCAGCTACCTGGAGGGTCGGGATGTCGACGGACGCAGGCGACTGACGGACGAAGACTTCGACAACATCCTGGCCTTCGACGAGGACGCCTTCTATTTCGACGGCGCCGCCGGCTACGCCAACCTGACCTTCCACTACTCGATCTCCCGCGATTGGAACGCCTCCCTGAAGGTGCCATTCATCTACTACGGCGGCGGTCTCCTCGACGACGGCATCGAGAGCTTCCACGAAGACTTCGGCTTCAGCACCGCCGGTCGAGACCTGGTGCCCCAGGACATCACCCAGGCCCTGGTCAAGCTGGGGAACGAGTCCGCCGAGCTGCGGGAGGACACCTCCACTAGCGGTCTTGCGGATCCGGTGCTGGCGGTGTCGAAGGCGTTCCGGCGCCCCAACGGCTGGACCATGGTGTGGGAAGGGGCGGTGAAGTTCCCCGTCGGCGACACCGACAGCTTCCTGTCGAGCGGCGCGACCGATTACGGGCTCCAGGTGTCGTTCCACAAGCAGTGGCGGCACCGGGCCCTCTACCTGGCCCTGGCCCAGGTCTGGCTCGGAGATACGGAGGATTTCCCCAGCTTCTCGGTCAGCGACACTCAGAAGGTGACGGGCTCCTACGAGCATCTCCTGGGGCGGCGTTGGTCCTGGGTGCTCCAGGGCTCTTTCAGTCCGAGCCCGTTCGACGATACGGAGTCGGAGCTGTCCCAGGCGAAGCTGCAGGTTTCCGTCGGGCTGCGCTACGCCTTCAAGAACAACAGCGCCATCGAGTTGGGATTCACAGAGAACGTATCGAACTTCGATTCGACGCCGGACATCGGATTCCACTTCGGAATCGGCACGCCGATTCGGCGCTTCGGCTCCCGCTGACGGTCCCCCGTCCCCGCTGTCCTCCTAGGCGTCTATCTGGGCGGTGGGCCGTTCCGACCGCATCTCCGTCGGGTCGGCCCCAGCCGGTGTGTAGGAGCGGCCCCGGGGGTAGACTAGGTCGCCGGACCGCAATCCGGGATCGGGGCTCGGATCGAAGGCTGTTCCTTCGACCTGACCCGGCGGCGCGGGCGGGGGCGGTGGACGAACCGGAAAGGGTGGCTGCTAATGGCGATGTTCGACAGGTCCCGCGGGGACGGCGCTCGGTCGATGCCCCGCTCCGGGGTGCTCACCTTCCTCGTCGCCCTGGGGTTGTTGGGGGTCTCCGGGGTCGTCCGTTCCCAGAGCCCAGGGCCTTCGGGCTCGGACGGCCCGGGGACCGACGCCGCCGCACCGGTGGTGGTGGCGGTGGACACCAGTCGCTCCCTCGATTCCGGGTCCCTCGGCGAGGTGGTGGATCGACTGCGCCTGGCCCTCGAAGGGCTCGACGCCGACGCCCCGGTGGGCCTCTTGGCGTTCGACGACGAGCCGCGGTGGCTGAAGCGCCCCGGCGCCACCCCCGGGGAGGTTGCCGCCGCCCTCGGGGAGCTGCGGCTCCAGGGGGACTACACCCTGCTGAACGACGCGCTCTTCGTCGCCACCCGGGAGCTGCCGGAGGGCGGGGTGGTGCTCCTCGCCACCGACGGGCGGGACGAAAACTCCGCCACCACCGTCGATGATCTCGCCCGCCGCTGCGAGGCCCTGGGGATCCGCATCCTTTCGGTGGGCACCGGCCGGGGGGTGGAGGAGCGTTTCCTACGGCGTTTGGCACTGATCTCGAACGGGTCCTACCTGGGGGATGTGTCGGCGGTGGACGCGTCCGAGGTGGCACGGGCGGTGTCCAGCGCCCGCACCGCGGTCTCCAAGGCGGCGCCCCGGGGTCCCGCTGCCCCGGCAACGGCCGCGGCGACCTCCGCACCGCAGGGCGGTCCGGCCGAAGGGTCGCCGCCGGTGGCGTCGGACCCCGGTGCCTCCGGCGCGTCCACCGGATCCGGTGCGTCCCCCTCCCCCGCCGGCCAGTTGCTCGACGGCCAGCGAACCTGGCTCGCGCCTACGGCCCTGGCCCTCGGTGCCGTCGCCCTGCTACTCATTCCCTTTCTTCTCCGGTCACGGCGGCGGGTCACCCCGGAGGAAGACGAAGCGGAGGGCTCGGACCCCGACGACGAGGAGATCGCCGCCGACGAAGCGGAGGCGGAGATGCTCCGGCTGGAGCTGACCCAGGCGGAGGCCGCCAGCCAGCGGGACGCGCCGGAGGTCACGGTGGACACCGCCGTCTTCCAGAAGCTCAGCCTGGAGGAGCGCCTCGACCGGACCCGGGTCCTGTCGCAGCACAGCGTGTTGGCGATGCGCAAGCCGGGGGAAGCCCCCCGCTCGTTCCTGCTCGACGACGACAAGGCCTTCGCCGTCGGCCGCGATCGCCAGCAGAACACCCTGTCGGTGCCGGATCCGGCCCTGAGCTCCCAGCACTTCAAGGTCGTTCCCCGGGACGGTGCCCATTTCTTCGTCGACCTCGAGTCCACCAACGGCAGTTGGATCGGCGGTCGCCGGGTCGGCGCCAAGCGCCTGCGCTCCGGCGACGTGATCCGGGCCGGCCAGGTGGAATTCGAATACCAGACCTTCAGCTGACATCCACGGGGCCCCTGGCGTAATGGGGCCTAAAACGTCTACAGGGCCTAAACATCTAAGGGGCGAGGACCGGCGAAAGCTCGAACCGTAACGGCGCAGCGCTAGGAGGAAATCATGCCATCGAGGGGCATCGTCTACATGATCGTCGCAGTGATCTTCGCTGGCTATGTCGTGCTGCGTCCCGACCTGCAGGGGTTCCGCAGCATCGAAGTGGTGCGGATCTTCGTCGCCGGCATCGCCACCGGCGTGCTGTTGGCCAACGGCTGGGCTCACCTGCGGGCCCGGAGGCGTGGTCGTTGAGGGGGAGGCTGGCGCGTCTCGCGGGCTTGGCCTGCCTGCTTCTCGGGTCGGCGGGCTGCAGCCTGGGGCCGATCCTGAGCTACGACACCGTGCCCTGGCCCGAAGAGCGCATCCTGAAGGACTTACCCTATTGGGACGGAGACGGAGCGGATGCGGAAAAGCATCGCCTGGATCTCTACCTGCCCTCGGCCTCCCTCGGTGGAGGTTGGCCGACGCTGATCTTCATCCACGGCGGCGGCTGGACCGACGGTGACAAAGACCTCGAAGCCTACGGAAGGGATGTCTACAGCAACATCGGCAGGCTCTACGCGTCGAAGGGCATCGGAACCGCGGTGATCAACTACCGTCTCCAGCCCAGCGTCGGCTGGCGGGAGCAGGTCCGGGACGTCGCCCGGGCGGTGGCTTGGGTCCACCGCAACATCGCCGAGCACGGCGGGGATCCCGGGTCGATCTTCGCGACCGGCCACTCCGCCGGCGCCTACTTCTCGGCCTTCGTCGCCCTGGCCCCGTGGCCCCTCGAGGAGCAGGGGCTGGGGCCGCAGGTCCTTTGCGGGGTGGCGCCGGTGAGCGGCGTCGCCTTCGACCTCGAAGACGAGGAGACCTGGCGCCTGGGGGCGGCCCTCGAGTACTACGAGATCCGATTCGCGCCGGGGGAAGGCGACGATTGGCGGAAGACCACGTCGGTGGTAACCCACCTTTCCCGGTCGGCGCCTCCGTTCTTCATCGCCTACGCCGACGGCGAGTGGCCCGCGTTGCAGCACCAGAATCGCCTCCTCGGCGAGCGTCTTAGGGAGGCGGGGGCCTCGGTGCAAATGTGGGTGGTGGAAGAGCAGGGGCACCGCCAAATGGCGGCGACCCTCAGCCAGGACGACGAAGCGCTGACGGGGGAGCTCGCTCGCTTCGTGCAGGACACCCCGTGCACTGAAGCGGCTTCCGGCACGCCGCCTTGAGTTGGCGGGGGCGATGGTGCCGACTGGGGCGCCGGCCAGATAAGGGGGCGCCATCTCTGCAAGGGACGTCTGCTAGACAGTGGAGGGGCGCCTGCTTATAGTCTTGAATCGATGGAGGTCCGTGTCAGACTTCGTCGATGGCGTCCCCACGGGGGGAGCCGCCTCAGTAGGACGCACCGATAGGAATACCCGAACAGGAATCGCCCGAACAGGAATTGGAGTCCGCCATGCGTAGCAACGTCATCGCCGCCCTCGTTACGGGCCTCGCCGTCTTGCTCCTCGGGACGGGCTGCGTCTCCAAGAAGGACCACGAAGCTCTCCAGGCCCAGCTCGACGCCTGCGAGGCGGAGAAGGCGCAGTCCGAGGCCGCCGTCATTTCCTGGGAGCAGCGGTTCGACCGCGAGTCCAGCCGCTGGGAGCAGATGGAAGCATCGGTGTCGAGCGCCCTACCCCGGGCTCTATCGGAGTTCCAGGCCGAGCGGGATCGGATCGTCGAGATGGTCCCCGAGCAGGTCCAGGATGACATCACGAGGTACCTCGACGAGTATTTCAACACCGTGATGGTGGGCTTCGAGCGGCTGCAGGAAGACAACCAGGAAACCCGGATCCAGCTCCTCGCCACCCAGAAGACCCTGGAGATGCTCGGCCAAGACACCCAGTCCATCGGTACCGCGATCGACCAGTCCCTGAACGACTCCCGCGAGAAGCGGGAGCAGGTGGCGCAGGATCTGGCGGACGTGATCGACCAGATCGTCGAGTTCGACCAGACCCGCCTCACCTGCAAGAAGTGCCCCGAGCGCCTCCGCATGCGGGACAACACCCGGGAGCAGATGATCGCCTTCCACCAGGAGCTGATGAGCGACCTGGCGAGCCTCCAGACCTTCGCCTCGCTGCCGGTGAGCGCCCTCGGCGACCCGGACGTCGCCGAAGGCGACGGGGACGAAGGGGCCGCCGACGGGGGCGCCGCCGACGGCTGACGCCAATCTCCGGCGGTCTTTCCTCCGCACCCTTCCGTACATCCAATCCTCCGTGCCGCTCGGACACGGTTAAGCCGGACCGAGGGCCTCGGAATAGGAGATATACGCCATGACCACGACCACGATTCCCGCGGGGCTCACCACCACCCGAGCGCCGTTCATCGAAGAGGCCCAGGAGAACGGACAGCTGTTCATCGAGCAGCCGTACGAGCTCTACAGCGAAGACAACCAGGAGGCCTGGCGGCGTCTCTACGCCCGAATGGTTCCCCGCTGGCGGCGCTACGCCCATCCGCGTTTCCTCGAAGGCATCGAGAACCTGGCCCTGGACTCGGAACGGGTCCCCCGGCTGGAGGACATCAATCGCTTCCTCGAGCCCCTCTCCGCCTTCGAGGCCAAGGCGGTGGCGGGCTACGTGCCGGCGTACCTCTTCTTCGATTGTCTCCGGCGCCGCGAGTTCCCCACCACGATCACCATCCGTGACAAGGATCGCCTCGACTACCTGCCGGAGCCCGACATCTTCCACGACGTCGCGGGTCACGTGCCGATGCATACGGACCGTCAGTTCTCCGACGTCCTCGTCCGCTTCGGGGAAGTCGCGCGGGCGTCGGCCCGGAGGGCGGCCCAGATCGAGCCCCGGGAGGAACGGATCCGCGTGGTGGAGAACAACATCAAAGCGCTGGCCCGATTCTTCTGGTTCACGGTGGAGTTCGGCCTCATGCGCCGGGAGCCGACCGGGCCGGGGGCCGACGACATCCGGGTCTACGGCAGCGGCCTGCTGTCGTCCTACGGTGAGATCGAGCACTGCATCGAATCGCCGAAGGCCCAGCGGTTCCCGTTCCAGCTCGAATGGGTCATCAACCAGTACTTCGAGATCGACCACTACCAGCCGCTGCTCTTCGTGGTGGATTCCTTCGCCCACCTCTTCGAGCAGGTGGACCGCCTGGAGCGCTGGCTCGTGGAGGGGCGCCTCGACAGCGTGGCCCCGGGGGAGCCGGTGATCAACGAGGAAGACCTGCGCAGCTTCCTGAACGCGTCCCTCACCTGAAACGCGGAGTCGGGCCCTGGGGAATCACCCGCCGCCGCGGGCGGGGGCCCCGGGGCCGAACCCCTGATCCTCGAAGCTCTAGTCGTCCTCGATGCTGGTCTCTTTGGAACCCTAGCCTTCGAAGCCGTGCCGCTCGACCTCCCGGGCTTCTTCGACGGTATCGATGTCCTTGGCGAAGGAGAGGGCATCGAGGACCGCCACCCGCCCCCGGCGGTCCGGGTACCGTCGGCGGTGTTCGGGGCGGATATAAACCCGACGCATCCGATCTTCGATTTCGGGGATGCGAATGCCGCGGGCGAGGCGCACCGCCGCCACCAGGCTGTTGATCACCACTTCCCACAACATCCTGGGGAGCCGCAGCGACGCGAGGCTGCGCAGGTCGTCGAGGAAGAAGCCCCACAGCAGCCGGCGGGTCAGGTGGAAGACTCGGTAGCGGAGGGACCGGTTGCGGGTCCGGTAGAGCATCTCGAACAGGCGATAGACCATCTCCACCCGCACCACCCCGGGGTTGCCGATGACCAGGTGGCCCGGCAGCACCGGTACGGGATGGTCCTCGTCGGCGGGCTGTAGGCGGTAGCGGGGTTTCCACGCCGAGGCCCCGAGATCCCGGTCGACCCGGCATTGCAGCATCCAGAAGTCGAGGGGTAGATGGCTGCGGATGTCGTCGACGATCCTCCGCAGGTCCGCCTCGGTGGGGAGGATGTCGCTGGTGGTGAAGGCCAGCAGGTCGGGGTCGAGCTCCCGGCTCACCGCGTCGACGGCGCTGCGCAGGTTCTCGCCGAAGCTGGCGTCGGTGTCGATGATCCGAGCGTCGGGGAGTAGCGGGCGGTAGACCGAGGCGGGGCCTGCGATGAAGATGGGGTCGAAGAGGCCGGAGTTCGCCATGCGCTCGATGACGACGGAGATCAGGGGACGACCGCCGACGGTCAGCTTGGCCCCCTTGAAACCCATCAGGGGCTGCTTGTCCCGTCCGCTCTCCGGCAGGGCGGTGCCGCGGCGGTCGCTGCCCCCGAGGATCACCAGCGGGATCGTGGACGGCGGCCCGGTCATCGCGGCGGGTTCGACGGCGCGGCGTCGCCGACGAGGTCGGTCAGCTTGCCCTTGATCAGCTCGATGTGGATCCGCAGGTCGTAGAACTCGTCCATATACGAGAGGGGTACGGTGACGTCGGTGACCTCCTTCTCCAACTGCAGCACCTCCTCCAGGTCCCCGGCGGCCTCCTGGGGGGTCGGACCGTCGAGGACCCGACGATCGATGGCCCGGAGGTCGTCGTACCAGCGGAAGATCTTCGAGCGGATGCGCCATCGATAGATCGGCGGAGCCGCCTTGAAGACCACCAGCAGCAGAGGAATGAAGGGGAGAAGCAGGATCTTGAGTCGATCCACGGCCGCCGCGGTGCGGTAGTTGAGGACTCGATAGAGGAAGGACGGTCCGTTCTCGATGTAGTGGAAGGCCTCTTTGCGCAGGGGCAGATCGGACCAGCGGGTCGCTGGAAACGTCCCCGCGTCTTCGAAGAGTCCGCCGTCCCGGTGGACCTCTTCCTGGGCCGCCACCAAAAGCGGCACGAGGGCGTGGTGCAGGTTGCGATGGGCGACGAGGCTGGCGGCGGCGGCCAACAGCGGAACGTCCTGGGCGGGCAGGTTTTCCCGCAGATCTAGCACACCTTCGCCGAGCACCACGTGGGTCAGGAAGGGGTGACGCACGTGGTAGGCGCGGTAGCGGCGGAAGGGCATCAGGGCGAAGGCTTCGTCGTCGAGGAGGTCCGGGAGGTAGCTGGCGCGGGCGGAGGTGACGAAGAAGGCCGCGTCCACCTCGCCGGACCGCAGGGCGACGATCGCGTCGGCCGAGCCGAGGGGCACCAGCAGCGTCGGAGGCGTCGTAGCTCCGCCGTCGTCCGCCGGCGTCTCGGCATCGTCCCCGGGGTCTCCGTGAATGCCGTTTTCCCCCAACAGTTCCCGCACCAGGGCCTGGGTTCCGCTGCCCTCCGCGCCGACGGCCAGGCTCCGGCCCCGCAGGTCACTCAGCAGTGAAACCTCGAGGCTCCGCCGGTGGAAGACCCAAAGGGGCTCCAGGAAGACGCTGCCGAGGGAGCGCAGGTCCGGATGGCTCTCCGCGTCCGCCAGGCCCCCCTGGAGGAGGGCGAGGTCCACGTCGCCGCGGTTCAGGAGGTCGAGGTTCTCGGAGGCGCCGGCGGTCTCGACGATCTCCAGGCTGTACCCCTCCCGCTGGAGGACGCCGCGGTAGCCTTCCGCGAAGGCGTAGTAGGCCCCTTGGGGGGAGCCGGCGGCAATGCGGAGATCCTTGGGGGGCGGCGGCTCCAGCTTGAAGAAGGTGAAGGCGAAGCCGACGACGGCGAAGGCCACCACCGGTACCCAGACCTTCAGGAGCTCCGACCGCGGCGTGTCGCCGTCCTTGGGGCTGTGCTTCGGCTCGGACACGGTCGTCGTTCCTCAGTCGAAGCAGCCGGCCCGGGTCTCTTCGACCAGGTGGTCCACAACCGCCTCGAGGCTCCCGGTTCGGCGGTAGACCTCGAGCTGGCGGTCGGCGCTGGTACCGTGCTTGAGGATGGTCTCGAGGTATTCGACCTCTTTGCGGCTACGCAGGTCGTCGACCACGTCGTCCACCAGGTCCAGGAGCTCGTGGATCAGCTCCCTTACCGGGATCTCGCTACGCTGGCCGAAGTCGATCATCTGGCCGTCGATGCCGTAGCGCACGGCCCGCCATTTGTTCTCGGTGATCAGGTGGTGGCGGTACGGGCGCCAGCTTCGGTTCCCCTGCCGCAGCTTGATCAGCTTGGCGACGATGGCCTGGACGACGGCGGTCAGGCAGACGGCCTCGTCCACCGTGGTGCAGATGTCGCAGACCCTCACTTCGAGGGTCGGGAACTTGGGATGGGGGCGCACGTCCCACCAGATCTTCGTCGGCTCGTCGATGCAGCGGGTGGCCACCAGGGTGTCGATGAAGCCTTGATAGTCAGCCCAGGACGTGAGGCGGGGCGGAAGGCCGGTACGGGGAAGGCTTTCAAAGACCACCGTCCGGTAGGATTTGAGGCCGGTATCCCGACCCTGCCAGAACGGCGAGCTGGTGCTGATGGCGAGGAGATGGGGAATGAAATATCGGATCTGATTCATCACGTCGATCATCAGCTCTTTGTCTTCGATGCCGACGTGGACGTGCATGCCGAAGATCAGCATGCGACGGGCGAGCTGGGCCATGCTGTTGCCGAGCTCGGTGTAGCGTTCCCCTTTGTTGGCCATCTGATGCGACCATTGGGAGATCGGATGGGTGCTGGCGGCGGCCACCTTGACGCCCTTCTCCTCCGCCAGCTTGCAGATCGACCGCCGCAGGCGGATCACCTCGGACCGAATCTCCTGGACGTTGCGACAGATGTGGCTCCCGACCTCGACCTGGGACTGCAGGTACTCAGGCTTGATCTGGTCCTGGAGGATCACCCGTCCTTCTTCGAGGAACTCTTGGACGTAGGACTTCAGCTCTCGATTTTCGGGATCGATGATCTGATATTCCTCTTCGATCCCGAGGGTGAGGTCTGGCAGTGGCATGGTGGCGGTCTCCCTGGGCACGGGGGCCGGAAAAGAAGGCCCTGCGATCTGTCGGTGCGAGAACGAAGCGTACCACGGTGACCATCCGCAACCGCAGGGTTCCGGCGTTACCCTGGGGGCCCAAGGCATCGTCGGCGGACCTCCGTCGAGGCCCGTCGGTACGGCCCTCTGCCGGGCCGCCGGGACCCCAGGGGAGGGTGCTGGGGCCGTGTGGTTTAATAGCGATGCCTCTGGACGACCATTGCGAGGAGATGCACGACTGATGAACGAAAACCCCTCACCGCCGCGGCGAAGTCGCCGCACCATCCATGGGATTCTCGTGGCCCTCGACGCGCCGCAGCTGGCGGAGAAACCGTGGGTGGTCGACGCCATCGACATCAACGCCAATGGCATGGGTTTGGTCCTACCGCCGGAGATGGGGGAGGGGAACCGCGTCTTTCTGAGCTTCAAGCTCGCCGACGACCTGGAGTTCTCTCGGGTCCCAGCCCTCGTGCGGCACCAGATGGGGGCCAGCGGTGGGGTCGCCTTCGAGCCCTGGCCGACCGCCGACCGCCTGCGCCTGCTGGAGTACATGGTGGCCTGGTACGAGCGGGGGTGACGGCCCCGGACCCGGTGGCGCGCACCGGCGGAGCCCAGGCCCTCCCTAGCCGGGCCTGATTCCTAGCGGCGTGGGCCTTCAGTCGTCTCCCCAGACGTCCTGTAGCGAGTCGGCGCTCAGCAGCCGGCGTCCCCAAGCCCGGAGCTGATCCGGAGCCGCCGAGCGGAGCCGGGCTTCGGTCGCCGCCGGAAGACGGCCGAACTTCCAGCGCAGCTGCTCTTGGAGGAGCGTCGCTTCTCCTTCGCGTCGCCCTTCCTGCCTGCCCTCCCGTCGCCCTTCTTGCCTACCCTCCCGTCGCCCCTCGGCGAGCCACTGGTGGGTCCATCCCTTGACGGTTTCTTCCAGCATGTTCTTCACCTCCATCAGGTCGTCCGCTTCCGGAAGGGCGTCGGCGTCGTCGAAGCGCGCCGGGACTAGGACGTGGCGTATCCAGGCGGCGAAGGCCCGTCGCAGGGGCGCCTGATCCTCATCCCCGAGCCATTCTACGAGACGCTCGACGACCTTGCCCATCCCTTGGGGGGTCTGGCTTTGTTCCAGGGCTGCGATGGCCGACACCAAGTCCCGCGGTCCAGCCAGGTCCACCGGCAGCCGCCGTTCATCGATCAGGACGTAATCCTGGGCCGGCTGGAAGGCACTCAATTCATGGGGGAGGTCGGAGAAGAGCTGCCCCAGGCGGGTCGGCGCCCGCCACGGTCGCTCCCCGTTGTAGATCACGATCGGCAGGACTGGGGGCAGCGGCTCGTCGCCCCGGCAGTGGCCGCGCCGAACCAGCTCCTGGTAGAGCTGGCCGACGTAGACGAGCAGCCGGAGGGCCATCCAGCGGTCGGAGGTGGACTGAAACTCCACCAGCAGGAAAAGGTAGAGGGGCTGGTCGCCCCAACGGATCTTCCAGATGATGTCGCCGACGCGCTCCTTGAGACTCTCGGCGATGGTGACCTCGGTGACCCGGTCGAGGGTGGAGAGGTCGAGGTCGTCGACCCAGGCTTGGCGGATCCACCGGCGCAGGAGGTCCTCCATGACCTCAGGGTGGCTGAACAGCAGGCGCCGGGGGCGGTCATGGACGGGGAGTGATGTTTGTCCCATACCTACTGCTGAACGCAGAAGGCGTCGCGGATCTTCACCGAGGGTGGTGATTCAGGCTGCCACGAGCTCCGCGATGGCTGGCAGTAGATCTTGGACGGGGTCCGAGAGCTTCCAATCGGCGGCGTCGTCGAAGGGGGTCTCCGAAGCGGTGAGGATGGCGGTCTGGGCTCCGGCGTCGACCGCCAGGGGTAGCATCTGGTGGATGGGGGCGACCACCAGGGACGTACCGATGGCGGCGAAGAAGTCGCAGCCTTGGGCGGCCTGGAAAGCGCGGGAGAGGTCCGCCATGACGAGGCTCTGGCCGAAGGAGATCGTGGCGGGCTTGAGCCAGCCGCCGCAGTCGCAGCGGGGAACGTCGCCGACGTCCTCCCAGAGCTTCTGAGCTCGACCCCTGGGTTCCCGTCGCCCGCAGGCCAGGCATTGGGTGGCGGAGTCGGTGCCGTGGATGTTGACCAGCCGGTCCTCTGGGAAGCCGCTTCGCTCGTGCAGGCCGTCCACGTTTTGGGTCACCAGGAGGTCTAGGTGCCCGGTGTCCGCCAGGACGCGCAGCGACCGGTGGGCGGGGTTGGGTTCGGCCCGCTCAATGACCCGCCAGGTTTCCCCCTTGTAGCGCCAGTACTCGGCGCGGGCCTCGGCGGAGGATTCGAATTCCTGGATGGTCACGGGCTGGTAGCTCGACCAGCGACCGCCGGGGGATCGGAAATCGGGAATTCCCGAGGCGGTGGACAGCCCCGCGCCGGTGAGTACCACCGGCCGCCGCGCGCTGCGCCACGCCGCCGCCAGGTCGTCGAGGATCGCCATCGAAGAAGAGTACCGCAGCTGGTTGGGGCAGCCGGCGGGAGCCACCCGACGCGATAGACTTCGACGGACCCGAACGACGAGGACCGACGGAACCGGAGGAGACATCGATGGACGTTCTAAGGACCCCCGACGCGCGATTCGCCGACCTTCCGGATTTCGACTTCGAACCCCGGTACCTGGACGTACCCGCCGCGGAGGACGGCTCCGGCCGTCTGCGGATGGCGTGGGTCGAGGCGGGGCCGGCGGATGGCGAGCCGATCCTCTGCCTGCACGGCGAGCCATCGTGGTCCTACCTCTACCGCAAGATGCTGCCGCTCTTCGCCAAGGCCGGATTCCGGGCCATCGCCCCCGACCTGGTGGGGTTCGGACGGTCCGACAAGCCCGTGGACCCGGCCCTCTACACCTATGCGTCACACCTCGGATGGCTCGGTGCGTGGATCCGCGGCATGGGTCTCGAGGGCATTCACCTCGTCTGCCAGGACTGGGGCGGGCTCCTCGGCCTTCGCGTTCTGACGGCGGACCCCGATCGTTTCGCCACCGTCACCGTCGCCAACACCTTCCTGCCCACCGGCACGACGGAAATGCCGGAAGCCTTCCTGCGCTGGCGGGACTTCAGCCAGAACGTACCGGAGTTCCCGGCGGGGCACATCGTCCAGCGGGCCACCGTCAACGAGCTCCCCGAGGCCGTGGTGGCGGCGTACGACGCGCCTTTCCCCGACGAGCGATTCAAGGCCGGGGCGCGAAGGTTTCCGGTGCTGGTCCCGGCGTCGGCGGACGAGCCGGAGGCGGTGGCCAATCTCGGCGCCTGGGCCGTCCTGCGGACCTGGCGCAAGCCGATGCTGACCGCCTTCAGCGACAGCGACCCGATCATGCGGGGCGGCGACCGGGTCTTCCGGTCCCAGGTTCCGGGCTGCGCCGGCCAGCCCCACGTGACGATCGAAGGGGGCGGCCATTTCCTCCAGGAGGACCAGGGGGAAGCGCTGGCGGAGGCGGTCCTGCGTTTCCTCGCCGGGGTCGAGGGAAACCGGTAGCAGCCGCCGGGTCAGCTCGGCCGAAAGACCTTCCAAGCCTTCGACGGGAGGTCGGCCACGGCGTCGAGGGCGCGGTGGATGCCCGACCCCCGGTCGTCGAACAGCTCGAGGTCGTCCGCCAGCTGTTCCAGACGGCTGCGGACCTCGCCGGCGCTGGACGGGCGGTGGTCCGGATCTTTGGCGAGCAGATCGTCGATCAGCTCCGAGAGCTCCGCCGGTACCTTCGAACGGACCTCGCGGGCGGGCCGATGGGGGTCCATGGTGAGGCGTTTCAGGGTCTGGAGGTCGTTGGCCCCTTCGAACGGCGAAATGCCGGTGACCATCTCGTAGAGGAGGACTCCGAACGAGAAGATGTCGGACCGCGGGCCCACCACCCCCTGCATGGCCTGCTCCGGCGCCATGGAGCGGCAGGTGCCGATGAGGGCGCTGGGCTGGGTCAAGGCCTCCTGGGACTTGAGTAGCTGCTTCGCGATGCCGAAGTCGAGGATCTTGCACTGCCCGTCCGGGCCCACGAGCACGTTGTCAGTCTTGAGGTCCCGGTGGATGATGCCGTGGTCGTGGGCGAGGGCGAGGCCGTCGGCGATGTCGATTCCCAGCTTGACGGCGAAGGGGATCGGGATCTGCTTTTCCCGCACCCGCCGCCGTAGGTCTTCCCCTTCGACATACTCCATGACGATGCATTCGAGGTCCCCTGCTTCGATCAGCTCGTAGACCCTCACGATCACCGGGTGGTCGAGCTGGGCGACGGTCTGCGCTTCCCGGCGGAAGCGCTCCCGACGGGCCGGAACGAGGTGGGCCTCGGGCCTGATCCGCTTGATCGCCACCGGGCGGTCGAGGCCGTCGTCGTGACCGAGCAGGACTTCCCCCATGCCCCCCAGGGCCAGGCGGCGGACGACGCGATAGGAGCCGATGGCCGCCGGCAGGCGCCTCGGGGATGAAGCGGGCATGGCGGGAGTCTAACCCAGGGGCCGTGCAACAATTCGGCTCCGAGTCGATCCCAAGGAGGAGAACGGATCCATGCCCAGACCGACGAAGAAACAGCGCACTTGGAGCGCGGCGGCCTTTCAACGCAAGCTCCTGGCCCGGGTGAGCCGACTGCCGCCGACCTGGGTAGGGAAGCTACCCGGGGGACCCCCGGATGTCGACGGACGGGCCCTCGAACCGGTGATGCGCCTTCTCGCCGGGGTGGCCAGCCGGCGGCGGCAATACGACGCCGTCAGCCTTCCCCGGGCGCGGGCCGAGCTCGCCGCCCGGGTCGAGCTGGTGTCCGGGGAGACCCCGTTGCTGGAATCCATCGAGGATGTCCGAATCCCCGCCGAGGGGCGGTCCATCGAGGCCCGCATCTACACACCCCCCGACCCGCCGAAGCGGTCCCCCGCGCTGGTGTTCTTCCACGGCGGCGGGTGGGTCCTCGGGGACCTCGACACCCACCACCAGCTGTGCGCCGTCATCGCGCTGGAGACCCCCTGCAAGGTGATCTCGGTGGGCTATCGGCTGGCCCCGGAGCACGAGTATCCGGCCGGGGTCGACGACGCCCTGGCGGCTTTTCGCTGGACCGTCGAAGAAGCGCCCCGCCTGCGGATCGACCCCGACCGGGTGGCCGTCGGCGGCGACAGCGCCGGCGGCAACTTCGCGGCGGTGGTATGCCAGCGGAGCCGCGATGCGGGCCCGGCCCCCTGCGCCCAACTGCTGCTCTACCCCAGCGCCGACGGTCGCCGCGAATCGGGATCCCAAAGCGCCTTCGCCTCCGGCTACGGGCTGTCCCGGTAAGACCTGGATTGGTTCTACGGCCACTATTTGGCGGACCCGAGCCAGGTGTTGGACCCCGGGGTCTCTCCGCTGCTGGCGGAGAGCCTCGAAGGGCTGCCGCCGGCGCTGGTGATGACCGCGGGGTTCGACGTCCTGCGGGACGAAGGGGAGGCCTACGCCCGTCGACTCGAGGCCGCCGGAGTCGATGTGTGGTTCGAAGAGGCGTCCGGACTGATCCACGGGTTCGCTAGCATGACCGGCCTGCCCTCCGGACGACGGGCCCTCGACGCCGCCGTCGGCGAGCTGGCCCGCCTATTCCGTGATCTGGCCCGCGATTCCGCGTAGGGTTCGGGGTCTGCTAGGCTGATTCAATGACAGCCGCAGCCCCCCCCGATGCACGCCGTTTCGACGTCGTCCTCTTCGGCGCCACCGGATTCACCGGCCGCCTGACCGCCGAATATCTGGCCCGTCGGGCCGCCGCCGAAGGGCTCCGGTGGGCGGTCGCCGGCCGCGACGCCGACAAGTTGGAGGGCCTCGCGTCGGCCCTCGCCGACCTTGCGGAAGCTCCCCCTGCCATACTCCAAGCCCGGGTGGGGGACCCACAGTCCCTCCGTCGGATGGCCTCGGAGACACGGGTGGTGGCCACCACCGTCGGGCCCTACGCCCGCTGGGGGGAAGAGGTGGTGGCGGCCTGCGTCGACGGGGGAGCGTCCTACGCCGACATCACCGGCGAGCCCGGGTTCGTCGCGCGGGTGGTGGAGCTCTACCACCCGCGGGCTCGGGATTTGGGCCTCAGGCTGGTGAGCTGCTGCGGCTTCGACAGCATTCCCCACGACCTGGGGGCCCTGCTCACGGTCCTCCAACTGCCGGACGACGTTCCGACCCGGGTGGAGGGCTTCGTCCACGGCGTCGGTTCGTTCTCCGGCGGCACCTGGCACTCGGCGGTGGAGGCGATGGGACGGGCCGGTGACACCCTCGGCGCCCTGCGGAGCCACCTCGATCCCGGGCCCGGTCGACGGGTGGGGGGGACCCGGCCCCGCCCCCGGTACGAGCGTCGGCTCGGTTCCTGGGTGGCGCCCCTGCCGACCATCGACCCGTGGATCGTGCTGCGGTCCGCCTGTGACCTGGAGGCGTTCGGACCGAGCTTTCGCTACGGTCACTATGTCCGGGTCGGCTCGCTGCCGGCCCTGGCGGCGGGTGCGGCTTTCGTCGGTTCAGTGGCGACCCTTGCGCGCTTCGCGCCGACCCGACGCCTGCTGCTGTCGGCGAAACGGTCCGGAGACGGGCCGAACGAATCGCAGCGGGCTCGCTCCCGCTTTGACGTGGTCTTCTTCGGCGAGGCGGGGGACGCCACGGCTGTGGTCGAGGTCAGCGGCGGCGATCCGGGGTACGGAGAGACCTCGAAGATGCTCGCCGAATCGGCCCTTTGCCTGGCCCTCGACGGCGACCGCTTGCCGGAGCGCTACGGCGCGCTGACCCCGGCTTCGGCGATGGGGGAGGTGCTGATCGAGCGGCTACGGGCGGCGGGGATGGGTTTCGAAGTGGTCGACGCCCCCGGCCGGGGCTAGCCCTCTCCCGGGGGCGTCCGACTTCAGAGACGGTTCGTTTCGAAGGTGTCGCAGACATCCGCGCGGCCGGACTCGAGCCCGCGGCGGAACCAGCGGACTCGCTGGGCCGAGGAGCCGTGGGTCCAGGACTCGGGGTGGACGTGGCCGCCGGACTTGCGCTGTAGGGTGTCGTCACCGATGGCGGCGGCGGCCCGCATCCCCTCCTCCACGTCTCCGGGTTCGAGCAGGCCCCGCTGGGCGGCGTGGTGCCCCCAGACGCCGGCGAGGCAGTCCGCCTGGAGCTCCTGGCGCACGGACAGCTGATTCCCCTCCGCCTGGCCCACCCGCCGGCGCATCTGGTGGACCTGGGAGGAAATTCCGAGCTCGTTCTGCACGTGGTGACCCACCTCGTGGGCGATCACGTAGGCGCGGGCGAAATCCCCGGGGGCGCCGAACTTCTGGTCCAGCTCGCGGAAGAAGGTGAGGTCGATGTAGACCTTCGAGTCGGCGGGGCAGTAGAACGGGCCGACGGCGGCAGAGTTGAATCCGCAGGCGGATTGGACGGCGTCGTTGAAGAGGACCAGGCCCGGCAGGTTGTAGCGACGGCCCATGTCCCTGAAGATGGCGTTCCACGTATCTTCGGTGTCGGCGAGGACCGTGGCGACGAATTGGCGCTGCTCATCGTTGCCGGGGGCCGGGGCCGACTGGGCAGATGGCCCGGGGGCCCCGCCGCCGCCCTGGGTCACCACCTCCGCAACCTGGAGCGGGTCTTGCCCGGTGAGCACGGCGAATAGCAAGATCAGCAGCAGGCCGCCGCCGCCGATGGCCGCACCGCCCCTCCCGCCGGGAATGCGGCGGCGTCCGCGTCGATCTTCTACCTGACGGCTCTGTCGTCGTCCTCTCCAGCGCACGGGTCGTCCTCCTGGTCGAATCAGCGGCGGGGGGCTTCGGGTCCGAAAGGATAATCAAAGGGTATCGTATCTGACGGCATCCTTGATCCTTCGGCCGGTGACGGCCCCCCCTCGGAATCGCTGGAGCTCGGCGTCGCCGTTGCGGATTGTCGGGGGCATTGTCGCGGGCCAAGGTAGACTTACGCTGAATTGCCTTTCTCACCGCGGAACCACCAGATCCCGAGGAGTCGGCCCATGGGTACCTTCGGAACGTTCCGTCGAATCGTTTTGGTGTGGATCACAGTCGCGCTGGGTTTTGCCTGGGCCACCGTAACGGCCGCCCAGGATCCCCAGCGATCGTCCTGCCAGTTTCCGGTCAACTCCAGCGTGGAGGGGCGCCAGGTTCAGCCTTCCGTGGTCTTCGGGCCGGACGGAGGCTTTTTTGCCGTCTGGAGCGGCGAGCATCTGGACGGCCACGACATCTTCGCCCGACGGTTCGATCCGGACGGGCAGGAGCTGGGGCCTGACGTCCTGCTCAACGAAGCAACCCTTTCGGACCAGCAGGATCCGGCGGTCGACGTCGACGGCTCTGGAGATTTCTGGGTCACCTGGACGACCGAGGACGGGCAGGACGGCGACGGCGCCAGCGTCCACATGCGGCGTGTGACGGCCGAGGCGACCCTGGAGTCGGACGAGGTTCAGGTCAACGCCACCACCCTGGGGGACCAGAGCGGAGCGCGAGTGGCGATCGACGACCACACCGCGATGGTGGTCTGGCAGAGCGAGGGCCAGGACGGCGACGGTACGGCCGTGGTGAGCCGCCTGCGTCAGCTCCCGGGTCCGTTCGTGGCGCCGGAGGTGCAGGTCAACGAGTACACCGATGGTGATCAGGGGGAGCCGGCCGTCGCCGAGCACCCCGACGGCGGATTCCTGGTGACCTGGAGCGGCGAGGGCGCGGGGGACGGATCCGGCATCTTCGTCCGCCGCCTCGCCGCCGACGGCACCGCCCTGGGCAGTGAGGTCCAGGTCAACGGACAAACCGCCGGTGAGCAGAGCGCGCCGGACGTCGAGGCCCTGGGGACCGGGTTCCTGGTGGTCTGGCAGAGCCGCGCCGACCCTGAGGAAAAATCGACGATCCGCGCCCGCCGCTTGGACCTCTCCGGGCAGCCCACCGCCCCGGAGGTGGACGTGCCGGAGACCGCGGTGAGCCCGCGGTGGGACCGCAAGGATCCGGACGTGGCCGCGGTGGACGGCGAGTTCGTGGTGGCCTGGAGCTCCCAGGCGGTGGAGGAGTACTACTACAACACCGTCGCCTACGGTTACGCCGCCGGGCGCCGGGTGGACGCCCAGGGAACCCCCGTCGGGAGCGACTTCGGCATCGCGGGAACGTCGGACTACTGCTTCTACCCGCAGTGCGACAAGCTGCTCGAAGCCGAGCTCGCCGCAGCGCCCACCCCCGGGGACTTCGTGGTGGTCTGGGGCAACGATCAAACCCCCTCCGGGGACTACTTCGGGGTCGGCGGTCAGCGATTCGGAGGTCCCGATTCGGTTCTCCAGGCGGACCTGGGGGTGGAAATCGACGAGAACGCCGATCCCATCGAGAGCGAGAACGACCTCGTCTACTCCATCTCCTCCGTCAACCACAGCGTCTGCCCGGCGGAGGACGCGTTCATCGACCTCCAGCTTCCCGATCAGGAGTTCGTGTCCGTGACCGGCTTCGCCTGGTCCTGCGAGTCCACCGGCGCCGACACGGCCCGCTGCTCGGGACGGGCGAGGCAGGGCAAGAACCAGATCGGTCGGGTCAGGGTCAATCTGCCGGACGTCGTCACGGTGGTGACGGGTCTGGAGGCGACCATCGAATCCTCGACCCATGTCGATCCGGATCTGTCGAACAACGTCGACAGCGAATCGACCCAGGTTCTGGTCTGCTACGACCTCGAGCTGACCCACGAAGGTAAGGGGGAGGCCCCCACCACACTGCCCCGGTTCACCAGCCCCTGCAACTCCGGACGACGTCTGCCCATCGGCATGGGGGTGTTGGGCAACCCCGCTCCGGGCTGGCGGGTAACCGGCTGGACCGGCACGGACGACGATGGGAGCCTCGCGCGGCGAAATGACCTGACCATGCCCAAGGCCGCCCACACGGTTGGGGTCTCCTACGGCATACCGGGCCTGATCGCCTGGTGGACCGGCGACAATGTGTCGACGGATCTCCTCGGCAACCACGACCTCGAGGTCAACGGCACCTTCTACGGCAGCGGCGGTGCCGAGGGGCGGGCCTTCGAATTCCGCGGTGACGGTTTCCTGGAAGCGCCGTCGGACCCGGGCCTCGATCTCGGGGGCGACGACTTCTCCCTCGGTTTCTGGATCCGCACGTCGTCGGACACCGGAACCCAGGCTCTGCTGGACCGCCGGTCCGATGCACCGGAGCGGGGCTTCCACGTCTTCCTTGCGGACGGGCGCCCGGGCCTTCGTCTAGCCGACGGAACGGCGGCCATCGAGGTGGTGGGGTCGGCCGGGCTGGCGGACGGAGAGCTGCACCACGTGGTGTTCGTCGTGGATCGGGATGCGCCGGACGGGATCCGAATCTTCGTCGACGGCCGCCTCGACACGTTGTCGGACCCCACCGGTGCCAGCGGCTCCCTGTCTACCGAGGTTCCGCTGGTCCTCGGCCGTCGGTCCGCAGACTTCGGCGCCGACGCCTTCTACGACGGCCTGCTGGACGAGGTGTGGATCCGCCGCGGGGCCCTGGGGGCCATCAGGATCCTCGAGCTCTTCGGCGTCCTGAGCAGCTGGACGGGCCAAGGGAACGCCCTCGACAGTACGGCGAGGGAGAACCACGGCGTTCTGGAGGGCACGGCGGGCTACCTGCCGGCGGCCTGCGGACTGGGGTTCCATCTGCCGGCGGACGGTGACCGGATTCGCATCCCCGACGCGACGGAGCTGGACTTCCTGGGGGAGGACTGGACCTTCGCCGCCTGGATACGGGCGTCGTCGGCGGACGATCAGACCCTCGCCTCCAAGGTGGGGGCGGTGGACGGTAGGGGCTACCGCATCTACCTCGATCAGGGGCGTTTGGCGGTCAGGCTCGTCACCAACCTATCGCCTAGGGAGTTCGTGGCGGACAACCTGCCGGACCTGCGGGACGGGGACCTGCACCACGTCGCCGTGGTCATCCACCGGTCCTTCCCCCGCTCGGTGCGTTTCTACGTCGACGGTCAATTCCAGGAGCTGGGGAGCACGTCTCCGATCGTCTGGACCCCGGCCTACGGTCAGGATCTGAGCTTCGGAGGTCCGGGGCCGGGCCCCGAAGTGATGGACGAAATCCGGCTTTCGAATCGACCCATGGGGGAGCTCGGCATTGAAACTCTGAGGCTTTCCTGCAGCCGCCTGCCGATCTTCTCCGACGGCTTCGAAGGGGGAGGGCTAGGCGCCTGGTCGTCGGTATTTCAGTAGGAACCGGGGGCCGCAGACCCCGCGTCGGTCCAGGGCCGGGATCTCGGAGCCGCGCTCTGGGCCCGGTCCGTCGGTCCCGGTACGGGAACCGGCGGTCCCCGGACGGAATCCTAGGGGGCTCCCCGGGGGTATTCCCCGATGAAGGGCGGCGAAGCCCCGCCGCCCCTATCCTCCGCGATCCGACCCGGAAAGGAGCTGCAGCCATGAAAGTACAGACCCAAGTCCGCAGCGGAATGGGATTCCACATCATCGGAATTGGCTGAGGTGAGAGGGGGGCGCCGGACGCGGCTCCCCCCTTGGACGGCGACGGAGGTTTGGATGCCGTTGACAGTTATCCTGGTCATTTAGTACATTCGAGACCTGATTAATCGACCCTTCGATGCTTTCGCAGGTTGGCGAAGACGTCTTCTGGGACCCGTTCAAGGCATGACCTGGGTAGCACCCGGGGCGGTCCCGAAGCATCGTAGGAAAGGAGCGAGGACAGATGCGCGACGCCACGATCGAAGGCTCCGGAGACGAAAGTTTCGGCTTCGGTGAGATGGAAGCCCTCTCGGACGACGAATTGGAAGGTGTATCCGGCGGTTGGACCGGTGATCCCGACGATCCCGACAACGATCCGCCTCCGCCCCCAGGAACCGGCGGCTAAGGCACCGATCTACATCAAATCCGAGCAGACCGGCACCATCCGCGCGAGTTCTTCCCCTCCGTCACGGTCTGCCAGGGTCCTCCCGGGGGCACTGCGGCTTCACGAACCGTGAATCCTGCTTCCCCCAAGTTCGACCCACGCGCCTCCCCAACGGGCGACGTCTGGCTGACGTTCGCCCGTTCCCATTTGGGGAAGAACCTCGTCTCCGAAGGCGCCTTCGAGGGTCTCCGGGAGGTAGGGCAACAGCTTCCAGGTACCGCCCTAGGGGCCATCGAAGCCCGCCTCGTCGGCGCCGGGGATCGCGTCGACTATTCGGTACGGCTCGACCCCCAGGCGATGCTCCGCGTCGTTCCGCGGCTGCCCCCGTCACCCTTGACGGAGCTGGCGACCGCCTGGGCCGAGGCAGATCCCCGATTCGAGCCGCTCTCAGCGCTGTGGCTCGAATTCGACCAGAAGCAGGCTCCTGGTCCCGGCGCTCCCGGCCCCGGCGTTTCCGACGCCGAGGGGCCCGTGCCTGAAACAGGAGCACCCCAGCTCCCGAACCCCGTGGTCTGCGCCCAGCTGCGGGGTCGGCCGTCGACGGGCTGGATCGTGGACACCCTCGTGCCGGCGCTCCAGGGGCACGGGATGGGGGCGGAGCGCCG
Source organism: Acidobacteriota bacterium (assembly GCA_038748685.1). GTDB lineage: Bacteria > Acidobacteriota > Thermoanaerobaculia > Multivoradales > J023 > JAUIJL01. The sequence goes on along the minus strand of JBCDIS010000008.1, from coordinate 48,759 downwards.
CCGGCAGGTCGCCTCCCGATTGGAGGCTCTGCCGGAAGGGGCCAAGCCACTCTACGTCTTCGCCCTGACGCCCCGCCCTGGGAGCCCCACCCGCATCGAGACCTACGGCCTCGCACCGCGGGACATGGTGGCCTACCTTCGGCGGTCGGTGTCCCAGGGGGCCGCCCGCCAGGTGGAGGAGATCCTGCCCCTGGTGGAGGACGGCGAGCGGCATCACCTGTCGGTGGATCTGCTGGACGAAGGACCGTCAACGCGGATCGGCGTCGAAGTGTCGTTCGCGCGCCTGCCCCACCGGGAGCCGGGTTGGCGGCGCCTCTTCGATCGCCTGGTGGCGGCGGGTCTGTGTTCGCCGGAGCACCGGGAAGCGGTCTTCGCCTGGCCCGGTCAGGACCGACCGGAAACGGCGCCGGAGCGCTGGCCGGGGGGAGCCCCCGGTCCGGTGCGTGGACACGCGGTGCGCTGCCTCAGCCATGTGAAGCTGGTGACGCGGCCGGACCACCCCCCCGAAGCGAAGGTCTACCTGCTGATCCAGCACCTGCCGACGGTCGCGGGGTCCCCCCGGGCCTCGGGGAAGCGCCGAGCGTTGGCCCCTGACGCGGCCCCGTCAGGGGGCGGCGCCAAGGCCGAGGTCGGCGGCCAGCTCCGCGGTACGGTCGACGAAGAACGGGACCCGGAGCTCTTCAAAGGCCGCCCCAACCTCCTGTAGATCGGCGGCGACGTCGAGGCCCTCCTTCGCCCCGAGGCGAACCTCGTCAAGGCGGGTTCGGGCGACCTCGAAGGGAACCTCCAGGGTCTCGAACACCCCCCGGGCGGCGGCGAAGGCGGTCCGCGCCTCGTCGCTGCGCCCCTCGGCGGCGGCGATGCGCCCCTGGGCCAGCTGGGCGAGGCCGACTCCATATTCGAACCGTCCCTCCCGTGCCGCCGTCAACCCCTCGTCGGCGGAGGCTCGGGCGCGCTCCAGATCGTCGTTCGCCAGGTAGGCTTCTCCGAGGAAGGCGGCGAACCACCCGTGGAGCTGCGACATGCCGGCCCCCCGCATCATCGCCACCGCGCCCTCCAGGGCCTCGATCGCCTCCGGGAGCTGACCCGCCTGGGTCAGGGCGTGACCGAGGAACCCGCGGGACACGGCGGTATTGAGGGGATCCTGGGAGCGCTCCAGGCCGCGGCGGCACTGCTCGATGCCGGTCTCCGCGTCCCCGAGGGAGGCATAAAAGTAGCCCAGGCTCCAGGAGGTGTCGAGGCGATAGTCGTCGAGGGCCTCGCCGAGGCGGAGGGCCCGCTCCAGGGCCTCGATCGCTTCGACGAACTGGCCGAGGGCGTAGTGGTTGAAGCCGGCGACCCAATAGGCCTGCCCTTGCCACCACGGTGCCCCGGCCCGCTCCAGCAGCACGACGGCCCGCAGGCTGTTGCGGATGCCGTCGGCGAACTGGCCAGACCAGAAACCATCGCGTCCGAGGACGTAGCACGCCTTGCCCTCGGTGGCCTCGTCGCCGCTTTCCTTTGCGGCGGAGATCGAGCGGTCGGCGAATTCCCGAGTCGCTTCGGAGTTACCCAGATAGGTGTGGGTGTGGGCTAGCCAAAACAGGTACTGCGCGGAGAGGGAGGGGTCTTCGAGGGCCTCCATGGTTTCGCGGTGGGCCTCGAAGAGCTCCAGGGTTTCCGGGAAGCCCGCCAGCGGAAGCAGGGAGTCGGCGAGGAGCAGCAGGACCTCCACGCGGCGACGGTCGCGGCCCTCCTCCGGCAGACTGGAAACGTGCTCCAGGGCTTCCCGCAGAGCCTTCGCCGCTTCCTTGTGGGCGTAGTCCCGGGCCGACCGCTGGGCCAGGAGGGTCAGGTAGTAGACCGTCTTTTCGGCGTCGCCGGAGGCGGGGTAGTGGTAGGTGAGCTGGCCGTAGACTTCGTCCAGACGCCCTTCATGGGACTGTTCCAGGGCCTCGGCGGCGCGGGCGTGGAGACGCTTCCGCCTCTGGGAAACGAGGCTCTGGTACGTGACTTCCTGGGTCAGGGCGTGCTTGAACAGGTAGGCGGGTTGGTCTTCCGTGGGGGAGCGGTAGATGAGCTCCCAGCGCTGGAGGTCTTCGAGCAGTGGCTCGACGTCATCGTCCTGTTCCCAGATCGCCGTCAGGAGATCGATGGGCATCTCCCGGCCCAGGATGGAGGCGGTGAGCAGCAGCTGCTTGTGGACCTCCGGTAGTCGGTCGATCCTCGACATCAGGATGCCCTGGATCGTGTCGGGGACGCCGCCGTCGGCGGACGAGCTCTCCGCCATGGCCCGGGCCATCTCCTCGAGGAAGAACGGGTTGCCCTCCGCCTTGGCGAGGATCTCCTGGTCCGGCTCGCCGGCGCCGTCGGCTCCGGCGTTCTCCTCCAGCAGGGCCTCCACGAGGCGTCGGCTGTCTTCCGTCGAGAGGGGACGCATGGTCAGCTGGGTGGCGTAGGACTTGTCGACCCAGTGGGGCTGGTAGCCGGAGCGGTAGGTGAGGATGACCAGCAGCCGGGCGGCGGCCATGGCCTCCACCAGGCCGTCGAGGAAGGCGGCGGAGGTGGTGTCCATCCAGTGGAGGTCCTCGATTTCCACCACCACCAGGGACCGCCGGCTGGCGTCCAGGAGCATGCGCCGCATGGCGGTGAAGGTGCGGGCCTGGATCGCCTGGGGCTCGAGGTCGTCCAGGGCCTCCGTCCCCTCGCTGGCCCCCACCAGCCGCAGGAGGAAGGGCAGGGTGCCCTCGATGTCCGTGCCCACGAGCTCCAGACTCTTGCGGAGCTTCACGGCCATGGTGGCGTCGTCGTCGGATTCGGCGATCCGGGACGCCTTGCGGATCATGTCCGCCAAGGGCAGGTAGGGAACGCCGGCGCCGTAGGAGAGGCATTGGCCCCGCAGGTAGGCGACCTGGCGGCCGGGGAAGGTGCGCAGGTAGAACTCGTGGAGCATGCGGGACTTGCCGGCTCCGGCGTCACCGGCGATGCCCACCACCTGGCCACGGGATTGGGACGCCTGCTCCCGCAGCTGTTCGAGGACCGAAAGCTCGTGGTCGCGGCCGACGAAGGGGGTCAGGTTCTCGGTGGAGGTGACGCTGAAGGCGTCGGTACCCCGACCCACCACCCTCCAGGTCTCGATGCTCTCGCCGTTGGGACCGTCGATGGCGGGGCGATTCTCCAGGTCGGTCTGGGCGCGGACCAGCCGGGCGGTGGCGCCGCTCACCAACACGTCCCCGGGCTGGGCCCGCTGCTGCAGCAAGGCGGCGATCGTGGTGGGCTGGCCCAGGGCCATGCCGCCGACGCCGCCGACAACGACGGCGCCGGTGTCGAGCCCCATGCGACTGCTCCAGCGCAGCCCGTGGACCTGCTCCAGCTCGTCCGCCTTCTCCTTCAGACGTTCCACCAGGCCGAGGGCCGCCAGCACCGCCCGCCTGGGATGGTCCTCATAGGTGATCGGAGCGCCGAACAGCGCCATCACCCCCTGGCCGAGGAACCTGGAGACGGTGCCGCCGTACCGCTCCACCTCCGTCTGGGCGAGCTCGAAGAAGCGGTTGAGAAGGGCATGGAGGACGTCGGGGGCCAGCCCTTCCGGGCCCGCCGGCGCCACCAGCTCGCAGTAGAGCACCGTCGCCTGCTTGCGCTCCCCCTCCTTGCTGACGGCCCCTTCGGCGATAGTCGGCGGGCTGGGGATTGTCTGGGGGCTGGCGACCGGGGTCGGCGTCGCCGCCGCGGGGACAGGTACCGCCGCCGATGTTGATTGGGTGGCAGGCTGAGCTCCGGCCTTGAGGGACACCCCACACTCGGCGCAGAACTTGTGGGACGGCGCGTTCTCGGCGCCGCACTGGTGGCAGATGATGGTGAGACGGTGACCGCATTCGACGCAGAATTTGTGGTTCGGCGCGTTCTCGAAACCGCATTGGCTGCACTGCATGACGTCTCGAACCTCCTGGTCAGGCGATCTGCCTCTCGGCCAGGCGAGTGAAGACCCCGTCCTTGGCCATGAGCTCTTCGTAGCTGCCGGCTTCCTCCACCCGACCCTTGACGAGCACGTAGATCCGATCTGCGTTGCGGATGGTGCTCAGGCGGTGGGCGATCACGATTCGGGTGGCCTTGAGCCCTTCCAGACTCCGGCTGACGATGTCCTGGGTGCGGTTGTCGAGGGCGCTGGTGGCCTCGTCGAAGATCAGGATCCGCGGCCGATTGACGATGGCCCGGGCGATCATCAGACGCTGGATCTGACCTCCGGAGAAGGTCCCGGCCCCTTCGCTGACCACCGTGTGCATGCCCATCGGCATCGACTTGATGTCCTCATCCAGGCCCGCCTGGCGGGCGGCTTCCCAGGCGTCGTCGATCCCCAGGTTGCTGGTGCCGACGATGTTGGTGAAGATGTCCCCGGCGATGGGGCGTCCGTTCTGCAGCACCACCCCCATCTGGCGCCGCACCGACTGGACGTCGAGGGACGGAAGGTCCTGACCGTCGAAGTAGATGGATCCGGCGTCGGGCTGCTCAAAGCCGAGGAGCAGCCGCATGCTGGTGGACTTGCCGGAGCCGGAGGGCCCCACTAGGGCGATGAACTCGCCGGGGCGGGCGCGGATCGACACGTCGTCCAGGATCAGGGGGCCGTCCGACGTGTAGCGGAACGAGACGTGGCTCATCTCGACGTCCCCCGACAGCTCCGCCACCGCCGATTTCGCCTCGTCCACCTCCGGCGGCGTCTCCAGGATCGGCTGCACCCGCTCGTAGAGGGGGACGATGGTCAGGACGCCGGAGAACAGGCCGATCAGCGACAGGGCGGCGGTCTGGAACTGGCCGAAGGCGGCGCTGAAGGCGAGGAACTGGCTGACCGAGAGGTTCTCTTCGAGGGCGAGACCCATCACCGCGAAGAGCACCAGGGTGGTCAGCAGGCCGTAGGCGGCGTTGAAGGCCAACTGCAGGTTGGCCAGCCGCTGGGTGGCGAGGGTGCGCTGTCGCTGTTCGGTATAGCGCTCCGCCCACAGGGCGTAGCCCCTGGCCTCCGCGCCGGCGACCCGCAGCTTGGAGAGACCGTTGAGCAGCCCGAAGAGCAGGCTCGAGACCTTTCCTTCGAGGGCCAGGAGCACCCGCTGATGCTTCACCTGGAAGAAGACCAGGACGCCGGTGAACGCCAACAGGATGCCCACCATCAGGGTGGCCACCAGGGCCAGCCGGGCGCTGTAATAGAACAGCAGGGCGAAGCTGAAGACCGAGAACACCGCACCCAGCAGCGATGTGGTGACATTGCCCAGAAGCAGGCCGCGGATGTGGTCGATGCCCATCGACCGCGCCGCCAGGTCGCCGACGGAAAACTGACGGAAGAATCCCGCCGGCAGCGCCAAGAGTCGGTCCCACACCGCCGCCTGGAGGGTTCCGTCGAGCTTGCCGGACACCCGCAGCACCGCGATCGAGCGGGTTAGCTGGAAGGCCAAGCTGGCGAAGGCGGCGGCCCCCAAGGCCACGGTCATCTGCCAGAGTTGCGAACGCTCGGCGCTGGGGATGACGACGCCGAAGATCTGCCCCGTCAGGATCGGCACCAGCAGGCCTAGGAGCCCGGCCCCCATTCCCATGAGCAGCAGGGTCACCAGATCCCGGCGGCGGCCCCGCGCGGCGAGGGACACGAGGTCGCGGATCTTGAGGGGCCGCTCCGGCAGCGGCGGATAGAACATGAAGGCTTCGGCTTCGAGGGACTCGGCGGTCTCCGCCGTGGCGGGGGTCCGCTCCCCGGTGGCGGGGTCGACAATCTCGTAGCTTTCGGCCGACTTCGGCAGCAGGGCGACGGGGTGGCCCGCCAGCCGGCTGCGCTCGTCGGCCTCCGGATCCCTGCGGAAGGCCAGCAGCGGTCCGTTGTCCAGCGACCACCATTCTCCCCGCAGCATCACCAGTCGGTGGCGGACCCGGGAGTAGGCGCAGACCCGGGATAGGGAGTAGCGATGGCCGCCGGTGCCCCGATCCTCCTCCGGGGCGGTGAACTCGATGCCGAGGACGTCCCCCACCAGCTGGCAGGCGTCCACCAGGGGTTCCGTGTCGCCCCCGGCCGCGGCTCCGCGGAGCTCTCCGAGCTCGCCGCGGTCGTCGAGCACCGAGGCGAGGCGCCGGGAGGCCGTCGCCAGGGTCTCGCGGTCTAGGTCGAGCTTGCGTTCCAGGCGCTCCCGTTCCTCGTCCCGCTCCACCGCCACCTGCATTTCGACGTATTCGAGGAACAGCTCGTGGAACCGCGCCAGGCTTTCCCAGACGGTGCCGCTGCGCACCAGCTTTCCGGTGCCGACGCAGGACAGCACCGCCGGCTCGGCGCTCACCATCCAGGTCTCGTCCGACAGGGGCAGGAGGTGGCCGGCGGGCTTCATCGCCAGTTCCTCGCGGCCGAGGAAGCGGCTCGACCCCTCCACGTGGCGGACCCAAACGACGCCGCTGGCGGTGCGGCTGGCTTCCCCCTCGCTCTCGAGGGTCACCTCCGAGTTGCGCCGCAGGGCCTCGAACTTCTTCGGGGCGCCGGAGCGGGGCACCTGCTGAAAGAGGGCCGACAGCCACTCCTCGATGGCGGAGGCCAGGTCCGGCACGTGCTCGGGGTTCTGGGCCAGCCGCACGAGGGCGGTGAGGGGCAGCTTGAGGAGCTTGGTGTCCGGCAGGCCGATGGCGAGGAGGGCTGCCTTGGCGTCCCGCGTCTCGACCCGGCCGAAGGGTAGGCGGGCCTCGCGGCGGGCCTCCATGCCGAAGGCCACCTGGCCGGCGTCGAGGGTGGCGACGTGGGTCCTCGGGCCTCGGGCGCCGGGGTCGGTGCGCAGGGCGAAGATCTCCACCCGGCCGGTGTCGACCCACCAAGAGAAGGCGGCGTCGAGGCGGATCGGGCGGTTGCCGCCGGCGTCGATTGACTCGGCGCCGGCCTCCAGCAGAGCCTGTCGGGTTTCGGGTCGCATCGGCTTCAGTGGGAGGCGATCAGCCGCGCGTAGGGGCCGTCGGCGTCCTTCATCTCGTCGTGGGTGCCGCGCTGGACCACCTTGCCCCGGTCGAGGACGATGATCTCATCGGCGTCGCGGATGGTGCTGAGGCGGTGGGCGACGATCAGGCAGGTGCACCCCCGCCGCCGCATGTTCTGGTCGATGATCTCTTCGGTGGTGGGGTCGAGGGCGCTGGTGGCCTCGTCGAGCACCAGGATCGATGGCTGGGGGGCCAGGGCCCGGGCGATCTCCAGCCGCTGCCGCTGGCCGCCGCTCCAGTTGGTGCCCCCCTCCGTGATCATGCTGTCGTAGCCGCCGGAGCGGGCCGCGATGTCCCCGTGGATCGACGCGTCCCGCGCCGCCTGGACCACCTCCGGCAGGGCCAGGGTGGAGTCCCAGAGGGTGAGGTTGTCCCGCACCGTGCCTTCGAAGAGGAAGACCGACTGGTCCACCGTCGCCATCGACGCCGTCAGCACGTTGCGGGGCAGGTCGGCGCGGCTGTGGCCGTCGAAGAGGATCTCCCCCGCCCACGGTTCATAGAGTCCGGTGACGAGCTTCGCCACCGTCGATTTACCGCTGCCGGAGCCCCCCACCAGGGCAACACGATCTCCGGGCTGGAGCACCAGATCCAGCCCCTCGATTAGCGGCGGCGCGAGTCGGCTGTAGCCGAAGGTCAGGCCCTTGAGCTCCAGGCGGCCGGTGAGCTTGGCGGGGATCCCCTCGGCGTCGGGCTCCTCCGCGTCGTCAGCGAGCCCGGGCTCGATGCCGTACCGCAGCACGTCGTCGAGGCGGGCCATGTCCCCCTCCACCGTCTGCAGCTTCCCCCCCAGGCTGACCATGGCCCCCACCGGCGCGATGAAGCTCATCATGAGCGCCTGGAAGGCCACCAGGGCGCCGAGGGTGAGGGTGCCGTCGATCACCCGCTGGCTCCCGAGGCCGAGGATCAGGGCGGTGGTGAGGGCGGTGAGGAACGGCGGCACGGCGTTGAGGAATTGGGTGTAGAGCTCGAGGCGCTGGCGGATGTTGACGACTTTGGTCTGGAAGCCCGCCCAGCGGGTGAAGAGGTCGGACTCGCCCCCCATGGCCTTCAGGGTCTCGATCACCTGCAGCCCGCCGAGGGCGGTGCCGGAAAGCTTGCCCGCCTCCTGGGCGAGCTGACGACTGGCGTCGGTCCGTCGCCTGGAGACGAAGCGCAGAGCGGCGAAGTTCAGCGACACGACGCCGATGCCCACGAGGGTCAGCAACACGTCGTACTGGAACATCAGCAGCGCGTAGAAGGCGATCATCACGGTGCCGAGGGCGTTGGTGGCCAGGTCCCGGGACAACAGCTGGGCCACCCGGTTGTTGGCCGAGACGCGGCTGGCGATGTCGCCGGCGAATCGCTGGTTGAAGAACTCCACCGGCAGGCGCAGGACGTGCCAGAGGAAGCGGCCGGAGGCGCCCAGGGCCAGCTTGGTTTCGAGCCGCAGCAGGTAGCTCTGCTGGAGCCAGGTGAGGGCCCCCAGGCTGGCGGCGGTGATCCCCATCCCCAGGAGGAGGGGACGCAGCCAGTCGTAGCGATCCCGCAAGAGCACGGTGTCGACGAAGATCTTCGAGAAGATCGGCGCCACCAGCCCCGGCAGCACCAGGGCGAGGCCCGCCAGGACCACGAAGACCAGGCCCCAGGTCATACCCTTGAGGCGCCTGGCGAGGGCCGGAATCAGCCGCGGGGGATCGCCGCCGGGGGAGAATTCCGGCCCCGGCTGGAAGGCCATTACGACGCCGGTGAAGCTCTGGTCCAGCTCCTCTTCGCTGATCACCACCGGGCCGCCGGCGGGATCGTTGAGCTTGACCCGATTCCCCTTGAAACCGTCGAGCACCAGGAAGTGGTTGAAGTTCCAGTGGATGATGGCCGGCGGCGCCACCTTCCGCAGGTTCTTGGGCTCGGTCTTGAAGCCCTTGGCCTGGAGGCCGTACCGACGGCCGGCCTTCATCACGTTGGAGGCCTTGCTGCCGTCCCTAGAAACGCCGCATTCGAGCCGCAGCTCCTCCAGGGGGACCCAGCGTCCGTAGTGGGCGAGGACGATGCCGAGGGAGGCGGCGCCGCATTCCAGCGCCTCCATCTGGAGGACCGTCGGCGAGGTCACGGAGCGGGGCAGCAGCCGCCGCTTCAGGCGTGCCAGGAGGCGAACGCCGACGGCGGTGCGCCCCGGGGCGGAGTCCTCCAGCAGGGCGATCAGCCGGCGGGTGACGGTGAGGTCGAGCTTGCGCCAGCGGGACCTGAGCCCGCCGGGGATCGCCAGCAGCAGGGCGAGCCAGCGCTTCATACGCCCAACTTCTCCCGCAGCTTGGGGATCACCAGGGATAGGGGCCGATCCCGGCGCAGGATGATGCCGCCGGTGGCCAGGGTACCGCTCGAAATCTCGAGGTCCGGCCCGGTGGAGGACGACCAGCGGAAGCCGGTGGGGGTGGCCGCATCCTCCTTCAGGCGCAGGTCCACCTGGATCGGCGAGCCCTGCTCCATCAGGCTGGTCACCAACTCCTGGTTCGCCAGCAGCCGCTGCATGCCCTGGGCGGTCGCTGGAAATTCGGACACCCAGGTCACTTCACCGAGGATGAAGCCGTACTCCTCGGGTCGCACGGTGGAGGGGGTGATGCGGGCCTCCATGCCGGCGCTCACCTGCTTGCCCTCGCCGGCGGGCACGAAGACCACGGCGATTAGCTCCTCCGAGAGGACCTCCATAGTGAGGATGGGGGTGCCCGGGGCCACCACGTCGCCGCGGCCCGTCACCAGCTCGATGACCCGGCCGTCCTCCGTGGCCTCCACCCGCACGCTCTCCTGCAGGGACGCCTGCAGCTCCCGGAGCTCCAGGAGGAGGTCCCGCTGCTGGGTCCGCTCGCCTTCCAGCTGGAGGTCCAGCTGCTGCTCGGTCTCCAGGCGGGTGAGCTCCAGGCCGGCGAGCTGGAGGCGCTGCTCCGCCAGCCGGTCCCGGACCTGGTTGACCTCCTGCTCGCTGGCGAGGAGGGTCTGCTGGGTCACCAGGCCGTCGGCGAGGAGCTCCTTCTGGACCTCCAGGTTCTGCCCCAAGAGCTCCAGCTGGCGCTCCAGTGTAGCGATGGTGCGTTCGAAGTTGGCCCGCTGCTGGGCCTCGTTGGCGGCGCTCAGGCGCTTCTGCTCTTCAGCGTAACGGACCAGGTCTTCGAGCTCCTGCTCGCCGGCGGCCAGGCGGGCCTCGGCGTCGGCGATCTGACGCTCCATACCCTCCTGCCGGACCCTGGCGACGACGTCCCCCTTGCGGACTTCGTCCCCCACCTTCACCAGCATCTCCTGCACCTGACCGCTGCCGGTGGCCACCACGGTGGCGACGCCGCCGCGGCGGATCAGGATGCCCTCCCCCTGGGCGGAGGTGGGGATGGACCCGAAGATTCCCCACCCCACCGCCAAGAGCAGCAGGGCGATCATGGCCGCCAGGGCGATCCAGCCCCGGGGACTGGTGACCTGCATCAGCTGGTCCAGCTGCTCGGGGGAGGAAAGCCGCTCGAGCGCGACTTTGCGGAAAATCTTGGAGCCGTCCGTCGCCATCGGTGTTCCCTTCAGAAAGGCGGCGTGGTGAAGTCTTCGAGACGCAGGCGACCGGCCCCAACGGCCGTCGCGGTGCGGGGATCCGCCGCCGGCGTGCCGGCCGCGGCGGGATCGTCGAGGGGGTCTTGGCCGTCGAAGCGGACCAGCGTTCCGGTTTCGAAGCGGAGGCCCACGAGGGCCACGGCGAGGGCCCTCCGGGCGCCGTTCAGCCGCTGCTGGGCGGAGGTCAGCCGGTCCCGTTGCGAAATGACGTCGATGAGGGTGGAGCTACCGACCCGGAGCTTCTTCTCTTCGTTCTCGAGGGCCTGGGCGAACAGGTCCACGGCCCGTTCCTGCTTGGCCACCACCCGGGCATTGGTGAGCACGGAGTCGAGGGCCACCGCCACCTCGGCGCCGACGTTCCGGCGTGCCAGGTCGAGGCTCAGGGTCTGCTGGCGTACCGACGCCTCGGCCGACAGGAGTCCCCCCTCGGCGGCGCGGTTGCCGAGGGGGAATCGGTAGGCGAGGGCGAAGGTGGCGGAGAGGCCGGGGATGTTGTCCCCCAGGGGGCCGAAGTAGTCGCCGAAGCCGTCGCCGGAGGTGAAGCCCGAGTAGGACGGCGTGAACACCAGGTCCAGCTGGGGATCGAGGGCGTCGTCTGCGGCCAGGAGGCGCAGCCGTGCCGCCTCCAGGCGCTCGGCGTCGGCCCGCAGGTCGGCGCGGAAGTCGAGGGCCCGGCGGAGCAGAACGGACCGCCTCGGATCGTCGGCCCTGGGGGCTTCTGTGGGGGGGACGTCGTCGCCGGCCCCGTCGCCGGTGGCCCTGGGATCGGCGGCCTCGGGGGCGGGGACGACGGGGAAGGCCTCCGCCGGAAGCGGTAGGCGGGAACTCTCGTCGGGCTCCAGGCCGATGGCGGCCCCCAGCCGCTGCATGGCTTCGTAGAGAGCCTGTTCCCCAGAAAGGCGGCTGACCTCCCGGGAGAGGAGATCCGCCTCCAGCTGCACCAGCTCCGCCGAAGGGGTCAGGTCCGCCTCCACCAGGCGCCGGGTGGTGGCCAGCAGGTTCCGGGAGCTCTCCTCGGTGGTGCGCAGGATCTCGAGGTCGAGGTACGCAGCCCGGGCAGCCCAATATTGGATCGTCACCGCCTGGAGTCGGTCGGCGAGGGTCTGGGCCAGGTCGAGGTGACTGGCGGTCAGCTCCCGCTCCGCCGCCACCTCCGCGGCGGTCACCGCCTCGGCGTCCCGTCCCCGCATTAGCGGCTGTCGGAGGGCGAAGGAAACCGTCGCCGTGTTCTCGCTGGCGGGATCCAGCTCGTTGCGGGAGAGGTCGAGGCCCGGGGTCAGGGTCTGCCCGCTGCGCAGGCGCTGGCTCCAGGTCACCCCGGCGTCCAGCGTTTCGGTATCGCGGACCGTCGTCTCGTCGGTGGGGGTCTCGCTATCCTCACGGGAAAGGTCCGCCGACAGGTTCGGGTCGAAGGTGGAGGAGGCGGTCAGGAGGGCGCCGCGGGCGGAGTCAATGCGGCTCTCCGCCAGGCGAATGTTGGGGTCCCGCTCGAGGGTCAGCTCCAGGGCCCGGAGCAAAGGCAGGCCCGGGGCTGCGGAAGCGGCCCTCGACGCGCCTACGGGCTGCGGGTCGGTGGGGGTGGCTCCGGCACCCGTAGCGACGAGGAGCAGGACCAGGAGAAAAGACGCAGGGTTCAGTCTTTTCGTCCGATCGGATCCCGCGTCGTCGATCCGAGGCGACTTCAGCGAGGGGGGAGGATATTGACTCTGCACAGACCTCGTAAGGTATTCCAAGGGGGTCCAAACCGCAAGCCCATCCCCGGCGATGACCCCCTTCCGTCTGGTGCGCGGGCCTTCCGTCTGGTCCCTGGCTTACGCCCGGCCCTCAGGGCTCGATGGCCACCTCCGAACCGGCGGAATAGGCGACGAATTCGGGGGCGTACATCGATTGCACCTGGGCCGGGCCCACCCGGAACGTGCCGGCCACCGTCGCCCGCAAGCGGTACCGAAGGGTGTACTGCCCGACGGGCAGCCACTCGAAGAAGAAGTTGGTGGCGCTGTCCCGGATCTCCCGGTAAAAGCCCACACCGAGGTCGTATTGGAAACCGGAGGAAGTCTCCACCGGCTCGAAGCCGGCGCCCCTGGGGTCCCGCAGGTGAACGTACTCGGCGGCGTGGGCGGCGGTGAGGCCGAGCTGCACCTCGAGCTGATCCCCGACGGCGAGGGAGGCCCCATCCTCCAAGGGTTCAAGGCGCCATTCCCCGTCCACCTGGTGCCGGCGGAAGTATCTCCGCTCGACGCCGAAAAAGTCCCCCGACGCCGCCTCGGGGAGGCGATCCGTGGCGAAATGCCAGGTGGCCGACGCGAAGAGGAAGCCCGGCGTCTCCTTCGAGACTTTGACGGTGGCCATGGACGGCTCTAACTCGTTGCCGGGAATCACCACCTGGTTCTTGCGGCCGGAGTAGGTGTCCGGCTCGAAGGTGAAGGTACGACGGCGGGGACCCACCTCGACCTCCACCGCCTCCCGCACCGCGAGCTGATCCTCCGCTTCGAGGTACCCCACCAGGGCGTAGATGACCTCGGCGGTGGCGCGGGTGGACTTCCAGTGGTTGAGCTTCTTGTCCAGCAGCAGCCACTGGACGATGCCGTGCCGGCGTTCGTCTGTGGGGTCCAGCTCCGAGAGGACCCGCAGCGCGAAGGCGTGGGTCTCGGTGGTGTCGTTGTACCAGAGCCACGATCGCTCCTCCGGCGCCCACCAGGTGCCGCGGTCCGGATCGGTGCGGGCGGAGTCCATGACGCTGGCCCAAACCGTCTCGGCGTCCTCGGTACGCCCCGCCCTCGTCAGCACCAGCGCCAGCTGACCCTTGGAGAGGGGGGATAGCTTGCGCCAGTGCTTCCACGCGATGTCGGTCATCCGGCGCCGGTCGTCCTCGGTGAGGGCGCCGCCCGTCCACGACGGGTCGGGGTAGCTCGACAGGACCCCGGCGAAGAAGGTCACCCGCTCGAAGCAGCAGCCGTCGCCCACGGCGCGGTCCCGCAGCTCGTCGTTCCAGTGGCGGGCGAGGTAGCCCCACGCCTTCTGGACCATCGGCTGGGGGATGTCGACGCCGTGCTCCAGGGCCCGGGAGAATCCCTGCAATAGATAGAGGGTCATGTAGGGGGACGGCGGGCCCCCCGGCCACCAGGGGAAGCCGCCCGATGCGGTCTGGGCCCGCTCCAGCTCCGCCAGGGCCTTCTCCCGCTGGGCCTCCGCGAGGGCCGGATCGAGGACGTTGATCAGCGACTCGGCGTCGGCCCCTCCCCCCCGTGCGGCCCGCAGCCACGGGGTCTCCTCCAGGAGCATGCGGCGGTTGGGGTCGTCGTCGTCGAACCGTTCGAATTGGGTCTCCCGCTGGGCCATCTCCTTGGCCATCCGGGCGATGGCGGGGTAGCGATCATAGAGGCCCGACAGGATGCCGGTGGAGAGGAAGCGGTTCAAGGCCTGCTCGGTGCAGCTGTAGGGGTACTCCACCAGGTAAGGCAGGCCCCGGAGGACGCTGTAGAACAGCTGGGCGTCGAGGGTGACCACCAGCGACTCGTGGGTGAGGGTGGGGTCGTCGTCCGCCGCCAGGTCGGCGAAGGGCAGCTCCCGGTCTTCGGCCCCCCGGAGGGCGGCGAATCGGGACTGGGACAGGTAGAGCCGACCCGGCAGGATCGGCAGTGGCCGAAGCTCGCCGTCGGAGAGAGCTACCCCGTCGCCGGAGGGATCTTCGGCCCGGGCGAAGGCGCGGACCGCCACGGTGCCGGGGTCCTTGGGGGCGCGGACCGGGAAGGTGAGGGTGACGGCGTCCCCCGCCGCCACTTCGAAGGGCACCCCTGCGGATAGGTCGCGGTCGAGGCCGAAGTCCTCTCGGCGGCTGGAGTCGTCCACGGGATCCAGGAGATCGAAATCGAGGGTGCCCGCCAGGGGCCCGTCGCCGGCGTTCGACACCACCACCCGCAGCTCGGCGCGGTCCCCCTCGCGGAAGAAGCGGGGGAGGTAGGGGCGCACCACGAGATCCTTGGCGCTTCGGGTCTTCCGTTCGACGCTGCCGGACCGCAGGTCCCGGGTCAGCGCGTGGACCCAGACGCTCCATTCGGTGACCGAATCGGGCACGGTCATCTCGAAGGAGACGGAGCCGTCGTCGTCCAGGAGCAGGTGGGGGAACCAAAAGGCGGTCTCGGCGAAGTCGGAGCGCAGGTCGGCGCCCTCCGTCGACGGCGGCTCCGGCGGTTCCTGGCCGGCGGAGCCCGCCGCCTCGGTGGTGAGGAAGGCTTCGTCCTGGGGGGAGGCGGGGGCGGCGCTCTTGGCGAGGCCGTCGGCCATCGCCATCGCCGCGGCCGGCGCCGCCTCGGGGGTGTCCATCTGGCGGCCCGCCGGCCCGCCGGGCATCGCCCTTCGCCGCATCATCCTGGGGTCGCCGGTTCCTCGGCCGAGGCCGCCGATGGGGTAGGAGTCGTAGAACCGTAGGCGGTCGCCGCGGGGGGACGGGTACCGCGGACTCGTCCAGAACTTTCGCTGGTGCAGCCACGCCGTATCGGCGACTCCGAGGGTGACCGAGGGCTGGGGCACGCCGTGCCGCTGGGGGAAGATCGACGACGGCCGGGGGGGCTGGTGGGGGGCGAAGAGGTCGAGGCTGCGGTCGTACATGTAGGCCAGCAGCTCCGCCGCCTCGCTCATCAGGGGCTGACCCTCGGCGCCGCGGACCTTCACCGTCCAGGTCTCCTGGGCGCCGGGGCGAAGCAGGTCGCGGAAGGTGGTGAACTCGACCTCGAGATCCCGATCCCGCCACGGCACGTCGAGCCGTTGTTCGAGGCGCATGAGCTGGTGATCGCGGACGGCGGTGAGGGCGATGTGAAGACCGCCGCGGTCCTCGGCACTCACCGGCACCTCGATCCACTGGGGACCGGCGGAGGAGGCGACGGTCCGGTCCAGGACGCGCTCGCTCCCTCGGTAGACCTCGAAGGACAGCTCCTGGTCGTCGAGGCCCGAGGCCACCAGGATCCTGGCGGTCTCGCCGACGGGCACCGAGTCCCGCTCCAGCCTCATGAGGGCCGGCAGCGCCGGCGCGCCGAGGGTCGGGCCCGCCACCAGCAGGTCCAACGACGCGGTGGCTTCGGCGCCGAAGGGATCCTCCGTGGCGTAGCGGAGGCGGTAGACCCCGGGGGCCACGTCGAGGATCACCCGGGCTTCGCCGTCTTCCCCGTGCTCCAGGGTTCCGGAGGCCACCGCCTCGCCGTCGTCCCAGGTGCGCAGGATCTCGGCGGGGTCGTAGCCGCCGGACCAGCGGGGGCGCAGCAGGTCGCCGGGGGTCTGGTAGCCGCGGGGCACGTCCCTCGCCGGCAGGTCGGAGGGGAGGGGAACCCCGTCCGGGGAGGTCAGTCGAAGGAGACGCCAGGTCCCCCGGCCCGGCCGCGGCGTTCCGTCCAGGTCGAGGCGCCGGACGAGGACCCCCTGGGCCTGCGGGTCCGCCCCGGGGGCGTCGGCGGCGAGGAAGATCTCGCGCTCCGCTTCGAGCCTCGCCTCGACCGCTGTGAAGCCCACCCGCAGGCTGCGGGAGCCGCTACGGGTTTCGCCCCCCTCGTCCGTGACGTCCACCGAGACGAGGTAGCGGTAGCTGATGTCGCGGCCCCCCTCGCGGGACGCCAGGCGCTCGTCCGCCTCCGGCACAAAGGAGATTTCGAACCGGCCGTCGGCGTCGAGGTCGGCGTCTCCGGAGCTGAGGATCTGCTCCCCCTGGATGGGCATCGGCCGCCACCACCACCGGGGGTACACCGGAACCCGGGCCACCCGCCAGCGGGCCTGACCGCCGGTGACCGGCATGCCGAAGAGGTAGCGTGCCTGCCCCGCAACGGTGAGGCTCCGGTTGAGACGGGGTGCTCCTTCGGGGGCTTTGAGCTCCACTTCGAAGGTGGGCCGCTTGTACTCCTCCACCTTGACCCGCGTCTGGCCGCCCCAGGAGGTGCGCAGCCACCAGTCCCCCAGCAGGCGACCGGCGGGGATGGGGAAGCGGCCCGACGCCGAGCCGTAGCTGTTGGTTTCCACCTCGGCGGTGGCGACGGTCTCGCCGTTGGCGTCCACCAGGTCGACGGTGCCGGCGGCGCCGGGAACCACCTCGAAGCGACCGGCGGAGCCTTCGCCGCGGTAGGCGACCACCTTCCAAAGGAGATCCTGCTCCGGGCGGTAGACGCTGCGGTCCGTATAGACGAGGGCGGCCCGGCGCTCGGCGTTGACGCCGCGGCGTCGCTGGTGGAGGGAGCGGCGGTCGAGGGCGATGTCGTCCCCCCGGCGCGCCACCACCACGTGCTGGTGGTTGCCCCAACCCCCGGCGTCGAAGCGGACCCGGCCGTCGGCGCCGGTGGTGCGGCGGTCGAGGCGCCGGTGTCCCCGGCGCCAGTCCAGCCGGTACAGCTCCACCTCGACGTCCGGCAGCGCGACCCCGGTGGCCCCGGATCGGGCCGTCACTTCGTAGGCGGCGAGGCCCGCGGGCTGCTTCGAGGTGCCCGCGGCGCCCGCCGCCTCCACGGCGCGGGTCAGGAGTACCAGGTCACCGAGGAACACGTGGGCCGCCGCCTGCTGGTTGCGGTCGAGGGCGAAGTCGGAGCGGGCGGAGGCCACCACCACGTAGGCCCCGGTGGCCTCCATGGGGGGCACGGCGAAGGTTCGGTGTTCGCGGAAGTCCGGCGTCGGCGGGAGGTCGATCGTCCATTCCGCGGCGGGCTCCTGGGGGCTGGCCACCAGCTTCTCCACCTCGCGGTAGCTCGGCAGCAGGTTGCGCTCGGTGGTGCCGTCGAGACGTGCCGTCGGGTCGATCCGGTAGGCGCGCAGGTGCAGGGCCGTCAGGTTGGCGTGGGTCACCTCCAGCGAACGCTTGCCTGGGGCGTCGGTGGCCATGGCCGCCAGCCGGAAGCGGGGGCGCTCGATGGCCGCCACGATGTGGCTGCAACGCTGCCCCCCCAAGGACTCGGGGTGTGCCTTCGCGCCGGCCTCGGCGAGGGCCCGGGCCCTCGCCAGGTGCTCGGGGTCGTTCGGGTCGTCCCGCACCATCTCCGCCAGCTGGGCCTGGCCCATGGACCACCAGGCAAAACGGGAACCGAGGGCTTCGAGCCTGGCGGAGAGGTCGGACCGCAGGAGGGCGAGGTCGTCGGGCTCGGAGAGGCTCTCCCGCAGCCTTCGCAGGAGCTCTGAGCGGGCGGCGAAGGCGGCCTCCGGGCGATTCCCCCCCAGGTGCCAGGCTTCGAGGTCGGCGAGGAGGCGCCGCATCTTGCGCAGCGGATGGACGTCGTCCTCCGTGAGGAACGCCAGCTCCCCGCCCGTCGCCGAGGCCGCGGGGTCCGCCACCAGCTCCGCGACGTCGAGCCGATGGAGGGAGTTGGACTGCTCGGGGGTCCAGAGGTTGCGGTCCGCCAGCAGCTCGACCCACAGGTAGGTGACGGCGTCCTGCAGGGTGCCGCGGATGTGGGGGGGATAGTCGTTGGCCTGGATGTGCTCGGAGAGATCCCCTAGGGACGTGGCGCCCCAGCCGTCCCGCTGGCCCCAGACCTCGGCCCAGGCCCGCTGCGCCTCGGCGGAGATCTGTTCGGTGGTCCAGGC
Organism: Acidobacteriota bacterium; assembly: GCA_038748685.1. Taxonomy (GTDB): domain Bacteria; phylum Acidobacteriota; class Thermoanaerobaculia; order Multivoradales; family J023; genus JAUIJL01. The sequence goes on along the minus strand of JBCDIS010000008.1, from coordinate 30,675 downwards.
CCGGAGGTCCAATTCGGAGACGTCGGCCCCGGCGACCCGTTCCCGCCGGGCGATCTCCCACGAGTACCGCTGGACGTAGGTCCGTAGGGTGTGTCCGTAGAACAGGCCTAGCACCAGGCGGTGTCGGGGATCCTCGGGCCACTCCTGATCCCGCAGGAAACGGACCGCCCCTTCCATCTCCCCCAAGGCGGCCCGCAGCCGCGTGATCTCGAGCAGGGCCCGGGTCTGGTCGCCGCCGTTTCCCCGGGTGCGCGCGTCCTCCAGGACCGCTGCGGCGGAGTCCACGGCCTCCCGGTAGCGCTGGTCCGCCACCAGCGATTCGATCTCCGGCCATCTGGAATCCGTCGCCATGTCGTCACCTCCCGAGCTGGCCTTTCCGTCGGCCGAGGGTCCCGGAGCGCCGCCGACCCCTGCAACGCTCCCCGACGGGGTGCAGCCCGCGGCGAAGAGGGTCAGGAGGATCACCGCCCCCAAGGGGCCTCGGCGGGTCTGGGGGCGGCGATGTTCGGTGCGGGCGACGGTGGGTGCCTCGGTGCTCTTGGTCATGATTTGGGAAGTCTATCCGGATCGCCGCGGAAGCCCTTTGCGGGCCCCTCCGGGACGTCTCCGGCGGCCCCGCCGGGGAACGGGGGAGGGTGCCCACCGTGCTAAAGTCCCGGCTCGACAACCAGGAGCGAACAGGGGCCGAGTTCCGTCTCTTGTGCCCCCGCTTACCTTCCAGAATGACCGACGAGATTGGGACCAGAGGAGGATCGAAGGTGAAGCCTTACCAGGGTATGGAGGTCTCGGGCCATATTGTGCTCGCGGTGGTGGAAGTGATGGGGGCCTTCCGATCGGTGGCGCTCAAGGTTCTGGAGAAGAACGGGATCGTCGATCCCAGGCCCGAGCGCTGGTATCCCCTGGCGGCCTGGCTTTCGTCCTTCGAGACCATCGTGCAGGACGTCGGCCCCAACACCCTGCACATCATCGGCCGGCACGTCTCGTCCACCGCCCCCCTGCCGCCGGAAATCGCCAACGTCGAAGCCGCTCTCCAGGCCCTCGACGACGCCTATCACGGGCAGCACCGCGGTTCGGGGGACATCGGCCACTACCACTTCATTTCGAGCGGTGAACGCTCCGGCACGATGATCTGCACCACCCCTTACCCCAGCGATTTCGACCGCGGCGTGATCCAGGCGCTGGTGGAGCGCCTCGAGCCGGACGGGCTGACGGAGGTCCGGCTGGACACCCGGGCGGAGTCCCGTAAGGGGGACGGGAAGTCCTGTACGTACCTCGTGTCCTGGTAGGGGCTGGGGCTTTTCGAGCCGCTTAACGGCGACACCCCTTGGAGCCAGGGGGATGGGCCGCAGGGACGGCATCGCGGTGGGTGTATCGCCCTTCGGCGCTGAGGGTAGAATCGGGGTATGCGCAAGAACCCCCGATCCGCCGCCGTTTCTCCCCTCGCCGCTTCGGCCTGGGCCGTCGCCGTCCTGCTGGTCGTTTCCATCGCTTCCGCCGCGCCGAGCCCCAAAGCCCTGGAGCTGCGGGACGAGGGATTCGCCGAGCTGGAGAACGAGAATCCGGACCGCGCCGAGGCCGCCTACCGGCAGTTGGTGGAGATGCTGCCAAAGGACCCCCTGGGTCACGCCAACCTCGCCATCGCGCTCCTGCGGCAGCAGAAGCACGAAGAGGCCCTCGTCGCCATCGATCGCGCGCTGGCGATCGAGCCGGGCCGGGGGGACCTCCTCGCCATCCGGGCGGAGGTGCTCCAGTGGAAGGGGGATCTGGAAGGGGCCCTCGGGGTGCTGAAGTCGGCGGCGGACGCCGCCCCCCAGGATCTGGAGATCCTGTACGCGGCGTACCAGCTGGCCACCACCCTGCGCACCGAAGCGGCGGGGGCCGTGGCCTACGACGTCTTGGGCAAGCTGGCCCAGCTGCGGCCGGAGAACCTGGTGGTCCTGCTCCAGCTCGGTCAGCAGGCCATCGCCGAGGGGGACCGGGCCACCGCCAGCGGCACCTTCCTGCGGGTCCAGGAGCTGCTGTGGCAGGCGCCGCCGATCGCCGAAAGGGCCCTCGGCATGGTCACCGACGCCCTCAAGGGGGACGACCTCTCCGCCGCCAGGGTACCGGCGGTGAGACTCGAGAACGTGCTCAAGGTGAGCCCCATGTTCCGCGAGAGTCTGCGGGAGCTGAAGACCGGCATCCAGGGGATCCCCCTCCGCGATCTCGTGGGGGAACCGGAGCCGACGAGCTTCGGGGAGCCCCTCGACCTGCGCTTCGCCGCCGCCGTGCTCGACACCCGGGCCACCGCGGGGCGGGCCCTCGCGACGGGGGATTTCGACGACGACGGCCGGGCCGACCTGGCGCGGATACGGACCGACGGCAAGCTGGAGATCCGGCTGGCCAAGGGGGGCTGGAAGGCAGCGTCCGAGCACGCCGCCGCTGAGGTCGACGAGCTGTTGGCGTTGGACGTGGACAACGACGGTTTCCTCGACCTGGTGGCGGCGGGGCCGAAGCGCGGCGACGCCTGGCGGGGGGCCGGCGACGGCACCTTCACCTCCGCCACCGAGGACTGGGGCCTCGCCGGGGCCGCCGGGCGGGGGATCACGACGTTGGACTTCGACATCGAAGGGGACCTCGATCTGGTCACCGTCGGAGCCCCGGGGCGCGCCGCCGATCTGTGGCGCAACAACCTGGCGGGCCCCCTGGACGCCGTGGGTTCGAAGGCGTTCCCCGAGGTCGCTGATCGGGACGCCCGCGGGGTCTTCCCAAGCGACCTGGACCAGGACGGGGATCTCGATCTCGTGGTCGCCCACGGCGGCGGCCTGACCTGGCTCGACAACCTGCGCCAGGGCCGTTTCGACGACCGCACCGCCAAGGCGCGGCTGCGCCCCACCCGCGCGGTGGTGGACGTCGTCGCCGCCGACCTCGGCACCGACGGTCTGCCGGAGCTGATCGGCGCCGGCCCTGGGGGGCTGCGGGTTTGGCGCAACCTGGACGGCCGCTTCGCCACCGTCGCCCCGGTGGGGCTGCCGAGCGGCGTCGACCTGACCTCGGTCACTGCCTTCGACGCCGACAATGACGGCCGGCTGGACCTGGCCTCCGCCGGCCCCGGCGGGCTGTTCGTCCACGGCCAGAGGGCGGACGGCTCCTTCGCCCGATGGCCCGCGGCGCTGGAGATCGAAGCCGCCGCGGTGGTGGCCGCCGACCTCGACGGCGACGGCGACCTCGATTTGGCGGCGGCGGGGCCCGGCGGCCTCGCCTGGCTCGAAAACCAGGGGGGGCACCGCAACGGCTGGCTGGTGCTTCGCCTGCGGGGCCTCGACAAAGGGTCGAGCAAGAACAACATCTTCGGCGTCGGTTCGGCGGTGGAGGTTCGGGCCGGGGCAGCGGTTCAGTACCGCGAGGCCGTGGGTGACCGGGTCCACCTCGGACTCGGCGGCCTCGACGCCGCCGAGGTGGTGCGGGTGGTGTGGACCAACGGCGTGCCCCAGAACCGCCTCGACGTCGCCGGGGAGCAGCGGCTGGTAGAGGAGCAGCTCCTCAAGGGCAGCTGTCCGTTCGTCTACGCCTGGGACGGCGAAGGCTTCCGCTTCGTCACCGATCTCCTGTGGGGCGCTCCCCTCGGCCTGCCGGCGGCGCCGGGAGTCTGGGTCGACAGCGATCCCTCGGAGATCGTACGCCTCGACGGCCTGGTGGACGATGGTGGCATCTACCGCCTGCGGATCACCGAGGAGCTTTGGGAGGCCGCCTTCTTTGACAAGCTGCGGCTCTGGGTAGTGGACCATCCGGAGGACGTAGAGGTGGCGAGCAATCTCCGCATCGTGCCGGGGGCCGGGCCGCAGCCCGAAGTGGTCCTCGGTAGCCGCGACCTCCGGCCCATGGCGGCGGCGTGGGATGGCCAGGGCCGGGACGTGACCGCCGAGGTGGCGCAGCGGGACGAGGTCTACGCCGACGGCTACACTCCGAGCCCCTACCAGGGGGTCGCCGAACCCTGGGCCTTCACCTTCGACTTGGGCGAGGCGCCGGCGCGCTCGGTGCGACTGCACCTCGAAGGCTGGATCTTCCCCGCCGACGCCAGCCTCAACCTCGCCGTCGCCCAGCGGGACGACTACCCCTACCTGCCGCCCCGCCTGGAGGTGGAAACCGAGGAGGGCTGGCGGACCCTCATGGATGATTTCGGCTTCCCGGCGGGCAAGACCAAGACCACCGTCGTCGACACGCCGCCCCTACCCTCGGGGGCCACTAAGCTGCGCATCGTCACGTCCCTGTGGCTGCACTGGGATCGGCTGCGGTGGACCACCGACGTCGCCGACGACGCGCCGGTGGTGCTGGCCCGACTCGAAGCCAGCCGAGCGGACCTGCGGCAGCGGGGGTTCTCGGCCCTTGTTCGCACCGCGCCGAACGCCCCCCACACCTTCGACTACGCCCGGGTGCGGGCGGAATCACCGTGGACGATCTTCCCCGGTTCTTATACCCGATTCGGCGACGTCAGGCCCCTGCTCGCCGAAGCGGAGGACTTCTCCGTGGTGCTCGCGCCGGGGGACGAGCTAGCCGTCGAGGTGGACGCCCGCCATCTGCCGCCGCCGGCGCCGGGAACCCGCAGGACCCTCTTCCTCGAAAGCCACGGCTGGGACAAGGACGCCGACCGCAACACCGGTGAGGGCCTGCGCCTCGAGCCCCTGCCGTTCCACGCCATGGGCTCGTACCCCTATCCCGAAGGGGTGACCTATCCCGATACCGAGGGGCATCGGCGCTACCGGAGTGAGTGGCTGACCCGCGAGATCCAATGACCCCATCCCCCTGTCGGGGTTTGCACCTTCTGGATCAGTGAATCCACTGGACAGGGGGCATTCGGCTTGCTACGTTGACGAGATCGCCGCGTCCAATGCCGGAGGGCTCCCGAGTGCGTTTCTTCGCCGACCTGCACGTCCATTCGAAGTATTCCCGCGCCACGTCCAAGAACTGCGATCTCGAACACTTGGCGCTGTGGGCCAAGCTCAAGGGCATTTCGGTGGTGGGCACCGGCGACTTCACCCACCCCGCCTGGTTCGACGAGATCCGGGCCAAGCTGGTGCCGGCGGAGCCCGGTCTTTTCCGACTGCGGCCGGAGATCGAGCGGGAGGTGGACCGGCGGCTGCCGACGTCGTGCCGGCGGCCGATGCGCTTCCTACTGGAAGTCGAGATCTCCACCATCTACAAGAAGGGTGACAAGACTCGCAAGGTCCATCACCTGATTTACGCCGCCGAGATCGCCACCGCCTCGAACTTCCGCGATCGCCTCGGCGCCATCGGCAACATCGCCTCCGACGGCCGGCCGATCCTGGGGCTCGACTCCCGGCACCTGCTGGAGATCACCCTCGAATCGGGCCCCGACGCCTACCTGGTGCCGGCCCACATCTGGACCCCCTGGTTCTCCGCCATGGGCTCCAAGTCGGGCTTCGACTCCATCGACGACTGCTACGGCGACCTGGCGGGGCACATCTTCGCCGTCGAGACCGGACTGTCTTCGGATCCGCCGATGAACTGGCGGGTCGGGGGGCTGGATCGATTCACCCTGGTGTCGAATTCCGACGCCCACTCCCCTCCGATGCTCGGCCGGGAAGCCTGCGTCTTCGACACCGACCTCGACTACTTCGCCATGCGACGGGCCCTCGAGACCGGCGAAGGGTGGGGCGGCACCACCGAATTCTTCCCGGAGGAGGGGAAGTATCACCTCGACGGGCACCGGGCCTGCGGCGTTCGCCTGGAGCCCACCGAGACCCTGGGCCACGGCGGTCGCTGCCCGTCCTGCGGCAAGCCCGTGACCGTCGGCGTGCTGCACCGGGTGGAGGTATTGGCGGACCGGCCGGAGGGCTACGAGCCCGACGACGCGGCGCCTTTCCAAAGCCTCGTGCCGCTGCCGGAGGTGATTTCCGAGATCCACGGCGTAGGGCCCAAGTCCAAGCGGGTGGCGGGCACCGTTTCTGAGCTGGTGTCGAGGCTGGGGCCGGAGCTGGAGATCCTCCAGTCGGCTCCCCTCGAAGACGTCCGCCGTCTCACCGACCCCCTCTTCGCCGAAGCCCTCGACCGCCTGCGGTCGGGGCGGGTACGGGCGGAGGGGGGCTTTGACGGCGAGTACGGCAAGATCCGTCTGTTCGAGCCCGGAGAGATGATCCCCCAGCTCTCCCTGGCTCCCCTCTTGGGGGTCGACCTGTCGCCCCCTGAGCCAGCTCCCAAGGCGGCGCCGGCGCCCCCGCCGTCGGTCGACGGCGCTCCGGTCGCCGCGGTCCAGGGTAGGGCCGACGAGCAGGTCGACGGCCCGGCCGCGCCGCAGACCCTCTTGGACCGCCTCGACCCTGATCAGCGGGCCGCGGCGGAGGTCACGTCGGGGCCGCTCCTGATCGTCGCCGGTCCGGGGACCGGCAAGACCCGCACCCTTACCCACCGTCTCGCGCACTTGGTGGAGGGGGGGGCGGCGCCGGAACGCTGTCTCGCCGTGACCTTCACCCGCAGGGCCGCCGCCGAGATGGCGGAACGCCTGGCGGACCTCACCCCCGGCGCTGAGAACATCGCCGTCACCACCTTCCACGGCCTCGGCCTCGACATCGTCCGGAAGCACCGGGGCGACCTCGGCCTCCAGCGGGGGTTTCGAGTGGCCGACGACGCGGTGCGCACCGAGCTGGTGGCGCGGCGGTTCGGCCTTTCCAGGCCCGAAGCTCGACGGGCGGTGGTCAGTCTCGGCGAGCGGAGGCGCCTAAGGGTTTTAGGGGAGCCGGGGCCCGTCGAGCCAGATGCCGTCGAAACAGGGCCCGGCGAAGCAGTGCCCGGCGAAGCAGTGCCCGGCGAAGCAGTGCCCGGCGATCCGTGCTCCATCGAGGTGGAGGCGTACCGGGAGGTCCTGCGGGAGGCCGACCTGGTGGACTTCGAAGATCTCCTGGTGCTGCCGCTGGAGCTGTTCGCCGCCCGGGACGACGTGGCGGCGATCTGGCGGGACCGCTTCGATCACGTGTCCATCGACGAGTACCAGGACATCGACGCCGTGCAGTACCGGCTGATGCGGGCCCTGGTGCCGCCGGACGGCAACCTCTGCGCCATCGGCGATCCGGACCAGTCCATCTACCGCTTCCGCGGCGCCGACGTGGGCTTCTTCCTGAGGTTCCAGGGGGACTTCCCTGGAGCACGTACCGTCGAGCTGGGCCGCAACTACCGGTCCCAGCCGGCCATCGTCGAGTCGGCGCTGCGGGCCATCGCGCCGGCGACCCTGGTGCCGGGGCGCCGCCTGGAGCCCATGGTCCAGGCATCGCCGGCGGCGTCGATCTTCCACGAGGCGGCGAGCGGCGGGGCGGAGGCGGAGTTCGTGGTCCACACCCTGGAGCAGATGCTGGGGGGGACGTCCCTACACTCCTTCGACAGCGGTCGGGTCGGCCCTGGGACGGTCCACGGCGGCGACGATATGGGGGACCTGGGCTTCGACGACTTCGCGATCCTCTACCGTACCCGCGGTCAGGCGGCGCTCCTGGCCCGGGCGCTGGAGCGGGCGGGCATCCCCTTCCAGCGGCGGTCCCACGAGCCCCTGGCGAAGCGGGACGGCGTGCGCTGGCTGCTCCACGCCCTGGCGCTGCTGCGGGAGACGTGCTCCGGCGCCGCCTCCGCCAATCGCTCCGTCGGCGACTGGCTCGACGCCGCCGCTGAACGGGTGCAGGGGCACCGGGATCCGGCCGCGGCGGCGCCCGGGACGGAGGCGCCACCCCAAGCGGCCGAAGGGGACGGGGGTTCTTCGGCCCCACGGGGTGAGGACGACCTGGAGCCGGGGCACCTCACCGGCGCCGCCGCTTCGGACGAGTTGCGGGCGTCCCTCGATCTCCTGGCCCCCCTGGCTCAGCGTCACGGCGACGACCTGGAGGCCTTCCTGGCGGCCCTGGCCCTGGGGGCTGAGGTCGACACCTGGGATCCCCGGGCGCAGCGGGTCTCCCTGCTGACCCTCCACGCCGCCAAGGGGCTGGAGTTCCCCGTGGTCTTCGTCGTCGGCTGTGACGACGGCCTGCTGCCCATGACCTGGCACGGGGGGGAGGTGGACGTCGACGAAGAGAGGCGACTGTTCTTCGTCGGCCTGACCCGCGCCCGTTCGCGTCTGGTGCTCACCCGGGCCCGGGAGCGGATCTGGCGCGGGGAGGTCCGCGGCACCCGCCCGTCCCCCTTCCTCGAAGGCCTGGAGGATCTCCTGGCCCGCCGCTGGGCCCCCGCGCGGCGGCGTCCCGCCGTCGTCGGCAAGCAGCTCAGCTTGCTCTGATCCCGCCAGAACACCACCAGCACCGGTTGCGACAGGCAACTTGACGATTGTTCAATTTGGCCGTAGTCTCTAGAAGCTACGAGCACGACCAGAGACTTTCGTTTGCGCACGCTAGGGTGACGGGTCAAGTCATAGTGTTGGCCCAACGACCACCCCTCACGCGTCATCGACTCCACAGCAAGCTCTCCGACGAGACGCGCCGAGACAGGTTCTTCGACAGCTTTCAACGGCCACTTTCGGTCGTTGTGTCCCGCCGTAGGAGGAACATGATGATTAGACGACGTGCGTTCGGAAAGCTTCCCTTCGTCCCGGTGTGCTTCTTGGCCTTGATGCTCATCGCCGGCGCCTCAGTGGCTGACGAGGGACTTGGCGGGGCCGCAGCCGACGCGGTCCATCCGGCGGCGGCGATCGCCGGAAACTCCGCGGCCCTGGTCGAAACGGCTGCGCAACCGACCTGTGCTCCCCTGATGCTGGCGGAAGCGGAGACCGACAACCAGTGGTTCGCCAACCAGCGGGCCAAGATGGAGTTCCTCGAGGAAAGGAACCTGAGCATCGGGGTCAAGGTTTGCGCCACCCCCATCTCGTCGAACGCCGCGGCCGCCATTGCGACGGCCGCCACCTGCGGCGATTGCCCGACCTGTCTCAGCGCCGGTTCCTGCAACGGCTGCGCGGTCGGAGCGGTGTGCAGTCCCCCGGGTACGGTGCCGGTTCGCGCCTGCCGCTCGGTGGCGACCTGTACGAGGTGGTTCCGGACCGTCCACTGCTGCGGCTGCGCCTAGTCAGCGCCCGGCTGCGGAGTCCCGGGGCGGAGCGACACCCGCTTCGGGACCCTCTTCCCGCATCCTCGAGGATTCCCGGACAGCATGAGGGATTTTGCATGCTAGATTCGCATAATCTAGTGAGCCTGATCCTTCCCCCGACTCGGCGCGCGTCCCGCCGCCAGAAAGGAGCTGTCCTGTGCCCCATCCCCTGCCCTCCCTGCCCCCGCGGCTCGAGGCCTGCACCGTCCTCGTCGCGGCGTTCGGTTTTCTCACCCTTTCCTTAATTTCTTCAGCGAAACCGGCCACGGCCCAGGAAGAGCTCCTGGTGGTCCATCCCCGCCTCTTCGACTTCACAGGGACCACCGTCCGGGAGGCGTCGGTGGAGGTCCTGGACCCGGACGATCCGTCGAGGCCGGTCCGGCGGAGGCCCCTCGGAACGTCCCTGCCTATGGGAATCGGCCATGATCCCGGTGGGGATCTGTTTTTCGGCAACGTCACCTTCGACCCCCTTCGGGTCGAGCTGCTGCGCCTCGATCCCCAAGGGGGGTTCGACAGCTATGGGACGACGGTGGATTCGTCCATCCGCGGCTTCATCGATTTCATCGGCTTCGACTTCGCCATGCGCGGCCGGGACGCCTACTTCGTCCAGGGCCGGGAGTACGACCAGGACCTGCGGCCGACGGACGGCTTCCGAATCGAGCGGATGGACCTCGACACCGGCCGCCGGGAGGAGCTGCTGGAGGTGGAGGAGGACGTCAGCGGCCTGGCGGTGGACGGGTCCGGAACGGTCTACTTCGGGGTCCTCACCTACGAGCCCCTGCGGGTGGAGCTTCGGCGGCTGGGGACCGACGGCGTCGTCAGCAGCCTGGGTACCGTCTTCGACTCCATCGGCGGCTTCACCTTCGCCCGGCCCTTCCAGCTGGCGGTGGGGGGTGGGAGCCTCTACTTCGTCCACGGGAGGGTGGAGCGGGGGGACGGCTCGATCCTGGAACAGGAGCGGCTGGAACGCCTGGACCTCGCCACCGGTGCCCGTACGGTTTTGCGGACCCAGGGGGGCGACGAGCTGTTGGATGGGCTGGCGGTGGACAGTCAGGGCCGGGTGTTCGTGGGGGTGGCCAGCTTCGACCCGCTGCGGCTCGAGGTGCTGCGGATCGCGCCGGACGGCTCCACCGACTCCTACGGCACGGTGGTGGACACCAGCATCGGCCTGGCCCAATTCCTGCGCAGCTACCTTGCGGTGACGGCGCCGCCGTCCCTCCAGACCTGCCGGCGGGACGGGGGGACCCTCTGCCTCGGCGTCGACGGCCGTTTCCAGCTTCGGGGAACCTGGCGGTCAGCGGAGGGAACCGGAACCATGGGGGCGACGGATCTGGGCAAGCAGGACTCGGGGGCATTCCACTTCTTCCGACCCGACAACCTGGAAGTCCTGATCAAGGTGCTCGACGCCTGTGACGCTTCGGGTCACCACTGGGTCTTCTTCAGCGCCACCACCGACGTCGAGTTCGAGCTGACGGTCACCGATACCCGCACCGGGGACGAGAGGACCTACCGCAACGCCCTCGGCCAAGCGGCGGATCCCGTGCTCGACACCACCGCCTTCGCCTGCGACGGCTGAGGCTCCGGGAGCTTCACCCAAGCCCGCCGCCGTCGCCCTCCGCCCCCAGGGGCTCGGCGGGCAGCGGCGGCAGGTCGGGGGGATGCGGGTCCCGTCCGACGATCACGAGGGTGAAGTCGTCGTTCGGCTCGTGATCTCCGAGGTGATGGTCCAAGGCCCGGAGGATGTTGCGGTGCAGCACGTCCGGGTCCCCGTCCCGCCGCACCAGGCCGGCGAGGCGGTCGAAGCCGAAGGCCCCCGAGGCGCCGACGGCCTCCGGGATGCCGTCGCTGTAGAGCACCAGGACGTCCCCCGGTTCGAGGCGGACCCGTTCGGCGGTGTAGCGGACGTCCGTCTTCAGCCCCAGGGGAAAGGATCCCCGGCCGAGCTCCTCCACGACCCCGGTGGCGGCCCGGCGCAGGAGGGGAAACGGGTGACCGGCGCTGGCGAGGTAGAGATCACCGCTCCTCGGGTCCAGGATGGCGTAGCAGAGGGTGAAGAACGCCCGCCGTCCGCCGGTGCGGCAGAGCACCCGGTTGAGCACCCCGAGCACCGCCTCCGGACGGGGGTCGATCTCCAAAGCGGTTTCCAAACTGGTCTTGCCGATGGCCATGAGCAGGCCGGCCCCCATGCCGTGGCCGCTGGCGTCCCCCACCGCCAGCACGAGGCGGCCGTCGGGTAGGGGGATGAAGTCGTAGTAGTCGCCGCCGATGGCGTTGGCGGTGCCGTAGGCGTGGGCCACCCGCCAGCCGGCGAGGGCGGGACCTTCCTTCGGCAGGAGCTGACGCTGGAGCTCCCGGGCCACCTCGATCTCGTCCCGGACCCGTAGGCGGTCCGCCAGCTCCAGGGCCAGGAGCAGGGTCATACCGCCGAGGCCCACGAAGAACCAGAAGGGCGCGAAATCGACGAAGACCGCGGTGGGACCAAAGGTGGCGTCGAGGTCGATCAGGCCGAGGAGGGGGCTCAGGAGGGACGCCGCGAAGAGGAGACGCCTGGGGGGCGACAGCTTCATCGCCAGGCCGACGAAGAAGTCTTTGGCGGCGCCGAGGTACCACGCCAGGTCGTGTTGGCCCCGGGACACGTCCCGGGAGCCGGAAAGGGTTCGGATAGCGCGGGTCGCGTCGCGCTCGAACATGCGCTGGACGTCGCGGCCCTCCAGGCCTTCGGTGAAGTCGCGGACGAAGCCGGTGACCCGGTCCTTGGTGTCGAGGATCTTCTTGTTGAGGGTCATGACTCGGACCCCGCCGGGGGGAAGGGGGGGACGCCGGCGCCGGGCTTAAGCATATCAACGGCGCGTCGGCCCGGCAGCTCCACCGAAAACCTCGGTTGACCGGGTCCACGGCCCCGGTTAACCTGCTGCCGCATGTCCTCGAAATACGATCTGCTCGAAGTCCCGCAGGGGGACGTCATCGACGTTCGCCGCGAACGGGTTTTCCTGGTGCTGGCCGGACTCTTCTTGGGTTCGATGACCATGCTCAACATTCTCGGGGTGACCCGCTTCCTCGACCTCTCCTTCGAGATCTTCGGGGTGACGATTCCGGTGCCCCTGGCGGTGGGGGTCCTGCCCTATCCCATCACCTTCCTCTGCACCGATTTCATTTCCGAAATCTACGGCCGCAAGCGGGCCAACTTCATGGTCTGGGTGGGTCTCCTCATCAACCTGTGGCTGATGTTCGTCCTCTGGGTCGGAGGGCTGTTGCCGGGCTTCGATCAGCCGGTGCCCGACGCCGCCGGACGCCTGCCGGTGTTCTTCGAGGTGCGGACCCTGACCCTCGGCGCGGTGGCGGCGTCCATGGTGGCGTACCTCGCCGCCCAGCTGGTGGACGTCCACGTCTTTCATTTCTGGAAGCGCCTCACCGGCGGTCGACACCTCTGGCTGCGCAACAACGGCTCCACGTTGGTGAGTCAGTTCGTCGATTCCTTCGCCGTGATCACGATCACCCACTTCTACGCCGGCGCCCTGCCGGTGGACAAAGCCCTGCCGATCTGGCCCCAGCTGTGGACCTTCATCCTCACCGCCTACATCTTCAAGGCGGTGGCGGCCTTGGTGGATACGATTCCCTTCTATTACGGCACCCATTGGCTGCGGCGCTACCTCCACGTGACCCCCGGCGGCGGTGGGGATAGCGCCCCCGCCGGCGGAGCCTGACGACGGAGAACCCCCATGCGTGTGACCCACCTGCTCTACGCGCTCCTCGCCATCTCCATTCTGGTCTGGCTCGTCCACTCCCTCGGAGGGGGCGACGAGGCGAAGATCGAAGCACAGCTCGAACGGCTAGGGGAGCTGGTGTCGAAGGAGGAGGGGGAGGGGGGACTGCAGGCCGCCGAGCGGGCCCGGGAGGTGGGCGACTTGCTGGCCCGCAGCTTCGAGATCCGCCTCGACCCGGTGGGGCAGACGGTGACGGATCGCAAGGATCTGGTGCGTCCCTTCGTCGGCCTGCGGCAGCGGGTGCAGTCCCTTGACGTGGCGTTCTCCAATTCTGACCTGGAGGTCGACGGCGACGCCGGTCGGGCGCGGATGGCGGTCCAGGCGACGGTCTCGGGGAGCCGGGGGGGCGGCGGCCCCACCCGAGAGCGCTTCCAGCTGGAGATCGATTGGCTGCGGGAGGGGGGGGATTGGCGCATGGAGACCGTCCGGGTCACCGAGCGGGAGGGCGGCGGTTTGTTATGAGGGCTCCGGCGCCGGCGCCGGGTCATCCCATCATCATCGGAGTATCATCGGCGACCCTATGTGGAGCCCAGGAGATCGCGTCAGCCATCGCAACAACCCGGAGCTTGGTCCCGGTCTGGTCATCGACCGGGATCCCCGCCGGGTGACGGTCCTATTCCCTGAGAAAGGGGAGACCCTGCAGATCGCCGCCCGCTCCGACGCCCTCGTGGCCCTGGAGCTGCGGGTGGGGGGACGGGCCCGGGTCGAGGACACCGGCGAGGTGGTGCTGGTGGACGCCGTCGACGGTGACGTCTGCGTCCTCGGGGACGGCCGGGAGCTTCCGGTGCGGGGCCTTTGGCCCCTGCCGGACGAAGAGACCCTGGTCCAGCGCCTGGCCCGGGGGGACGTGGACGCCCCGGAAGATTTCAAGAACCGGCTCGACGGGCTGCGGCTCGCACGCCTACGACGGGCGGACGGACTCGGGTCCTTTTTGGGGGGGCGGGTGCACCTCTTCCCCCATCAGCTCTACGTGGCGGAGCAGGCCACCGCGGCCCTGGAGCACGGGCCGGTGCGCTGGCTGCTGGCCGACGAGGTGGGCCTGGGGAAAACGGTCGAAGCCTGCCTGGTGATGAACCGGCTGATCCATACCGGCGAGGCGGAGCGCACCCTGGTGGTGGTGCCGGAGACCCTGGCCCTGCAGTGGCTGGGGGAGCTCTGGCGCAAGTATCACCAGGTGTTCGTGCTGCTGGACGACAAGCGCTTGTCGGACGTGGAGTCCGAGCACGGCCGCGGCTTCAACCCCTTCGACGTCCACCGTCGGGTGATCGTTTCCCTGGAGCGACTGGCGGAGGATCGGCGCCTGGTGGAGCAGGCGGTGGAGGCCGGGATCGACCTTCTGGTGGTGGATGAGGCCCACCACCTCCGGCGGCGGCCGGGGCACCCCGGAAACCCCGCCTACCGAGCCGTACGCCCCCTGACGGAGCTCGGTCGGCACGTCCTGCTGCTGTCCGCCACCCCCCTCGAGGACGACGCCCACGGCTTTTTCCGCCTCCTGCAGCTGCTGCGCCCCGACGACCTCCCCGAAGAAACCCCCTTTGGCGAGCTCCTGGAACGCCGGGAGCCCCTGCCCCCCTGCACCAGCGCCACCCGCCGCCAGGACATCGGCGGCCTACCTCCCCGAACGCCGGTGCCGGTGGAGATCGACGACGCCGAGGGTTGGGGCGCTCTGGGGGAGCTGGTACGGCTACAGCGGGCCCGTCCGGCGGAGGATGCCCTGGCCCGGCGGCGGAAGGCGGAGTCGGTCTGGCGTGCCCTGGCGTCCCCCGCCGCCCTGACGGCCACCTCCATCGCCGCGCCAGTGCCCGCTGAAGTGCTGGACCTCGCGGGGCGCCGGGATCCGCGGCAGCGCTGGCTCGCTGAACAGGCCCTCGGCTGGGCCCGCCGACGGCAGAAGACCCTGGTCTTCGTGGCCCACCGTGAGACCCTGAACGCGCTGCGGACGGCCCTCGAAGCCGGCGGTCGAACCGGGGTGGGTGTCTTTCACGAGGAGCTTTCCCCGGAGCGACGGGACCTCGAAGTGGCCCGTTTTCGCCTTCCGGAGGGCCCGTCGATCCTGATCTCCACCGAGTGCGGCGGTGAGGGGCGCAACTTCGAGTTCTGCCACCGCCTGGTGCTGTTCGACCTGCCCTGGAACCCCGCCGTGGTGGAGCAGCGGATCGGCCGCCTCGACCGTATCGGTCGCACCCGGCCCACGGAGATCGTCTACTTCCGGCCCCCCGACGGCTTCGGGAGGGTGCTGGTGGACCTCTACGAAGCGATCGGTATCTTCCGCGAATCCCTCGGCGGGTTGGTGCGCGGGCTGCGGCACGTGGACCGGGCGGTGTCGGATCTCGCGATCGCCGACGTGGAGCCGAGCCTCGACGCCCTCCAGGGGGTCCTGAAAGAGGCCAAGGAGGCCCGGGATCGGGTTCACGAGGCGGCGTACCACGAGCTGCACCGAGATCCCTACCACCGGGATCTGGCGCCGGGCATCCTGGAGCGGGTGCCCGAATCCCTGGACAGCCTCACGGAGGCGGTGGTGATGCGGGCCGCGGCCCGTTTCGGCTTCGGCTGCGAAGAGCAGACGGGTCCGCGGTGCTGGCTCGTGGAGTACGGCAGCCACGCGCTGCTGGACCATCTTCCCGGGGTTCCGGAGGGCAGCCGATTCCGCGGCACCTTCGACCGTGAGCACGCCGTGGCCAACGAAACCCTCGACTTCTTCGCCTCGGGGCACCCGCTGGTGGAGGGGATTCTGGCGGAGCTCGGGGACGGTCCCCGGGGCCGGGTGGCGCTGCTCCAGGTCCGCGGGGAGTCGGAGATGTTCGGGCTGTTGGCGGTGTTTCGGAGCTCCGGGGATCAGGGCTTGGAGCTGTGGGCGGTCGATGGCAAGGGGGAACGGCTACCGGAGATCGAAGCCCGGTTCGCCGGCCGCGACCTCACGACGGAACCCGTCGACGCCAAGCGCTGGACCGGGCAGCCCTCGTGGCCCAAGGGTATCCGGCGGCTGGCCAGGGCCCTGCCGAGCGACCGGCAGCCCCTGGCCTTGGCGGCCTTCCGGGTCCGTGCCGCCGGCCGGGCTCGGGCCTGAGGCCCTGCCCCGATCCACAGCCTCCAACCCACCGTCCCAAATCCCCCGACCCCAATCGCACGACGGTAGCGCCGCCCCGGATCGCGGCGGAACTAGCCGTCGCCCTTGTCCGCCTCGGAATCGGAGGTCGAGGCCGAGGCCGGTTCGGGCATCTCCGGCGGAGGGGGAAGGGGCTGGGCCGGGGGCTGATGTCCCTTGGAGCCGCCGGAGCCCAGCTTTTGGGCGCTGGCGGCGATGCCGACGACGATGTCGTACCAGAAGGGGGCTCCGAGCCCCGCCAGCAGACCGGTGAGCACGCACCCCGCCAGCCAAGAGGCGAGGTCCGCCCAGCTGACCCGCCCGTCGGCCCCGGCGGCCTTTTGGGGTGCCGACCTGGGCTCCTCGATCCCGAGGGCACCGAGGAATGGCGCCGCTGGGTTCAGGGCCTCCCGGCGCTCGAAGGACACGGCGGAGACGTCGAGGGTTCGCTCCGCCCTCTGCCAGTGGGCGATACAGCGGAAGTCGACGGAGGTGGGGGGGCAGTTGGGGAACAGCTGCCAGCCGATGGGGAAGTCGGCGTTCTGGAACGCCCGGGACTGCTGCTGGAGCTGGGCGAAGTTGGCCATCGTATCCGCTGGCTCTCCGTCCCCCGGGTCGTCACCCGCCTGGGCCTGGTCCAGGATGGCGGCCTGCTGGCCGACGACGGCGGCCCGGGCGTCGGCGTCGCTCATGTAGACCTCCAGCAGGTAGAGGCTGTCGACGTTGAAGGCGAAGGCCACGGCGACGGCCACCACCGTGGACCATAGCCGCGACGAGCGACGGAACTGCTCCGTGGCCCGTTTCCCGATGCGTTCCCAGTGTCGGGCGACCCCGTCGAACACCAGGTCGGCGCGGGCCCCGAGCTGCTCCATCAACTCCTGACCCTTCTTGGACTTGCGCATCTCGGCGACCAGATCCTCCGCCCCGAGACGGGTCAGCTTGTGGACGTCGATCCCCTCGGTGAGGTGCTCCAACTCCTTCTCAGAGAGCCAACCGCCGGACTGGCCCCGAAGATCCCTGGCGAGGGTCTTCGCCCGGGCGCCGACGTCCTGCGACCCACGCTGGAGGAGCCGGGAGAGCTCCCCGGCCACCACCGGCTGGGCTTCCTTCTCGAAGAATTCCTTCAGCAGCCGTTTGAGGCCGGAGCGTCGCAGTCCCAGCACCTTGTGGCCGAAGGTGATCAGCATGGTGACGACGGTGGCGGTGCCGAGCATCGTCAGGGTGAAGGCGAGGGCAGCGTCCAACAGCGGCATGGGGGGCTCCTTCGGGGAGGTCGGTTCAACCGACCCCTTGGTGGGATCCGGAGGGGACGGCGGCGGCTCGGTCGCCCAAGGCCTTGCGGACTTGCAGCAGCAGGGCTTGGGGGGAGAAGGGCTTGCGAATCAGGACGGCCTCGTGGTTCCGTTCGTCTTGCTTCGACAGGGCCTCTTCGTTGTAGCCGGACATGTACAGGACCTTAAGGCCGTCGCGGCGCGTGATCAGGCGGTCGGCGAGCTCCGGTCCCTTGAGGTTGGGCATCATGACGTCGGTCAGCAGGAGGTGGATGACGTCCGGGTACCCGTCGCTGAGCTCGAGGGCGGCGAGGCCGTCCTCCGCCTGGAGCACGCGGTAGCCCTTGGCCCGTAGAATTTCGAGCACCACTTTCCGCACGCTGGCCTCGTCTTCCACCAGCAGGATGGTCTCCGGGCTGACGGAGGCCCCGTCGCGGTCGGTCTCGGGGCGGGGGTCTTCTTCGGCGGGCTGCGGGGCCTCGGTGATCTGCTCGTCGACCTCGGGAAGGTAGAGGGTGAAGGTGGTGCCGCGGCCGAGCTCTGAGTCGACGGTGATGTGCCCCTTGCTCTGGGAGATGATGCCGTAGACCATCGACAGCCCGAGGCCGGTCCCCTGGCCCAGCCGTTTGGTGGTGAAAAAGGGCTCGAAGATCCGGTCCCGGATCTCCTCCGGGATGCCGGCCCCCGTGTCCGCCACCGAGAGCTTCACATAGCTGCCGGTGGGCAGGTCCCCCGGCCCCGGCATCCCGGGGCGGAGCTCCACCGTGTCGGTGCGGATCACCAGGGTGCCTCCCCCCTCCATGGCGTCGCTCGCGTTGACCGCCAGATTGAGGAGCACCTGTTCCAGCTGGCCCGGGTCGATGCGAACGTTGGGGAGGTCGTCCCGTAGCAGGGTGACCAGCTGGATGTCTTCCTCCAGGACCCTCCGCAGCAGGGTTTCGAGCTGGGTCACGACGCCGTTGAGGTCGACCACCTGGGTGGCCATGGCCTGCTGGCGGCTGAAGGCCAAAAGCTGGGTGGTGAGGGACGCGGCCTTCTCCCCCGCCTCCTTGATGCCCTGGAGATAGGTGCGTTCGGTCTCCGGATCCTCGTCCTCCGCCAGCAACAGATCGCTGTATCCGAGGATCGCCGACAGGAGATTGTTGAAGTCGTGGGCGACCCCGGCCGAGAGGCGACCGATGGCCTCCATCTTCTGGGATTGGATCAGCTGATTCTGCAGCCGTCGGTTTTCGTCGATCTCCATCTGGGCGCGGAAGACGGAGGCGATCTGGTTCGCCAGGTTGGTGAGCATGGCGACGTCTTCCCGCGGATAGTCGTCGTCGGGGTCGCGGCGCCCCAGGAGCCACACGCCGATCCGCCGGTCCTGGCTCGCCAGGGGCAGCGCCAGGCGTACCCAGGCGAAAGCCGGCGGGGCCCCCGAGGGGCGCCCCGCGGTCCGCCGCTCGACCTGGGCGAGGAGGTCGGACAGCTCCGCCGACGTCCGCGGGCGCTGGTGATCCGCCAGCTCCTGCACGTAGAACGGCGCGACCCCCCGATCCCGGTCGGTGAAGAAGTAGAGGGCGGACTGGCGAATCAGGAGGGTGGGGAGGATCTCGTCCACCACCACTTGGCGCAGGGCGTCCCGCTCGAAGGCCACCGGGATCTTGGCGGCGAAGGCGTTGACGATGTGGGAGGGGGAGAACTTGATGCCGAAGATGTAGCGGTCCACCCAGGCCTGGAACCGCTGGCGGAAGAAAGGGGTGGTGCTGACGAAGAGCAGGGACACCAAAAGGCTGGAGATCACCGGTTGCTCGGTGAGGAAGGGCCACTGCTCCGCGAGGATGAAGAAGAACGTCACGTAGACGGTGATGTACAGGGACCAGAAGCCGTAGGTCCCGAGGGCCCGGTTTGCCCGCAGCTCCAACTTTCCGACGCCGAGTTTGTAGATGGCGTAGATGTAGGAGAGTGGCCAGTTGGGCAGCATCAGCATGGCGATGCCGGCGATCAGCAGATTGTCCGTTTCAAAGGGCAGGTTCTCGAGCAGGCTCAGGTTGAAGAAGACAATCACCGTCACCCAGGGGATCAGCCCCAGGGCGGACCCCGTCGCCATCAGCCGGTTGGCCACCTTGACCGACGGCGACGCCGGTTGGAGGAAGCGGCCGAACAGCAGACCTATGGAGGTGACCATGCCCAGGAAGGCGAGGAGGTGGAGGATCCGATAGTCGTAGGGCACCACCACGTCGGCGAGGATCAACACGCCGGCGCAGCCGTAGAGCAGGGGGAGGATCTTCTGAAGCCGCGGATACGAGCGGTTGGGAAGGATCAGGTGCAGGTGGACGCACAGGGGAAAGAACAGGGCCGCCGTGAAGTGGGTGATGTACGACGACAGGGCCTGCTGCGTGTAGGAAATCCACCCCGCCGAGAAGAACAGGGCCGAGACGTAGTAGAAGAGGATCAGGACCCGCCAGCGATCGTCCCGGGGCCGAACGAGGATGATCGTCACCGTCCCCAGAAGCCAGAACAGCATCGGGAACAGGGTGACGATGGTGGTCTCCAGGGTTTGGACCAGGGGCCTGTGCTGGCGCCCTATCTCCATCGTCAGCCGCTGCCCGTCCCGTTCCACCACCAGCGGCACCGGCCCCGGCCGGTCCAGAATCGTCGTGGTGCGGTGCTTGAGGAAGTCGTCCCGGAGGACGCCGCCGACCTCCAGGATGCGGTCCCCCTGGCGCAGGCAGCGGGCCGGATCGGCGCAGTCGTCCTGATCCGTCAGGACCTGCCAGGTCGCGGAGTTCCACGTCGTCCCCTTGTGGGGTAGACGCAGGTAGAGGTAGGAGTAGTAAAGACAGGCGGCCAGGACGAAGACCGAGGATACGGTGAGCAGAAGCTCGGATCTTCGGGTGGCCAGGTCGGATCGCAGGAACATGTGTCGACAGCCGGTACTCGGCTCTACGTCGTCGCCCGAAGTCTCTACGGCTCGGCGGGCGACGACCCTTCACGGGATGCCCGGAGGGGCGTTGTTGGACAAGGCTGGGGAGGAGGTTCCTGCGCTCCCGGGGGCTCGAGCCGCTGGATCAAAACACTCTGGATCTTACCATCGTCTCTTACCCCGCCCGCACAGAAAAGCCCCGCTCCACCCTTGGGGGGCGAAGCGGGGCCGGGGTGCGGGGACCCTGGGCGACGGACCGGCGGTGTCGGACCGGCGGTGTCGGACCGGCGGTGTCGAACCGACGCCTAGGGACGCACGTCGATCAATACCAGGACTGCCAGGTGGCCGCCGGCGTGGAACGCAAGGCGTCACCCGTGGCCGGCTGGCTCAAGACCTCTAGGTCGGCGAAAAGAGGATCGTTATGGAGAGCGGACTTCAGTTCGGAGTGAAAAACATCGATAGACATTCGAATTGTCCTTCTTCGATCTGGGCCCGGATCCTGCGGACGGGCTCCAAGCGCTTTCCAAGGTTCCCGGAAACGGGTCCGAGGCGAGGAAGTGGGGGCTTCGATCGCCGGGCGGACGGCGCGGGTCGTCCTCGGATGGAGTCGAACGGAACCATGCCCGCACTAGCCGGGCGTCATGTGAATAAAAGCAATTGAGAACGGGCTTCGAGTCGTGAGATTGCTTACCTCTAGGCACCTCCTTTCGATCGATGGATGGGGCCGCGGGATTTGGTGATCCGCGGCCGGCGAAAGGGTAGGGGGCCGGCGCCTTTGCCGGTGGGTCTCGACGTGATGAAGTCCTTCGGTGAGGGATCGGGGATCCGGGAACGGCCAGATTCACTGGGTCCACCGGGATGATCCTCGACGCCGGACGGGCCGTCGCCGCGGTGGGTAACGGATCCGGACATCGATCCAAGCCGCCGCCACCTCGGAAGGTGCGGTGTCTCGATCTCTTTGTTTGGGCCAAGAAGGAAGGATTGAACTCAGCGGGCCTAGCTTAAACTTAATATAGTAAAATTGCAATATTTAAGTTCGAGCGAAGGGCGCAGAGTATTCCTATCCATCCTCGGCGAGGATCTTCAGCAGGGCCTCACCATAGTCCCGGGCCTTGGCGGCGCCGATTCCCTTGACCGCCAACAGGCTGTCTTCGTCGCCGGGACAATCTCGGGCCAAGGCTTCGAGGGTGCGGTTGGGGAGGATCTGGAACGCCGGCCGCCGGCGTCGGCGGGCCTCGCTCAGCCGCCAAGCCTTGAGTGCCTCGTAGCGGGCGGTTTGCGCCGGAGTCAGGGCCTCCCCCCCGGCGGGGCGGCGCCCGACTCCCCCACGGCCTGCGCCTCCACCCCTGGATCGCTTCGGGGTGGAGGAGCGGCGTCTCGATTTGGCGCCGGCGGCCGGGGTCGGTTCGTCCACCAGGCGGATGCGGGACCGGAGGTCGATGGCCCCCGTCCTGCGGCCCTTGGGGGTCAAGGAGACCCGCTGGAAGTGGATCGTGCGTCCGTCTTTCTCGAAGCTGTCCTGGGTGACCCGAACCAGCTCGGCCCGCGCCAGCCCCGATACCAGGACCTCGAAGGCGCCCCGTTCGAGGCCCGCGTCTTCCCCCGCCTGGCGGTACAGCTGGGCGGACCCTAGGCCGTCCCGCCGCCCGAGGGTGTCCAAGATGCCCCGCAGCACCGCAGCTTCCGCGGAGGTGGGTCCGCGGAAGGTCTGCACCAGGCAGCCGTCGGGATCGCAGACGTCGCAGAGGCCGCAGGGCTCCCCGGAGTCATCCCGGTCGCCGAAGTGCTGAATCATGTGCAGCATCCGGCACGTCCTGGCGCGGGCGAAGCGGGTCATGTCTTCGAGCTGTTCGTGCTTGTGTTGTCGCTGGGCCTCGTAGGCGGGGCGCCAGCCGGTCTGCCCGCGGGCGAGGGATTCGTCCGGATTCACCCGGGCGCCGCCGTGGATCCAGAGCTTCTCGACCGCCTTCTGGAACTCGTCCTCATCCATACCCAAGCGCCGCTCCACCGTCTCCCGCGGTTCGAAGCGGTCCCCGAGGGCGTCAAAGATCCTCTGCAGCTGGTAAGGCTCCGGGTAGTCCCGGCCGAAGAAAAATTCGTGGGTCCTGCGGTCGGCCCAGGAGTAGAGCAGCACCACCCGGGAGGGTTCGCCGTCCCGACCGGCGCGTCCGATCTCCTGGTAGTACCCTTCGAGGCTGCTGGGGAGTCCGGTGTGGATCACGGTGCGGACGTTCGCCTTGTCGATACCCATGCCGAAGGCGATGGTGGCCACGATGACGTCGAGGTCGCCGGCGAGGAAGTCCCGCTGGACCCGGTCCCGGATCGCCGCCGGCATGCCGGCGTGGTACCCGGCGGCCCGCAGGTCCTCCCCGAGCTCCTGCCCCAGGGCGTCGGCCTCCTTGCGGGTGGGGGCGTAGACGATGGCGGGCCGCCGCGGGGCTTCGCGGAGCAGCTTGGCCACGGCGTCGCGCCGCAGGGACGGCCGCATCTCCACCACCTCCACCCCGAGGTTGGTGCGGCGGAAGCCGTGGACCAGGCGACGGGCCCCGGGCATGCGCAGCTGCTGGAGAATGTCCCGCTGGACCTGGGGGGTGGCGGTAGCGGTGAGGGCGATCACCGGCGCCGGCCGCAGCATCGGGAGCCGGTCCCCCAGGAGGCGGTAGTCGGGGCGAAAATCGTGGCCCCACTGGGAAATACAGTGGGCTTCGTCCACCGCCACCAGGGCCGGGGTCCGGCGGGCGAGCATCTCCGGGAAGCCGGGCACCGCCAGACGCTCCGGTGCGATGAACAGAAAGTCGAGCTCCCCCGCGAGGTAGTCGGAGCAGGTCCGGCGGACCGCCTCCCGGGGCCTGCCGGAGTGGATCCGCTCGGCGACGAGCCCGTGTTCGAGAAGCTTGTCGACCTGGTCCTCCATGAGCGCGATCAGCGGCGAGATCACCAGCGTGGTGCCCGCCCGCGCCAGACCGGGGAGCTGGTAGCAGAGGGATTTTCCCGCCCCCGTGGGCATCACCAGTAGGACGTCTTCCCCCTCGGTGGAGGCGCGGCAGGCCTCCTCCTGGAAGGGGCGGAAGGCGTCGAAGCCGAAGGTCCGTTCCAGGAGGGGGACGAGGTCGTCGGCGGCGGTGGGGGTCCGGCGCGGAGAGGCACCAATCGCTGAGGGGGACCGCGACGGCGGAACCTTCGGAGTTCGACGTCGGGGGGGCGCCTCACCTTGGACCCGGACGGGCTCTCGATGGGGTGAGGGACCGTCGCCCATGGGGCTGCCGATGGGCCCGGGTCTGGCCGTTCCCCCTTGTCCGAACCGCCGTTCCCCCGATCCTCCGCTGGGTCCTGCTTCGGGCTCGGCGGGTGCGGCCATCGGCAGGTCGAAGCCCAGCAGCCACGGGTCGACGTCGACGGAGCCCTCCGAGGTCGGCGGGGGACCTTCGAGCTCCGGCGGCGGTGCGGACGCCCAGGGGGGAGGGCCATCGCCCGGCGGAGGGCCGTCCCCTGTGGGTGTGGATCGCGGGGTGCGGGCGCCGCCGCCGGTCAGTAGGGACAGCTGTGGGCCGACCGACCCGCCGTTCGCGGATTCGGACGTCGATCCGTCCCTGGGAACCGCGGCCGCGGCGGCGGGGGGCGCCCCATCGGCGCCGGGGAACATGCCGGCGATGACGTCGGCGACGTAGGCCTCGATGTCGGCCATGAACCGATCGAGGGCCTCGGAACCGCGCTGGATGCGTCCTAGCCGTGCCTCCCACTGGCCGGTCATGGCGGGGCTCTTGACCAGCGGATGGACCTTGTCGATCAGCCCGATTCCCCGCTCGGTGGGGATCAGGAGCTTACGTTGACGCTCCAGGTAGTCGCGACGGATCAGGGTCTCGATGGTCTCGGCGCGGGTGGCGGGGGTGCCGAGGCCCCGTTCCCGCATCGCTTCCGAGAGCTCCCGGTCGTCGAGGGCCTTGCCGGCGGACTCCATCGCCGTCAGCAGGGTCGCCTCGGTGAATCGCTTGGGGGGGCGGGTTTGTTTCTCCACCGCCTCGGCCGCCGCCACCGCCGCAGGTAGTCCCCGGGCGAGGGTCGGGGGGAGATCCTGTCCGTCGTCCGTCCCGACCTCCTCCCCCTTACCCTTCGTCTTGCGTTTGGGCTTGGCCTTCGCGGTTCGTTTCAGGTCGAGCACCTTCCAGCCCGCGTCGAGCACCCGGGTACCGCGGCTGTGGTAGCGGTCGACGGCGCCGCCCTCGACGGTGACGGCGGTGATCACGTGGGTGATGGCGGAGACGAAGGGGCCATGCCAGGCCATCAAGAGTCGCCGGCAGATGAGGTCGTAGAGACGTCGCTCGTCCGCCGAGAGGGTCTCCAGCTGGGCGGTGGTGGGGGTGGGGACGATGGCGTGGTGGTCCCCCACTTTGGCGTCGTCGACGAAGCGCTTGCCGAGGGGCTTGTTGCCGGTACCCGGTGCCAGGTGGTCGCGGTAGGGATCGGCGACCGCGGCCACCACGTCCCCCAGGGTGTCGGCGACGTCCTTCGAAAGGTGCCGGCTGTCGGTCCGCGGATAGCTGATGAGCTTGCGCTGCTCGTAGAGGGTCTGCGCCACCTTGAGGGTCTTGCGGGCGCTCCAGCTCCAGAGCCGATTGGCGTGCCTTTGGAGCTCGGTGAGGTCGTAGAGGAGTGGCGGCGGCATGCGCTTCGTCTCCTCCCGCAGGTCCTCCACCTCGGCCCGACCCCGCCGCCCCCGCTCGGCGATCCGCCGGGCTTCGTCCCGATCGGTGAGGCGCTTGGCCTTGGCGCTGGGCTCGCTGCCCCGAAAGTAGGTGCCGAGGTAGCCCCCCTCCGGAGCCTCGGGGGCCGAGCCGGTCTTCTCCTCGGCCCCGTCCGCGGGCTTCGGGGCGGCGGCGGAGTCCCCTGGGGCGTCGGGGGCTTCGGGGTCGAAGGCCGCCACGACCTCGTAGTAGGTCTCGGGCACGAAGGCGCGGATCTCCAGCTCCCGATCCACCACCATCGCCAGGGTGGGGGTCTGGACCCTGCCCACGGAGAGGGCCTTGTCGTCCTCCCGATCCCGTCCGAAGGCGAGGGTGCAGGCGCGGCTCAGGTTCATGCCCACCAGCCAGTCCGCCTGGCTGCGGCCGCGGGCGGCGTTGGCCAGGGGGTCGAAGTCTTGGCCCGGCCGGAGGTTCCGCAGGCCCTTCTCGATCGCTGCGGGGGTCAGGGACGAAATCCACAGTCGGCGCACCGGCTTGCGGCATCCGGAGGCCTCGTAGATATAGCGGAAGATCAGCTCCCCTTCGCGGCCGGCGTCGGTGGCGCACACGACCTCGTCCACTTTGGGGTCGTTGATGGCCTTGGTGAGGGCATCGAACTGCTCCCGGGTGCCGTCGGACACCACCAGGGGCCAGTCCGACGGCAGCATCGGCAGCAGGCTGGCTCGCCAGCGCTTCCAGCGGGGGTCGATTTCGTGGGGCTGGGCCAGCCCCACCAGGTGACCGATCGCCCAGGTGACGATCCAATCGCCGCCCCGCAGGCTACCTTTCTGACGCCGATGGGCTCCGACGACGCGGGCGATGTCGCGGGCGACGGAAGGTTTTTCGGCGACGACGACTCGGATCATGGGCGGTCCGCGGGAGACGGGTGGACGGGGGAGCCCGAGGATATCCGATCCGCCCCCCGGTGAAACCGGGGCACCCGGGTGAGCGCTAGGTCAGGAAGGTCTCGGAGGCGGGGCTGCGGCGGTGGGACGCCATGGTCCGGGTGGCGATGGAACCGGAGTAGAGGGCGATGGCCGCCAGGACCACGAGGGCGAAGTAGCCGGAGCCGGCGTACCAGGCGGAGGCATCCAAAGAGAGGGGGAAGTAGCGTAGGAGGCTGAAGGAGAAAACCGCGCCGGCGAAGGTCAGCAGCCCGAACCGCACCAGAAGCCACGCCTCGGTGGCGGCCACCGCCAGGCCGACGGTCAGCAGGGAGAGGTGGGGGTGGGTACCGGTGCCGGAGTAGAGAACGGTGAAAATGGTGACGTAGGCCAGCGCGGCGGGCAGGGGCCGGCGCAGGAGCATCCGCAGCAGCATCAGGACGAGGAGGGAGAAGACGGCGTCGTAGAGGGACGTGTGGATGAGGGCCAGGGCGCTGGCCAAGGAGCGGCCGGCATCGAGGGCGTAGTTGAGGGGGAGGGCCTCGATGGCGAGGGGAGGGTGGGGGAGGCCGAGCCACGCCGGTAGGATCTTGTCGAGGTGCTCGACGAAGGCCCAGAAGGCGCCGAAGACCGTGCCCACGAAGAGGCTCTTGGCCACCAGCGGGTCCCGGTAGCGACCCGCCAGGGCGCGGGTCCACGCGATGAGGGTGTGGGGCCAGATCCTGCGAACGTAGGGTTCCAGGGCGAGGTAGAAGACCCAGAGGAGCCCCGCCTCCAGCAGGGATTGCCCCACCTGACCGAGGGCCAGGGCCCACTCGCTGGAGAGGTCCGCCACGTGGGGGCCGCCGATGACCCACACCACCGCCTGGACCCCGAGGATCAGGGCCGCCAGGCGGGAGGCTCCACGCAGGTCCCCGCGGCCGCGCCGGAGGTTGCGCCGGGCCAGGGGCAAGGCGCTCGCCACCGCCAGGATCGACAGCAGGTCGTACCAGTCGTACCACTCCTCGATCAGGGGGCCCAGGAACCGGTCGAGGAGGCCCGCCGACCCTTCCGACTCTTCCTCCGAGGCTTCGGGGCTCATGCGGTAGTGGACCACCCGGCCCCGGTACCCCGCGATCTCGATGGCGAGGGGGAGGTCGGGCCGCGCGCCGCTGGCGCCGCTGTAGGCGGCGCGGCTGTCGGCGAAGAAGCTCGGGGCGAAGACCGCCGGCTCGTCGCTGAGGGTCTCGGCGTCGAGGCCCGCCGCCCTCAGGACAGCGGAAAAGTCCGTCGCCCTGGGGGACTCGCCTGGATCATCCTCCGCCAGGTCTGGGTAGACCTCCAGGTGGTCCAGGGTGCCGGAGGGATGGAGCATCACCAGCGCCATCGAAGCCTCGGTGAGGGGCGGGTCGTAGGCCTCGATACTGGCGCCGTAGTACACCAGGTTTTCGATCCCCGTCGGCATCATCGGGTAGGGGCTTTGCCGGTACCAGAACAGCACCGGCGACGCGCCGGGGGCCGAGGTGTCTTTGGGGGTGCCGTCCCGCGGCGACTGGGTCAAGGCCGCCGGATTCTCCAGGAACCCGTAGGCGGTGTCGGCGGCGGGCTCGGTCCAGCCGAAGGCCCGGAGGTGCTCGCGGGCCTTCTCCGCCAGCACCTGGGGCGAATGGACCAGGCCCGCCCCCTGGAGCCGGCGGGCGGGCTCGGCGGTCAGCATGAGGAGGAGGAGCAGCGCCCCCAATAGGCCGGCGAAGAGGCCGGCCCCCCGGGGCTCCATGGCCCCCCCGCCGCCGGCCTTGGCCACCATGTCGGGGGAGGGGGTCTCTCCCACTTCGAGGGCGAGGTGCAGGGGGTCCACCCCCGGCAGGGCGGCGGCCACCGCGAGGGCGGAATCCGGCCGGTCCTCGGGGCGTTTTTCGAGGCACTTCAGGATCACCCGCTCCAGCAGGGGCTCCAGGTCGTCCACCAGGCCCGAGGGCGGCGGCGGCACCTGCTCCCGGTGGGCTTCGGCGAGCTCCTGGAAGCTCGTTCCGGAGTAGGGATATTGCCCGGTGCACAGCTCGTAGATGACGATGCCGAGGGAGTAGAGATCGCTGCGGACGGAGGTGGTTCCGTCCTTCAGCTGTTCCGGGGCCATGTAGGCGGGGGTTCCGGCCGCCGCCATCCCCTCCGCCGCCTCCCCTTCGAGGGCGGAGATCCCGAAGTCGGTGAGCTTGGCTTGACCCCGCCCGTCGATCATCACGTTGGCGGGCTTGAGGTCGAGGTGGAGCACCCCGCGGGCGTGGGCCGCGGCGAGGCCGGCGAAGAGCTGACGGGCGAGGAAGAGGGTGCGATCCTTGGGGAGGCGGCCGATGCGGTTGAGCAGGGTCGCCAGGTCCTCTCCGTCGATGTACTCCATGGTGAGGAAGAGCTGGCCGTCGGACTCGCCGAGGTCGAAGACGCGGCAGACGTTGGGGTGGGTGACCTGGCGGGCCAGCCGCACCTCCCTCAGCACCTGATCCTTGCTCACCGGTAGGTCCGCCCGCAGGAACTTGAGGGCCACCTGCTCGCCTACGACCAGATCCTCGGCGCGGTAGACCTCCCCCATGCCGCCGCGGCCGAGGCGTTCCACCACGCGGTAGCGGTCGGCCACCACGGTTCCGGTGGCCAGCCCCATGGGGGGCTCCTTCCGGCCGACGAGCCGGGGATCGTCGAGGGGGTCCCGAACATCCTCCACCGTGTCCACATGGTGCTCGAGGAGTCCCTGGACCTCCTCCATGAGCTGGGGGTCGTCGCCGCACAGCTCTTCGAGGCGCTTGGGGCGGTCTCCCTCCGGAAGACTCAGCAGCTCGAGGAAGGCCCGCTTGGCCCGCTGGTGCTGCTCGCCTGTCATGACCGAGGTCTCGACGCCCGGACGGAGGGGTATGGGCTCAACCCAGGTGCCGTTTCAGCCAGGCCCTGGCGTGGGTCCAGTCCCCTTCGACGGTGCGTTTCGAGACCCCTAGAATGGCGGCGATCTCCGCCATCGAGAGGCCGGCGAAAAACCGCAGCTTGACCATCTGGGCCTGCCGCGGATCCAGCTCTTCCAGGCGCTCGATGGCCTCGTGGACCGCCACGGCGTCCAGCTCCCCCTTCTCCGACGGAGAGACCCCCGGTTCGAGGGTGATCCGCAGCCAGCCACCCCCCCGCTTGGCCCGCTTCTTGTTGCGCCCATGGTCGATCAGCAGGCGATGCATGATCTTGGCGCCGACGGCGAAGAAGTGGGTGCGCCCCTGCCAGTCCACCCGGCTCTGGTCCACTAGCCGGAGGTAGGCCTCGTTTACCAAAGCGGTGGGCTGGAGCGTGTGCCCCGAAGCTTCGCGGCGAAGGTAGCGCTCCGCGAGATCCCGCAGCTCGTCGTAGACGAGCGGCATCAACTCCGCCGCGCGGGCAGGGTCGCCCGACTGAACCTCGGCAAGGATTGAGGTGGCATGGTTTCGCGGAGACTCTGCCATGAATGACGGAGATTATCTCCCCGCGAACCCCGGGCGGCAAGCGTGTAGGCCCGGAAGGGGCGATGAAGACGCACATTTCTTACTAACGCGTCGACGGCGGCGCGGGTCCGCAGGGGCGTCCGGGGGCCGCAGTTCGCGTCTGCTGACCCCATGGGTGGTGATCGCCAAGGAAGACCTGCTTTGGAGGCCCACCGGAAGTTCGGCCAGATCCCGCCGTGGGCGTTGGCCCTCCTCCTCGTGTGCCTGTGCCCCGTCGCCGCCGGGGCACAGGCCGTGACGGAGATGACCGCGGAGGCCGAGGAACGCCCGGCGGTGCAGGGTTCCGTGGCCGGAGAGGAAGAGCCCGAGGGGGAGGGGATGTCCCCCTGCGTCCCCCTCCCCGGGGAGAAGCCGGAGGTGTGGCTGGACCGCATGCGGGCCGCCGTCTACCGTTCGGTCTGCGCTTCAGCCTTTTGGTTCGACAGCTTCTTCGGCGAGCAGCGTTTCGACCAGGAGGTGGACAACACCTTCGGCAGGCTTGTGATGGAGCTCAGCCACGACGAGCGGGACGGCATCGACGGCCGGCTGAGGCTCAAGGCCAAGATCGCCCTGCCCCGCCTGGAGAACCGCTGGAACGCCTTCGCCGGCCGCTTCGACGAGGAGGAGTTCGTGACCGGCACCGAAACCACCTACGGCTCGGTGCCCGCACCCTTCGCCGCCTCCGACCAGAGCTGGCTTCTGGGGCTCGGCTACAACCCCCTGCGCCGGGCCCGGAGTCGCCTCGACGTCGACGCCGGCATCAAGCTGGACTTCCCCTCCAACCCCTTCGTGCGGGCCCGCTACCGGCACGATGTGGTGCTCGACGAGACCCGGGCTCTGCGCCTGCGGCAGACCGTGTTCTGGCGCCGGGACCGCCGCTTCGGCACCACCAGCCAGGGGGATCTCGACATTATCCTGTCCGCCCGTAGGCTGCTGCGGTGGTCCGCCAGCGCCACCATCACCCAGGAGAGCGACGGGGTGGACTGGGTCCAGCGCTGGACCCTCTACCAGGCCCTCGGGGATTCGAATCGGCGGGCCATCGCCTACCAGGCGGAGATCCTCGGGGAGTCCGACCGCCCCGTGCCGGTGGAGCGCTACGGCCTCCGGGCCCTCTACCGCCAGCGGTACCTCCGCGACTGGCTGTACCTGACGGCGCGGACCGGGGTGTCGTGGCCGCGGGAGGAACTCGACGAGGCCCGGCGGGGGAGCATCGAGGTGGGATTCGGCTTCGAGATGCTGTTCGGCGACCATCCCTGGGATTGAGGCCCACCCTTCATCGGCCTGGGGAGGAACGCAAACGGGCGGCCCGTGGGCCGCCCGTCGACGTGTATCCCTGGGAAGGGATCGATCAGAAGTCCACCTGCCAGCGCACGAGGATGAAGTCGCCCTCGCCTTCGCCGTCCACGTCGGCGTGGACGTAGTTCAGCATGAGGCGGGTGGCGGGGTTGGGGTACCAGTTGACACCCACGGTCCAGTTGTCTTCCTCGCCGCCGGAGATGGCGCCGTCGTTGAGGTCGAGGGTGG
>JBCDIS010000007.1:0-80710 GCA_038748685.1 Acidobacteriota bacterium | reverse complement strand
GTACAAGCCCACCTCGCCCGGCCGGCGTCACGGTAGCGTTCTCGACTTCGCCGAGATCACGTGCACGACCCCGGAAAAGAGCCTGCTCGAGCCGATCAAGAAGACCGGTGGACGCAACAACCACGGTCGCATCACGTCGCGTCGCCGCGGTGGAGGACACAAGCGCCGCTATCGCCGGATCGACTTCAAGCGTGACAAGGAAGTGGTGCCCGCCAAGGTCGCGACGATCGAATACGATCCGAACCGCTCGGCCCGCATCGCCCTGCTTCACTACGCCGACGGAGAGAAGCGCTACATCCTGTGGCCGGGTAAGCTCGCGGTCGGCGCCACGGTGGTGGCGGGGCCGGAGTCCCCCATCGACCCCGGGAACGCGCTGCCGCTCCGCAACATCCCCCTCGGTACGATCATCCACAACGTGGAGCTCAAGGCCGGCAAGGGGGGGCAAATGGTCCGCAGCGCCGGCACCTCCGCCCAGCTGATGGCCAAAGACGGCGACTACGCCCAGGTCAAGCTGCCCTCCGGCGAAGTCCGGAAGGTCCATCTCGACTGCTACGCCACCATCGGTGAGCTCGGCAATTCCGAGCACGCGGGCATCTCCCTCGGCAAGGCCGGCCGCAAGCGCTGGCTGGGTCGTCGCCCGCACAACCGTGGCGTCACCATGAACCCCGTCGATCATCCGATGGGCGGCGGTGAGGGTCGAAGCTCCGGTGGCCGCCACCCCTGTACTCCTTGGGGCGTTCCGACCAAGGGTTACAAGACACGAAACAACAAGCGCACCGATGGCATGATCGTCCGTCGGCGCAACAAGAAATAGAGGGTAGGTCATGGCGAGGTCACTGAAGAAGGGTTACTTCGTAGACCCCTCCTTGCAAGACAAGATCGACGCGATGAACGATTCGGGTCAGAAGCGGGTGATCAAGACCTGGTCGCGTCGCTCCACCGTGACTCCGGACATGGTCGGCCACACCCTCGCGGTGCACAACGGCATCAAGTTCATCCCGGTCTACATCAGCGAGAACATGGTGGGGCACAAGCTCGGGGAGTTCGCGATGACGCGGACCTTCCGCGGTCACACCGGCAAGAAAGAAAAGATGGCCGGGAGGAGATAGGCGATGGAAGTTATGGCAAGACTGCGCCATCTCCAGGCGTCGCCGCAGAAGGTCCGGCTCGTGGCCGACCTCATCCGCGGCAAGGACGCCGAAGAAGCGGTGCAAATTCTCAAGCACACGAAGAAACGTGCGGCGAAGCCCCTCGAGAAGCTTCTCAAGTCGGCCATCGCCAACGCGGAGAACCGCGACGACACCATCGACGTCGACGACCTCTACGTGAAAGAGATCTTCGTCGACGGCGGACCCGTGATGAAGCGGATCTGGTTCACCACCATGGGCCGGGCCTTTCGCAAGCTCAAGCGCCAGAGCCACGTGACCATCAAGCTGGATACCCGCCCCGAGGGTTCCGAAGGAAGAAGGAGCTGACACGTGGGTCAGAAAACGCATCCCTACGGCTTCCGGTTGGCCTACAACAAGACCTGGCATTCCCGCTGGTACGCCCAGGCCGACTATGCGAAGACCCTTCATCAGGACCTCAAGCTGCGTGATCACCTCAAGACGAGGCTCGCCCACGCCGCGGTCAGCGAGATCGACATCGAGCGGGCCGCCGACAAGCTTCGGGTGACCATTTACACCGCCCGCCCCGGTATCATCATCGGCCGCAAGGGCGCCGAGGTGGACAAGCTGCGGGACGACCTGCGGAAGATGACCGGACGCGAGGTCCACATCAACATCCAGGAAGTCCAGCGCCCCGAGCTCGACGCCCAGCTGGTGGCCCAGTCCATCGCCGGCCAGCTCGTGCGCCGCGTCTCGTTCCGGCGGGCCATGCGCAAGGCCATGGAGTCGTCGTTCCGCTTCGGCGCCAAGGGCGTGAAGATCATGGTCGGCGGCCGCCTGGGTGGCGCCGAGATCGCCCGGACCGAGTGGTATCAGGACGGCCGTCTGCCGCTGCACACGCTCAAGGCGGACATCGACTACGGATTCGCGGAGGCCCGCACCACCTACGGCGTCATCGGCGTCAAGGTCTGGGTTTACAAGGGCGATCTGCTCAAGGAAAAGGCCCGCCGCGCGGGCTGAGGAAGACGGGGACCACCATCATGTTGATGCCGAAAAAGGTCAAGTACCGGAAGCGTCACCGCGGTCGTATGCGAGGCCGCGCCAAGGGTGGCGATCGTCTCAATTTCGGGGATTACGGCCTCCAGGCTCTCGAGCCGGGCTGGATCACCTCGAGGCAGATCGAAGCCGCCCGTATCGCCATCACCCGCCGCATCAAACGTCAAGGTAAGGTCTGGATTCGGATCTTCCCGGACAAGCCGATTACCAAGAAACCCCTCGAAACCCGTATGGGTAAGGGTAAAGGTAATCCCGAAGGCTGGGTTGCCGTGGTCAAGCCCGGGCGCATTCTTTACGAGCTCGAAGGCGTCGAACACGAGCTCGGCAAAGCCGCCATGCGGCTGGCGGCGTACAAGCTGCCGATCAAGACCAGGTTCATCAGCCGGCACGAGCCGGAAGATTAGGAGCAGGGACATGAAGGCTTCCGAGCTGCGAGAAATGACGGTTGAAGAGCTGCAGGAGAAGGAGCAGGAGCTGGCGAAGCAACGCTTCACGCTCCGTCTCCAGGCGGTCACGCAGGGGCAGCTCGACAATCCGGCGAAGCTGCGAGACACCCGTCGAGATCTGGCCCGCGTACTGACCGTGCTGCGGGAGAAGCGAGCCTGAGGCGGCCTCCGGGCCAACCTCATAGAAAGGCGGAGCAGGAGACATGGCTGAGAACAACGAACAACGAGGTCGCCGGCAAACCCTGACGGGGACTGTCGTTAGCGACAAGATGGACAAGACCGTCACCGTGGCGGTCGAACGTACCGTCATGCACACCCTCTACAAGCGCTTCGTCAAGCGGACCGCCCGCTACGCGGCGCACGACGAGAGCAACGAGTGCAAGACGGGTGACCGTGTGGTCATCGTCTCCAGCCGCCCGCTGTCCAAGCGCAAGCGCTGGCGGGTGAGCGAGATCGTCGAGCGCGCGAAGTGAGGTGACAAGCGATGATCCAGATGGGAACCATTCTCGATGTGGCGGACAATTCGGGCGCCAAGAAGATCAATTGCATTACCGTCCTCGGCGGGTCCTCGGGCCGCTACGCCGGCCTCGGTGACGTGATCACGGCCTCGGTCAAAGAAGCCCTGCCCGATGGCACCGCCAAGAAGGGCCAAGTGGTTCAGGCGGTCGTCGTACGGACCCGCAAGGCCACCCGTCGTAAGGACGGTAGCTACATTCGCTTCGACACCAATTCGGCGGTCCTGATCGACGCCCAGCGTGAGCCCGTCGGCACCCGCGTCTTCGGCCCGATCGCCCGCGAATTGCGTGAAAAGAGGTTCATGAAGATCGTCTCCCTGGCGCCCGAGGTCATCTAACCTCGGGACCGGAGCACCGAAAGCCGGCACCGCGACCCTGAGTCCTAGAACACTAGGATGCGGGCCAGGGCACCGGACGGGAGGAGCGAAACATGGCAAAGACGAAGATCAAAAAAGGTGACCTGGTGCTGGTGATCGCCGGCAAGGATCGGGGCAACCAAGGCAAAGTCCTGCGGGTGCTTCCGAAAGAAGGCAAAGCGATCGTCGAACGCATCAACATGGTCAAGAAGCATACGCGCCCCAACCCTCAACGACAGATCCAGGGTGGCATCTTGGAGCGGGAAGCGCCGATCCAGCTGTCCAACCTGAAGCTCATCGATCCCGAGACCGGCAAGCCGACCCGTGTGGGTCGCAGGCGCCTGGCCGACGGTCGAGGGGTGCGGGTGGCGAAGGTTTCGGGCTCCACCCTTTCCTGAGGCCCGCGACGGGGAGAATCGAAATGGCGAACAACAGCTACGTACCGCGCCTCAAGACCACCTACTTCGAGGAAGTGGTGCCCAAGTTGCGCAAAGAGTTCGGCATCGACAACGCGATGGCGGTGCCGAAGCTCGAGAAGATCAACCTCAACATCGGCCTGGGGGAGGCGAGCCGCAACTACAAGCTGCTCGACACCGCGCAGGTGGAGCTGACGGCCATCGCCGGTCAGCACGCCACCATCACCCGGGCCAAGAAGTCCATCGCGGCCTTCAAGCTGCGTGAGGGGATGGCCATCGGAACCCGCGTGACCCTCCGCGGGGAGCGCATGTGGGATTTCCTCGATCGCCTGATCGCCACCGCGCTGCCGCGGGTGCGTGACTTCCGCGGAGTCCCCAACAAGAGCTTCGACGGTCGGGGCAATTACACCCTCGGCATCAAAGAGCACACGATTTTTCCCGAGGTCGACACTTCCCGTGTGGACAGCATCAAGGGCCTCAACATCACCATCGTGACCACCGCCGACAACGACGAGCAGAGCCGATTCCTGCTCCGTGAGCTGGGGATGCCCTTCGCCAGGAACTGAGCCCGTGCCGAGCGCCTTTGGCCGGACCGAGCCTCAGGGGCGCACAGGAGAACGACCCAATGAGCATGACTGACCCGATCGCGGATCTTCTGACTAGGATTCGCAACGCCCTCTTGGCCAAGCACGACCGCCTGGACGTGCCGGCCTCCAAGCTGAAGCGGAACATCTGCGCCCTGCTCAAGCAGGAAGGCTTCATCCAAGACTTCGAGACCATCGAGCATCAGCCGCAGGATCTGCTCCGGATCTTTCTCCGGTACAGCCCCGAAGGACTGCCGGCGGTCCGTCGGATGGCGCGCGTGTCGAAGCCCGGTCGCCGTGTATACCGCGGTGCCGACGACATCAAGCCCGTCCTGAACGGCCTCGGCGTCGCCATCGTTTCCACCTCCAGAGGCCTCCTGACCGATCGCGAAGCGCGTGAGCAGCGTGTTGGCGGCGAGATCCTCTGCGAGGTTTGGTAGGAGCAAGACCATGTCGAGAATTGGAAAAGCTCCGATCACGGTGCCCTCCGGCGCCAAGATCGCCATCGACGGCGACGTCTTCACCGCCGAGGGGCCGAAGGGCAAGGTGACCGAGCGTCTCTTCCCTGAAGATTGCCCGGTGAAGCTGGAAGACGGCGTCCTCACCGTCACCCGCACCAGCAATTCGCCGCCGGTGCGTGCCAAGCATGGACTCCTCCGGGCGCTACTCGCCAACGCCGTCCACGGCGTCACCGAGGGCTTCAGCAAGAAGCTGGAGATCCACGGCGTCGGCTACCGCGGCGAGGTCAAGGGCCGCGAGGTCCACTTCGCCCTCGGCTATTCCCATCCGGTGGTCTTCCCAATCCCCGAGGATATCCAGGTCGAGATCGATAAGAACAATCGCATCACCGTGAGCGGTGCCAATCGCCAGGTGGTCGGCCAGGTGGCGGCGGAGATCCGCGCTTTGCGCAAGCCCGATCCGTACAAGGCAAAGGGTATCCGCTACAGCGACGAGATCATTCGCCGCAAGGTCGGAAAGGCCGGCGGCCGCTAGGCCGGCGGTGGGAGCTTTGTCATGAGCGAGCTGCATACCAAGAAAGTCAAAGCCAAGAACATGCGCCGTCGGCGTGCCCACATGCGGGTTCGAAATCGCGTCCACGGCACCGCCCAGCGCCCTCGCCTGGCCGTCTTCAAGAGCCTGCGGTACGTCTACGCCCAGGTCATCGACGACGTCAACGGCGTGACCCTGGCACAGGCCAACTCCCAGGAGAAGGATCTCCAGAGTGGTCTCGAGGCGTCGGCGGGGGGCCGCGAGGCGGCCAAGGCCGTCGGCGAAGCGGTGGCCGAGCGGGCCAAGGCAAAGGGAATCGAGCAAGTCGTTTTCGATCGCGGTGGCTTCGTGTATCACGGTAAGGTCAAGGCCTTGGCCGAGGGCGCGCGGTCCAAGGGATTGCAGTTCTAGGAATTAAGGAGAAGCGTTGTGGCTAGGGACTTCGAAAGGCGCGAGCCCGAGTTCTTCGAACAGGTCGTACATATCAACCGCGTGACCAAGGTGGTCAAGGGCGGCAAGAACTTCTCCTTCTCCGCCCTGGTGGTGATCGGCGATGGCGCGGGCCGTGTCGGCTACGGGTCGGGCAAGGCGAAGGAAGTTCCGATGGCCATTCGGAAAGGTATCGAGGTGGCCAAGAAGAACATGATCCAGATTCCGATGGAGGGCGCCACGATCCCCCACGAGGTGGTCGGCATCTTCAGCGCCGGACGGGTGCTGCTGAAGCCCGCCTCCCCGGGTACCGGCGTCATCGCCGGCGGCGCCGTGCGCGCGGTGATCGAGGCCGCCGGAATCCAAGACATCCTGACGAAATCATTGGGCACTACCAATCCTCAGAACGTGGTCAAGGCGACGTTCCAGGGTTTGCTCGAGCTGCGCAACGAGACCATGGTGCGCAACCTGCGGGGCGTCAGCCCCACCGGTGAGCAGCCCGCGACCGCCCGCGGCTGAGACGGGCGTTTTGGAGGCAACCATGGCGAACGAAAAGAAGCTGCTCCGGATCGAGCAATACCGGAGTCCGATCGGATATCCCAAGACGCAGCGTGAAGTGCTCCGGGGGCTCGGCCTGAGGCGCATTCGCCACGTCGTGGAGCGTCAGGACACCCCCGCGGTCCGTGGGATGGTCAAGAAGATCCCGCACCTGGTGCGCATCATCGAGGATTAAAGCCATGAAGCTGCACGATCTTTCACCCGCCGAAGGAAGCACCAAGGCCAAGAAGCGCCTCGGTCGCGGTCCTGGGTCCGGGACCGGCAAGACCGCCGGCCGCGGCCATAACGGTCAGCGTTCCCGCGCCGGCTTTAGCCAGCGTCTCGGTTTCGAGGGTGGCCAGATGCCCCTCATCCGCCGAGTGCCCAAGCGGGGCTTCACCAACATCTTTCGGGTCGAGTATTCCGTGGTCAACCTGCGGGATCTGTCGGCGCTCGAAGGGATCGACGAGGTGACCCCCGAGGTCCTCCTCGCGCACGGCAAGGTCCGCCGCGGTCGGCCGGTCAAGATCCTCGGCGACGGTGAGATCTCCGGCGCCCTCAAGGTGACCGCCCACAAGTTCAGCCGAACGGCCAAGCAGAAGATCGAAGCCGCCGGAGGCAGCTGCGAGGAGCTAGGGTCGTGATCGAAAGCTTCCGGAACATCTTCGCGATCCCCGATCTGCGCAAGCGGATCTTCTTCACGTTCGCGCTCCTGGCGGTCTACCGGGTGGGGTGCATCATTCCCGTGCCCGGGGTGAATCCGGAAGTTCTCCTGCAGATCATGGAGCAGGCGCAGCGCAGCATGTTCGGCCTGCTGAACACCTTCACCGGCGGCAGCCTCGCCAACGCCGCGATCTTCGCCCTCGGCATCATGCCGTACATTACGGCGTCGATCATCCTGCAGCTGCTCACGGTGGTGGTGCCTTACCTCGAGAAGCTCTCGAAGGAAGGCGAGCTCGGGCGGCGCAAGATCACCCAATACACCCGCTACGGCACGCTCCTCGTGTCGCTGATCCAGGCGACGGGCATCTCGTTTGCGGTGGAGAACATCCCCGGCCCCGGCGGCCAGGCCCTGGTCAGCAACCCCGGCTGGGGTTTCAGGCTGATGACCATCCTGACGTTGACCACCGGCTGTGCCTTCGTGATGTGGCTCGGTGAGCAGATCAGTGAGCGCGGTATCGGCAACGGCATCTCCCTGATCATCTTCGCCGGCATCGTCATCGGCCTGCCGAACGCCATCGTCAGCACCTTCGGAAAGATGCGGACCGGCGAGCTGAACCCGGTCGTGATCTTCGTCCTGGTGATCTTCATGCTGCTGGTGACGGCCTTCATCGTCTATATGGAGAGGGCCCAGCGAAGAATTCCGGTCCAATACGCGAAGCGCGTGGTGGGCCGGCGGGTCTACGGCGGGCAGAACACCTACCTCCCGCTGCGGGTCAACACCGGCGGCGTGATCCCGGTCATCTTCGCCAGCTCCGTGGTGATGATCTTCCCGACGCTTTCGGGCATCTTCCAGTGGGAGCCCCTGCAGGTCGTCTCCGACACCTTCAGCTGGGGCCAGCCCTACTACTACGTGCTCTACGTCGCGACCATCATCTTCTTCTGCTACTTCTACGTCTCGATCATCTTCAACCCCCAGGACACCGCCGAGAACATGCGCAAGTATGGCGGCTTCATCCCCGGGATCCGGTCGGGCCGTCGAACGGCGGAGTACATCGATCGAATCCTGACCAGGTTGACGCTGATCGGCGCCGTCTACCTTGCGGCCGTTTCGGTCCTGCCGGAGATCATGCTCTTCGGCTTCAAGGCGGGGAACCTGTTGCCTGCCAGCTACGGTGGCGACTTCCTTGAGCGCTTGACCCCCGACTTCCTCGAGAATGGCCTCGGCATCGATTTCTACTTCGGTGGCACGTCCCTTCTCATCATCGTCGGCGTGGCCATGGACTTCGTGCAGCAGGTCGAGAGCCAGCTGGTGATGCGCAACTACGACGGATTCCTGAAGAAGGGGCGTTTCCGTGGCCGTCGATGATTCGAAGGCCCGCCGGATCGTGTTCCTCGGCCCCCCCGGATCGGGGAAGGGTACCCAGGCCGCGCATCTGGCGGAGGCCTTGGGTATCCCCGCCATCTCAACCGGCGACATGTTTCGCGCGGCGGTGGCGGCGGGGACTCCGCTCGGGAATCGCGTGAAGGAGATCATGGAAAGCGGCCAGCTTGTGTCCGACGAGCTGACGGCCGAGATCGTCCGTGATCGCCTAGCGGAGGACGACGCCCGCGTCGGCTTCCTGCTGGACGGATACCCGCGGACGACGCCCCAGGCCGACACGTTAGCGGAGATCCTCGACGGGCAGGGGGCGGGGCTCGACCACGTCGTTTGCCTGGAGGTGCCGGAGGCCGAACTGGTGAATCGGATGCTGAGCCGAGGCCGGGCCGACGACACCGAAGAGGCCGTCCGCGCCCGTCTCGACGTCTACCACCGGCAGACCAAGCCGCTGGTGGACTACTACGAGCAAGCCGGGCTTCTCCGGTTGATCGACGGCAACCGCTCGATCGACGACGTTCGTCGCGGCATCATGGAGGCGGTCACCGCGTCATGAGCAGGCCAGTCCTCAAGACACCCGGGGAGATCGACCTGATGCACGAGGCCAACGCCATCGTGCATCGGGTGCTCGCGGGGCTGGAAGAGCGCATCGGCCCCGGGGTGACCACCCGGGAGCTCGACCGCTGGGCGGAGGAGACGATCCGCGCCGCCGGCGGGGTGCCCGCCTTCCTCGACTACAAAGGCTTTCCGGCGACCTTGTGTACGGCGCTCAACGACGTCATCGTCCACGGCATTCCGGATGACCGCCCGCTCGAAGATGGTGATATCGTTGGATTCGACTGCGGCGTCTTCTACATGGGATATTGTGGAGACGCCGCCCGCACCTATGCGGTGGGGAACGTCTCGGCCGAGGCCCGGGAGCTCATGCGGGTGACCCGCGAATCCCTGATGCTGGGGGTACAGCAGATCGTCCCTAACGGGCGGATCTCCGACATCGGCCACGCCGTCCAGACCCACGTCGAGCGGCACGGCTTTTCGGTCGTCCGTCAGTTTGTCGGCCACGGTGTCGGCGCCTCGTTGCACGAAGATCCTCAAGTTCCGAATTTTGGTAAGCCGGGCAAGGGCATCCGCCTACGTCCGGGGCTCGTTTTGGCCATCGAGCCGATGGTCAACGGTGGCAACAACAAGATCCAGATGGACGCCGATGGGTGGACCGCCCGCACCAAGGACGGTCAACTCTCGGCGCACTTCGAATACTCGGTGGCGGTCACCGAAAAAGGCCCCAGGGTTCTCGGGGTCGATGCTGAAGAGAACGAACGGATCCTAACCTTCCGGCCCCAAGACGCTTGGGACGAGCCAAAGGCGGCTCAGGGCTGAACCGCGAACGGGATTCAACAGTTCAGGAAAGGGGTATCAGCCATGAAGGTCCGGGCATCTGTGAAACGAATCTGTTCCAAATGTAAGGTGATCCGTCGGCGCGGCGTCGTGCGGGTGATCTGCGAAAACCCTAAGTGCAAGCAGCGTCAAGGTTAGGAAGATGGCACGAATCGCAGGGGTCGACCTGCCCCCCAACAAGCAGGTTTGGATCGGTCTCACGTACATCCACGGTATCGGGCGGACCATGTCCCAGGAGATCCTCGCCGAAACCGGCGTCGAGCCGACCACGAAGGTCAAGGATTTGACCGAGGACGAAGCCCGCCGGATCCGTAAGCTGATCACGGACACCATCCGGGTCGAGGGTGATCTACGCAAGGAAGTCGCCCAGAACATTCGCCGGCTGATGGAAATCGGCAGCTACCGTGGTGTGCGGCATCGCCGTGGCCTGCCGGCACGCGGTCAGCGGACCCACACCAACGCCCGTACCCGCAAGGGACCGAAGCGCGTGACCGTGGCAGGTAAGAAGAAAGTGAAGAAGTAGGCATGGCCAAAGCAAAGAGAGACAAGCGTGTCGGCGGTAAGAAGAAGGACCGCCGCAACGTACCCCACGCCCTCGCCTTCATCCGGGCGACCTTCAACAACACCCTCGTGTCGATCACCGACCCCGAGGGCAACGTTCTCGGCTGGGCGTCGGCGGGCAAGGCCGGCTTCAAGGGATCCCGCAAGGGCACTCCCTTCGCCGCCCAGATGGCCGGCCGCGACGCTGGTATGAGCGCCAAGGATCAGGGGGTTCGGACCCTCGACGTGATGGTCAACGGCCCGGGCAGCGGTCGAGAGTCGGCCATCCGCGCTCTCCAGAGCGCCGGCCTGCAGGTCAACTCGATCAAGGACATTACACCGATTCCGCACAACGGCTGCCGGCCGCGCAAGCGCCGGCGGGTCTGATGCGTCGAGCCGGGTCGACAAGATCAAGATCCGGCTCCAAGTGATCTATTTCGGGCTCGGGATCGTCCCGCGCCCACAAATTTTGACCGACGGGTGAATCGCCTCACCGGTTTTCCGGGAACGCGAGTCACCTCACATTCGAAAAATTCGTGCTCCGTAGCCTCGGAGCCGCAGGGGCCACCCCAGGTGACCCCGGGAACGCGAAGGAGTAGGACGTTGGCACGTTATACAGGTTCCGTTTGCCGGCTATGCCGGCGTGAGAAGATGAAGCTCTTTCTGAAGGGTGACCGTTGTTTCAAAGAGAAGTGCGGCATCGAGCGCCGTATGTACCCGCCCGGCCAGCATGGCCAGCGGCGCGGCCGTCGCACTTTGGGCTATGGCCTCCAGCTTCGCGAGAAGCAGAAGGTCAAGCGCCTCTACGGCATCCAAGAACGGCAGTTCCGGACTTACTTCCACCACGCCGACCGGAAGAAGGGCATCACCGGCGAAAATTTGCTGGTGTCCCTCGAATGCCGGCTCGACAATGTCGCATACAGCCTCGGCTTCGGGTCGTCCCGGGCCCAAGCTCGCCAGCTCGTTCGCCACGGCCACATCCTGGTCGACGGCAAGCGCGTCAACATCCCGTCTTACCAGGTCCGTGAAGGCCAGACCATCACGGTCAAGGAAGCGAGTCGAAAGAACGAATTCATCCGTGCCGCCGTGGAAACGGCCCGAGGCCGTGGCATCCCCGAGTGGCTGGAGCTCGCCCCGGAAAACTTCACCGGCACCGTACGTAGCATGCCCACCCGCGAAGACATCAAGCTGCCGATCCAGGAGCAGCTGATCGTCGAGCTCTATAGTCGGTGAGGTGGCATGGGGCCCCGGTGCCCCGAGCAAGGAGTCACAAATGCTCTGGAAAGGCTTTCAGCGCCCCAAGCGCGTCGATATCGACAAGGAAACGGCGACCCCCAACTTCGGCTCGTTCTCGGCCCAGCCGTTCGAGCGGGGGTTCGCCACCACCATCGGCAACGCGCTTCGCCGTTGCCTGCTGTCTTCGATCGAAGGCTCGTCGGTGACGTCGGTGATGATCGAAGGGGTTCTCCACGAGTTCTCGTCGATTCCCGGCGTCGTCGAGGACGTCACCGACATCATTCTGAACCTGCGTCAGATCCCGATCCGCATCGAGGGAGACGAGGAGCAGCGCTTCCTCAGCCTCGACGTGAAGGGACCCGGCGTGGTGACCGCGGCGGATCTCGAAGGGGATCCCAACGTCGAGATCGTCGACGGAGATCTCCCGATCGCGACCCTCAATGAAGAGGGCCACCTGAAGATGCAGCTCCAGGTGCGTCGCGGCCGCGGCTACGTTTCAGCCGACAAGAACTTCGACGAGACCATGGGCATCGGCTGGATTCCGATCGACTCCGCCCATAGCCCGGTTCGCCGGGTGAACTTCCGCGTCGAGCCGGCCCGCGTCGGCCGGGCGACGGACTATGAGCGCCTGGTGCTCGACGTCCACACCAACGGAACGGTGTCCCCGGAAGAGTCCGTGTCCCTGGCGGCTATGCTGCTGCGGGATCACCTGGGCATCTTCACCCACGCTGAAGAGAGCATGCGGGACACGACCCCGTCGACCCAAGAGACCGAGCTCTCCGGCCTCGACAAGCTGCTGGGCAAGTCGATCGACGAGCTCGATCTGTCCGTCCGGTCGGCGAACTGCCTCAAGAACGCCAACATCCACACTTTGCGCGACCTCGTTCGCCGCACCGAGAAAGAGATGCTCGAAACCAAGAACTTCGGCAAGAAGTCTCTCGAAGAGCTCCAGGACGTCCTGGGGGGCTTGGGACTGGAGTTCGGCATGGACGTGCCGGAGCACGCGCCGGCGGGTTTCGAGCTCTCCGCCTGATCCTAGGAGGAGACAGCCATGCGTCACGCGGTCCGCGGAAGAAAGCTCGGGCGCACCACCGCCCATCGTACCGCCATGTTCCGGAACCAGCTCGCTTCGCTGGTGGAGCACGAGCGAATCGTCACGACTCTGCCGAAGGCCAAAGAGCTGCGGCCGATCTTCGAGAAGTGCATTACTAAGGGCAAGAAGAACACCGTTCACGCCCGGCGCCTGGTGCGCCGCTGGCTGCCGGATCGAGCCCACGTGAAAAAGCTCTTCGACGACATCGCCCCCCGCTTCGCCGATCGTCCCGGGGGCTACACCCGGGTCATCAAGCTCGGACCCCGCAAGGGGGACGGCGCTGAAATGGCGATCATCGAGCTGGTGGACTACGAGCTCGGCCAGAGCGACGATTGATCACCCCACGGGGTTTTCGGCGTCGTCATAGACCGGAAGGAGAAACCGGCCCCACTCGGGCCGGTTTTTTCTTGGCCCAGATCCGCCGGAGCCCAGACGAGGTAACCCACCGATGACCGATGTCCTGGCCCCTGAGCTCGGAACCGACATTCCCTTCGTCGACGCCGTTCGGCGCCTGGCCGGCGACGGCTCCCCCGGCGCCCTTGGGGCCGCCGTCGAGGCGCTGGGGGAAGCGGAGTCGGCGGCCGGGGTGGAGATCCTCGTGGAGCCCGATGGCTCCAGAATCGCGGGGGGATTCTTCGCCCCCGCCGAATCCTCGGTTCCCCTGCCGGAGCTCTACGCCGCCGCCCCCGAGCCGAAGGTCTTCGGCGCCCTGTACCGGCCGGACCCGGACCCCGCCC
Organism: Acidobacteriota bacterium; assembly: GCA_038748685.1. Taxonomy (GTDB): domain Bacteria; phylum Acidobacteriota; class Thermoanaerobaculia; order Multivoradales; family J023; genus JAUIJL01. The sequence continues at coordinate 67,236 of JBCDIS010000007.1, read as the reverse complement.
TGGAGGCGGAGCTGGATCGCCGGGTGATCGACCTGCTGACCCGCAGCCGCTGTCTGCTGGCTGGCACGGACTTCACCAACCTGCATTTCGTGCGCTCGCGGGAGGGCCATCTCCTTGCCTACAGCCAGCGGTCTTGGGGCGCCCTCCTGGCGGAGTGGGCCAACGCCGCCGGCTGGCGCCTCGGCGAGGATGACGAGCCCTGGGGGGCTCCGGATTTCTGCTTTCCGAGCGACGAGCTTCTCACCGGATACCGGCGTTGGTCCTCGACGGTGAAGCGGGTCCTGCGGCGGAAGACCGAGCTCGCCCTCGAAGCCTGAGGGCCTGCAGCCCTCGGTTACACTTCGCGACGATGAACCCCTCACCGTCCGCTCCCCCCGGCGTGGGAGCCCCGGAGTCCCCCCTCGTCAGGGCGTTGCCGTTTGCGGTCCTCGTCCTGGGCCTGGCCCTCGGCCTCGGCCCGATGTGGACGTCGAAGCTCGCCCTGGTCCCGGGGGATTCCCAGGATGCCCGCCTGGTGCACTTCTCCCTCGAGCACGGGCACCGGTTTTTGCTGCAGCAGGCTCCCCACGGGAATCTGTGGAATCCGCCCCTCTTCTATCCCGCCCGCAGCGTGGCGGCGTACACCGACACCCTGCTGGGGTTCGTTCCCTTCTACTCCCCTTGGCGCCTGCTCGGCGCCGACCCGAACCTGGCGTTCCAGCTGTGGTTGGTGACGGTCCTGGGGCTGACCTTCGGGGCCGGCTACTGGGTCCTGAGGCGGCTGTTCGGGCTCGGGGTAGCCGCTGCCTGCGCCGGCGCCTATTGTTTCGGATTCGCCGGTCCGCGGATGGTCATGGTGCTCCATCCGCAGCTGCTGCCGTGGTTCTTCTGGGCCCTCGCTCTCCTGGCCCTGGGGCTCCTGGTGCCGGAGTCGCAGCGGGAGGTGCTCACCCGTCGGGAGCGGAAAGTGTGGATCTTCGTGCTCCCCGCGGCGCTGGCGGCGCAGGTGTGGGGGGCCTTCTACCCGGCGTTCTTCTTCGTATTCTTGGTGGGAATGGGGGGTGCCCTCGCCCTCCTGACCCGAGACGGGCGCAGGTCGATCCGGGGCCTGCTGGCGGCGGAGGGACCGACCCTGGCTCTCGCCGCCGGCGTCGGGGCCATCCTCGTCGCCCCCCTGGCCCAGCGCTACCTGCTCACCGCCGACCTCGTCGGCACACGGGGGTTGCAGGAAGTCGTCGGGCTGCTGCCCCGACCCCTCTCCTGGCTGATGCCCCACGGCGCAAGCCGCTTCCTCGGCGACGTCTGGCAGCTGCCGGTCGTCAAGGGCTCACCGCAGCTCTTCGGCCGTCCTCACATCTCCCAGGGCCTGGGGATCTTGACCCCCGCCCTGGCCCTACTTGGCCTGTGGGCCCACCGTCGCCGCCGCGCGGTCCAGCTCTTGGCGGGGGTGACCGCCCTGCTCTTTCTGCTCACGATCCTCTGGCCGGGGGGCTCCACCCTGTGGTCCCTCGTCCATGCAACGGTCCCAGGAGCCACCGCCATTCGGGCGGTTTCCCGCTTCGGCCTCTGCCTGTTGATTCCCGCCGCGCTGGGGGTGGCGCTACTCTTCGACCGCTCCTGGGTGCGTCGCCGGCCGCTCCTGGGCCTGGCCCTGTTCGCCGGCATCGTCGCCGAGCAGGCCGTCGTCCTTCCTGCCCACTACCAGCAGGTGTACGACCTGCGGGTGGAAGCCTTGGCGGAGGCCGTGGGTCCGGAGTGCGACGCTTTCGTCGTGATTCTCAACGGGCACCGCAGGCCGCTCGCGGCCTTCGAAGAGAACGCCATGTGGGCCGCCATGGCCTCCGGGGTCCCGACCCTGAACGGCCGGTACGGCAACTCCCCTCCGGCGTGGCGCTTGGCCCTCAAGCATCACCCGCCGGGGGCGAAGGGGCGGCACCTGACCTTCGACACGGAGCTGCGGCGCTGGCTCGACTACCACTGCATCGACCCCTCGAGCGTATGCCGCCTCTTGGTGGATCACACGGGCCTCGAGGTCACCCCGGCGCCGTGGCATGACCTGGAGGCGCGGCCGACGTGCGCTCGCTGAAGCCCTACCTCCCGGCCCTCGCGGCGCTCCTGGTGGCCTACGGGATCTTCTCGTCCCGGGGGTACCGTGGACCCCTCGCGGAGGTGCGGTCTCCGATGGCCCGGATCACCCTGGAGCCGGGTCGGCACGTGGACCTGGATCTCGATCTGCTGCTGCTACGACCGATGCCCCGGGTCGGCGCCTGCCCGACCGTGTCCATGCACCTGCACAACGCGGAGGGGCACGGGGTGCGTTTCTACGACCACCGGATCGCAACCTGGCTCGGATCCAGGGCGGAATCGGGGACGTGCATCCGAGATCGAACGACCCTCGTGCTGTCCCACCTCGACGAGCCCCTGCCCCCCGGCGACTACGTCTTGACCGCGGGACTCTGGGAGCCCCGCAGCGGCCGCACCTTCCGCCTGGGCCGCGGGGGTCTTCCGAAGGGCGAGAAGCGGCTGCCGGTGGCGGAGGTGACCGTCTTGGGGCCCCGGGTCGACGGACCGGAGCTGATCTTCGACGGCGACTGGTCAACGGTGCGGCCCCTCGACTCCGGTGCCGCCAGGAGCGCCCGGCAGTGGCTCGAATCCGCTTCGATACGCGTAGACGGCTTGGATGCCCCGGCGGAGCTGCGCCTGGTGTTGGATATCCCCAGAGACTCCACGATCCGCGGGGACGAGCCCCTCAGGGCGGACTGCGGGGGGGCGCTGGAGATCCCCCTAACCCTCGGCCTGCAGGAGGTTCGGGTCCCGCTTCAGAGCTCCGCCCTCGGGGGATGTCGGCTGACCCTGCCGGCCCTGGACTCCCCCCGGGGGGTAGGGGGTTGGCTTTATGCCCTGTCCTGGGCGCCGACGGCTCAGTCCGAAGCCAGCACCTCCGCTGGATCCACGCGTGAGGCCCGCCGCGCGGGGAGGGCGGCGACCACCGTGGCGGTCGCGAGCACCAGCCCCAGGCCGAGGGCGAAGGAACCTGGATCGGAGGGACCAACACCATAGAGCAGTCCCTCGATCGAGGGTGAGGTCCACGCGGCGAGCAAAGCGCCGACCGCCATGCCGGCGGCCACGGGCACGAGACTCCGCGCGACCACCCGGCCGAAGATGTCCGAGGGCCGCGCCCCCACCGCCAAGCGCACGCCGATTTCCCTTCGGCGCCGGATGACTCCGTGGGTGACGACGCCGTAGAGCCCCAACAGGCCGAGGGCCAGGGCGAGGGTCGCGAAAAGGGTCATCAGTCTTGCCGCCAGCTGTTCCCGTGCCAGGGAGCGTTCCACCATCTGAGCCCCCGACGCGGCCTGGAACATCGCCGCCCCCGGCAGCCAGTCACCGACGCGTCGCCGGACCTCCGGCAAGAGCGACGTAGGCGCTCCTAGGGAGGTGCGCAGCACCAGTGCCTGCGAATGGGGGGCCGAGCCCCAGGAGAGGTAAACCTCGGCGTCTGGGAGATGTCGGATGGAGAGCTGGCGAACGTCCGCCGCGACCCCCACTACCTGGGCGCGGTCGCCCGAGGACCACTCGATCCACCGGCCGACGGGGTCCCTCCCTGGCCAGTACCGACTGGCGAAGGTTTCGTTGACCACCGCCGTAGGGTGAGCATCCCAGGATTCCTCGGGGCCGAAGCCCCGGCCCCGGAGGATGGGTATCCCCAGCACGTCGAAGTAGCCCGGGGACACCATCTGCGCCGTCGCGATCACGTCGGGTCGAGGGCCCCGCGGCTGTCCCTCCACGAAGAGCTCGAAGGTCCCGTGGCCCCCTGTCAGGGGCAGCCGCATCCCGGAGGAGGCGGCGTCGTCGACCCCGGGCAGGGATCGAAGGTCCGCCAGCAGCAGGCGGTACGCTTGGATGCGGGCACCTGTGTCTGCCCATGTGTCGTCCGGCACTTCGACGCGAGTTGTGAGCAGGCCCGCCGGATTGAAACCCGGGTCGACGGAGCGGAGCTCGGCGAGGCTGTGGACGAGCAACCCCGAGCCGATCACCGCCAGAACCGCGAGGGCGGTTTGAGCCGAGACCAGCGCGTGCCCGGTGAGTCGCTGGCCCGGTCCCTGTCCGTTCCCCCGTGTCCGGAGATTCCCCGCTTCTGCGCGGAAGAACGCGCGCCCGGGTAGCAGGGTCGCCAGCAGCCCCGACACGATGGCGACGACGGCGGCCCAGCCGAGCACCGCGGGACCCAGGTCGACATGTGTTCTCTGCAGTAGGGTGGCGGAGGATCCCCGGGACAGGGCACCGAGGGTGGCCGCCGCGAGTCCGAGTCCGAGGGCCGCGGAAGCGGCGGTGAGCAGCAGCCCTTCGGCAAGCCAGGTCACCAGGAGTTGGCTCGGCCCCGCGCCGAGGGCGCGCCGGACCGCGGCCTCTCGGCGACGGTCTTCGGCCACCGCCCATCGCAGGTTGGCGACCGTGCCGCATGCCACCAGCAGCACTAGCAAGCTGGCGGCTAGCAGCAGGCCCATGGGGGCCGCCTGGTCTCCGGTGGCTCGCTCACGGGCCGTCTGGAGGAGGGCGCCCCAGCCGTCGTTGAGGTCCGGCCTCAGGGACGCCAGGTGGGCTGCGACGCCGTCGAGATCCTCCTGGGCCGCCTCGACGGCGACGCCGTCCGCTAGGCGGGCGAGGACGCCGAAGCCCCATACCGGGCTCTCAAAGGACGCCGCCTCGTCGATCCGCAGCGGCAGCCAGAGTTGACGCCAGCCGAGCACTGAGCTGTCTTCCCCCGCCGGCATAACACCGACCACGGTGTGGGGCACGCCGTCGAGCACCACGGAAGTGCCGAGGACGTCGGGATCGCCTCCCAGATGGCTGTTCCAAACATCGTCGCCGAGGATCACCACTGGATCCAGCCCTTCGATGTCGGCGGGGCCGAAGGGCCTACCGAGCTTCGGCGAGACCCCGACCACCTCGAACCAGGAGGGGTCCACCTCGGTGCTTTCCAACCGCTCGGAGAGGCCGCGGTCGCCGAGCCTGAGGGAGCGAAGCCGATGGACCGCTACGGCATCGAGGCTCGCGGTGTGATCGCGCCAAAACGCCGCGTTGTGGTAGGCGACTCCATAGACACCCCCGTCGTCGAGCCGGGTCGAGACGATCGACACCAGGCGTTCGCCTTCGGGGACGGGAAGGGGTCGAAGCCACTGACTCCAGGCGATGGTGAAGGCCGCGACGTTGACGCCGAGGCCGGCGGCGAGGGCGAGAACGGACACCCCAGTCGCCACCGGACGGAGCCACAGGCAGCGCAGGGCATGTCGAAGTTGGATCATCGCATCACCTCGTCGGGTACCAAGGAACGCCCCAGTCTACCGGGCTCGGAAGATCTGCTCTCGAACGCGAAGATCGACACCCCCGGGGGGGCGCTAGCGGGCGGTGGGTGCATCCCGGCCGGCTCGAGCGACGTCGAACCGGACTGCTCAGGGCTGGGCCGGACTCGCCAGCTCCGCCTCGGCGGCGAGGTAGCCGAAGGATGACCAGGCGTCGGTGTCCAGGATCTGCCGCCAGATCGACTGGGCGCCGTCGTGATCCCCTTCGAGCCAGCGCCAGGCACCGACGCCGTAGCCGGTGGTGGCGAAGGCGGCCTCCCCCGACCCGCGGGCCTCGGCCAGCAGGGTTTCGGCATCCACGTTCGAGGTTCCGGCGTAGACCCGCAGGAGTCGGTGGTACGCGTGGTTCTCCAGGAGGTCCAGCTCTCCGGCGACGGGTTCCAAGACTTCGGCGGCCTCGGCGTCCCGTCCCAGGCGGCGTAGGGTCAGATACAGCCAATAGGACGTCGCCACACGCATGTCCGGGTTCTTCGAAAGCTCGAGGCACTCGCGGTAGGCGTCGAGGGCCCCCTCGACGTCGGCCTTCAAATAGCGCGCGAGGCCCAAGTGGTACCAGACGTTGGTCCCGAGGGTGCTCGTCGGGATGCCCTGGGGATTGGGAAGACCGTCGGCTTCGATCACGTCGGGGCGGCCGTCGATCAGGTCCGCGGCCATCTCGAAGTCGGCCAGTGCTGGGTCTAGCCGGCGGGTGGTCAGGTAGCGGTGGCCCCGGTGCCGGTACAGTTCGGGGGTCGCCCCGAGCCGCTCCAGGGCTTCGGAGTAGGTGGCGATGGCGTCGCCGTAGCGACCGAGGTAGGCCTGACGCCGTCCGACCCAGATCCAGGCGTCGGGGGACTCTGGATCGGCGGCGCGGTCCGCCACGGCGTCGGCCAGAAGCCGTTCCTGTTTCGCCGCCGCATCCGGGGAGAGTTGGGGACGGTGGAGGGGCTCGCCGAAAAGGTCGGTGGCCTCCACCGGCCCCCGCGGCTCGACGGCCGGGGCGGGTTCCGCAACGGCCGGGGCCGCCGTAGGTTTCTCCGCTTCTGGGCTGCAGCCGAGGACGGCGAGGGCCCAACCAAGGGAGCAAAGGAGCAGGAAAACGTCGGCGCGGGCCACCGAGTCAGGACCCCATGAGCCGGCGCCAGTCGTCGAGGGTGGGGACCCGTAGGTATAGGTTGCTCTCGAGCTCCTGGCCGATGGTGGAGGTCGGCGCCGGGCCGTAGTGGTGACCCGGGAAGAGCACCGTGTCCTTGGGCAGCCGGGCGAGCTTCTGGGTCAGGGTGCGGAACATCTCGTCGGGGTCGCCCCCCGGAAGATCCACCCGGCCGCAGCCCTGGACGAAGAGGGTGTCGCCGGCCACCAGGCGGTCCCCCACCAGAAAGCACTGGCTGCCGGGGGTATGCCCCGGCGTGTGGAGGAATTTGATCTCGACGTCCCCCACCCGAATGCGATCGCCGTCGTCCACTTTGCGCATGTCGTCTTCGGAGACGCCGGTCACCTTGTGGACGCCGTGGGCCTCGTGCTTGTTGGCGTAGATCGGCACGTCCACCCGTTCCAGCAGCCGCGGCAGACCCTCCACCGACAGGCCCCAGAGATCTCCCCCCACGTGGTCGGGGTGGTAGTGGGTCACCAGAGCCCCCACCAGCCGATAGCCGTCCTCCTCCACGAGATCCACCAGGCCGGGGACGTCCCAGGCCGGATCCACCACCACCGCCTCGCGGGTGGCGGGGTCGCCGATGAGGTACATGAAGTTGCGCATCTGGCCGGCGGCGACGTGGGAGCACGCCACGTGCTGGCCCGCCAGGAGCTGGCGGAAGTAGATCTCGCGTTCGGCGGGCGGGGAAACGGCGTCACTCGTCATGGTGTCTCCTGGGGCGGGCCCCTATTCTCGGGGCCCCAGCGGGCTCAGTCGTCGTCCTTCTGGCCGCGGATCTTCGGCGTCGGCTCGGCCCGGGGCTGCCTCGGGGCGGCGGGATCCACCGTCAGCTCGGTGGAGGCGGAGGCCTCGCCGACGGTGACCTCGAGGGTGTAGGTCCCCGGCGTGGCGTACAGGGGCCAGCCCAGGCGGACCGCCTCGGCCCACGGGGTCTTGGCCCGGGCCCCTTCCTCCAGCTTGGGGGCCGGCTCGTCCTTCTTCTTCCGCCGGCGCTTCTTGGGCTCCTCGTCCTCCGGGGCGTTCTCGGCGACCTCAGCGGCGAGGGCGAGGTCCCCGTCGAGGATCTGGTCCCAGCTGAAGGTGGACACCCCGCGCTCGACATCCATCTCCTGGCTGCGGAGGGCGCGGCCCTCCGCGTCCTTCACGGTGAGGACGGCCTTGCCGGCGGCGTCGCTCCAGAAGGGGACCTGGGTCCGGGGCGCGTCCTCGGGGCGGAAGAACCACTGGGACCGTTTGCCCCGGGCGCCGCGGTCGTAGGTGAGGTTCTCCACCGGGAAGACGTGGACCCCTTCCCCTTGGACGGCGGTCAGCTCCTGGATCGGCAGCGCGTCAATCACGTAGATGCTGCGACCGTGGGTGCCCGCCACCAGCTCCCGATCCCGGGGGTGGACCTTCAGGTCGTGGACCGGAACGTTCGGCAGGCCGGCGTGGAGGGCGAGCCAGGTCTTCCCTCGGTCGAGGGAGGTGTAGACCCCCCGGTCGGTGCCGACGTAGAGGACGTCCTCGTTCACCGGATCCTCCCGCACGACGTTGACCGCCTCCGCCGGCAGGCCGTCGGCGATGGAGCTCCAGGTTTTCCCGAGGTCGTCGGTGGCGAAGACGTAGGCCCCGATGTCGTCGTCGCGATAGCCGTTCAAGGAGACGTAGGCCCGTTCCTCGGCGTGGCTCGACGCCACCACCCGGCTGACCCAGCGGTCCGCCGGCAGGCCGTCGCCGACGTCATTCCAGGAGACGCCGCCGTCGCCGGTGACGTGGACCTGGCCGTCATCCGTGCCGACCCAGATGAGGCCGAAGCGGAGGGTCGACTCGGAGAGGGTGGTGAGGGTGCCGAAGGGCACGTCCCCCCGCTCGGTGGAGCGGGTGAGATCCGGGCTGACGGCGGTCCAGGTGTCCCCCTGGTCCATCGACCGGAACAGGTGGTTGGCGCCGAAGTAGAGGATGTCAGGGTTGTGGCTCGACAGGCGGATCGGAGTCTGCCAGTTGTACCGCAGGGCCGGTTCCTTGAGCTTGTCCCTGGGGCGCACCATCTTGGGGGGAGCCCCGGGGCCGGCGCGGAAGTAGAAGCCGAATTGGAAGCCGCTGTAGAGGGTGCCGTCCCGGGGGTCGATCTCCAGGTGCATGCCGTCGCCGCCGCCGACGAAGCGCCACGGATCCTGGCCGGGCTTGGAGCGGCTCGACCCCTTGAGGGAGCCGTTGTCCTGGAGGCCGCCGTAGACGTTGTAGGGGGTCTCCATGTCGATGGAGACGGTGTAGAACTGGCCCACCGGCTGGCGGTCCAGCTTGATCCAGGTCTTGCCGCCGTCGTAGCTGGCGTCGAGGCCGCCGTCGTTGCCGATCACCATGCGCTGGGGATGCTCGGGGTCGATCCAGTGGGCCTGGTGGTCGACGTGGACGTCGGGCTGGTTCAGGCCGCTCCAGGTCTTGCCGCCGTCGTCGGAGGTGATCAGGGGCACGCCTAGGCAGTAGATCCGGTCCGGGTCGTCCGGGGCGACGCGGATCTGGCCGAAGTAGTACCCGTAGGTGTAGACCACCTCGCGGATGGGATCGTCGTGGGTGCGGGCCCAGGTCTTGCCGCCGTCGTCGGAGCGGTAGACCTCGAGGCCCCGGATGTCGGTGTTGAAGAGGTTGGCGTTGGCGTCGTCGAGCTCGTTCAGCAGGTCCTCGAGGGTGATCTCGTCGGTCTTCACCATCTCGATCAGGGATTCGGCATCGAGTTCGGTGTCGAGGTCGTTACCGCGGACGAAATCCTCGATCGACTCTGGGTCCTGGGCGAGGAATTCTTCCTTGGTCATGGACCGGAGCCGCTTGGCGGTCACCGCGCCGTCGCCGAGGTCCCACTCCTCCTCCGGCAGCTGCTCCTGGTTGTCCACCGCGGCGTACAGGGTGGTCGGCTGGCTGGCGGCGAGGGCGAGACCGATGCGGCCGACGTGGTCACCCCGGGGAAGGCCCCCTTCGAGTCGGGTCCAGGTATCGCCGCCGTCGGTGGTCTTGTAAATGCCGGTGCCGTCCCCACCCTCGACGAAGTTCCAGGGCCGACGCTGGCGGTGCCAGGCCGACGCGTAGAGGACGTCCGGGTTGGAGGGGTCCATCACCAGATCGATGATGCCGGTCCAGCCGTCGGCTCCGGTGTCGAGCACGAGGTCCCAGGTGTCGCCGCCGTCCGTCGTGCGGTAGAGCCCGCGCTCGCCCCCCGGGGTGTAGAGCCTGCCGGCGACGCCGACGTACACCCGGCTGGAGTCCCGGGGGTCCACCAAAATGCGGCCGATTCGGTCGGAATCCCCGAGGCCGGCGTGGGTCCACGAGTCGCCGCCGTCGTCGGACCGGTAGACACCGAGCCCGCCGTAGGATGAGCGGGAGGAGTTGTTCTCGCCGGTGCCGACCCAGATGCGATCGGGGTTCTGGGGATCCACCGCCAGGTCCCCCATGATCAGCGTCGGCTGGTCGTCGAAGAGGGGCTCGAAGTTCACCCCGTTGTCGTCGGTGCGCCACAGGCCGCCGGACGCGTAGGCCACCAGGAAGCTGTAGGGTTTGCCCGGAACGGATTCGATGTCCACCACCCGTCCGCCCTGCACCACCGGGCCGATGTTGCGCCACTCGAGGCCCCCAAAGGGGGATGCCCGGTCGAGCTCTTGATGACGCTGCCAGGACGCCTCCTTGGCGGCGAAGTCGGCGGCGTCGGCCCCCGGGGGCCGGGAAGCGCCGGCGGACGTGGCGGTCCAGAGCAGAAGCATGGACAGCGCAGCGCGGACGACGGTGAATCGGGTCATGGAATCTCCTCGCGGCCTCGAAGGGGCACCGGCATTCTCGGGTGGGTCGAAAGCCAACCCATACATCGGGACAGTGAACGTACGATAGCGAACGTACCAGGTGTCTAGCACAGGCGTCCCCGATCGGCCAATGCTTCGATGTAATAGGATCCCGACGGTTCCAAATCACGTTGGGCAACCGGAGGCGGGACTGCGTACCCCGTCCCGATGGGAAATCGTGCGATTCCTCGAACATCCTCTGTGGACCACCCTTGTCTTGTGCTGGCTGCTGGTGCAGTCCGGTGCCCTCGGCGCGGAAGGACCTCCGCGATTCGAACACCTGACCAACCAGGACGGTCTCTCGCAGATGAACGTCATGTCCATCCTGCAGGATGGACGGGGATTCCTTTGGTTCGGGACCGACAGCGGCCTGGACCGTTTCGACGGTCACGAGTTCCGCCGCATCCAGCTGCCGGTCCCGGGGAGCGTGCGAGCTCTCCTCGAAGGCGCCGGCGGGGAGCTGTGGCTGGGGACCGCGGGGGGCGGGCTGCAGCGCTTCGACCCGCGCACCGAGACCTTCGAGGTCCACCGGCACGACCCGGCGGCGCCGGGGGGGCTGCCGGACGACCGGGTGAGCGCCCTCTACGGCGACGGTGAGCTCCTATGGGTGGGGACCGCCGCCGGCTTGGCCCGCTTCGACCCCGCCTCCGCCGCCTTCGAGACCCACCGCCACGACCCGGCGGACGGGGGCTCCCTGCCCAACGACGAGGTGCGGGCGATCGTCGGAGGATCCTCCGGCGAGCTTTGGGTGGGGACCGCCGGCGGCCTGTGCCGCTTTGATCCGGAGGCCGGCCGCTGCCGCACCTATCGCCACGATCCCACCGACCCGGAGAGCCTGGCGCGGGACCGCGTACGGACCCTGCACCTCGATCCTTCCAACGCGCTGTGGGTGGGGACCAAGGGGGGCTTGGATCGCCTGGATCCGCAGACCGGTCGGGTGACCCGCTATCGCCACGACTCCTCCGATCCGCGGAGCTTGCCGAGGGGAACCGTGTGGCGGATCCGGGACGCGAAGGCCGGACGGCTCTGGGTCGGTCTGTTGTCCGGCGGCCTGGCCCTCTTCGATCCGTCGAATGGGTCCTTCGAGTCCTTCCGGCACGACCCCTCCGATCCCTACAGCCTCGGTCACGACGCCGTGGTGAGTCTCTACGTCGACCGGTCCGACATCCTGTGGGTGGGGACGGCCCCGGGCGGGGTCCACTATTTCGATCCCGGGGCCGGTCACTTCGAGCTGCACCGCCGTGATCCGGAGGACGGTACGAGCCTGAGCGCGAATCTGGTGAAGGGATTCTCCGAGGATCCCCAGGGGCGACTCTGGGTGGGCACCTGGGGCGGCCTCGACCGCTACGAACCCGAGACGGGCCGCTTCGTCCACCTGAGGCACGACCCCGAGGATCCCGGCACCCTCAGCTCGAACGCCGTCAACGCCATGGCCTGCGACGTCGGGGGGCGGCTGTGGATCGCCTACCTCTTGGGGGGGCTGGACGCTCTGGACACCGAGACCGGCGAGGTGGTGCGCCACCAGCACGATCCCGCCGCCCCCAACAGCCTGGGACCCGGGGGTATCCACTCCCTGGCGCTGATAGGGGACCACCTGTGGATCGGCATGTGGCGCGCGGGGCTGTCGAGGTTGGACCCCGCCACCGGGCGATTCGAGCACTTCGGCGCTGCGGATGGGGAGATGGGTCCGGGGTCCGATCGGGTCCTCGCCCTGGAGCCGGCGGGCTCGGGGGGCCTTTGGGTAGGGACCGCCGGCGGCGGAATCTCCCTGCGATCTCCGGACGGCTCGTTCGCGCGGCACGTCCACGATCCAGGGGACCCCCAGAGCCTGGCCAGCGATTCGGTCCGCAGCCTGCTCCTCGACCGCGGCGGACGGCTGTGGATCGGCACCGACGGCGCCGGCCTGGATCTGCTGGAGGATCCTGAACGCGGCACGTTCCGGCATTTCCCCGCCACCGGCGGACTGTCCAACGGCGTGATCCAGGGGATCGAGCAGGATGCCCATGGACGACTGTGGCTGAGCACCAACGGCGGCCTCCACCGCTTCGACCCCGCCACCGAGCGCTGGGTCCGGTACGACGTCCTGGACGGTCTGCAGGACATGGAGTTCAACGTCGGTTCCTCGTATCGGGGCGGGGACGGGCGCCTCTACTTCGGCGGTATCCGCGGCTACAACAGCTTCGCCCCGGAAGATTTCCTCGATTCCGGCCCGCCCCCCCCGGTGGCCCTGACCTCCGTCGACGTCATGAACCGGGGGGAGCCCCTCGAGTCGGCGCCCTACCTGGAGAACCTGGAGCTCTCCCACGGCGAGCGTCAATTCTCCTTCGAGCTTGCGGCCCTCAGCTTCCTGCGGGCCGACAAGAACCGCTACGCCTACCGCCTCGAAGGCTTCGACGCGGGGTGGATCGACGCCGGCTCCCGGCGCTACGGCAGCTACACCAACGTGCCGAGCGGCTCCTTCACCCTGTGGGCGAAGGCCGCCAACGCCGAGGGCCTGTGGGGCACCGAGACGCCCCTCCTTTCGGTCACCGTCCGCCCGGCCCCCTGGCGCACGGCGTGGGCCTACGCCGCCTACCTCCTGACGGCCTTAGGCGTCGCCGTCGCCTTCGTCACCGCCCAGCAGCGCAAGGTCCGCCGGGCCCAGGCGATCACCGACCGGCTGCGGGAGGTGGACCGGCTCAAGGACGAGTTCCTGGCCAACACCTCCCACGAGCTCCGGACCCCCCTCTACGGCATCACCGGCATGGCGGAGTCCCTCCTCGACGGGTCCAAGGACGATCTCCCGGCGTCCGCCCGCCACGACCTCGAGCTGATCGTGGCCAGCGGTCGACGCCTGGGGTCCCTGGTGAACGACATCCTCGATTTCTCCAAGCTGCGCCGTGGTGGGCTCAACCTGGCGTTTCGGCCGGTGGACGTCCACTCGGTGGTGGAGGTGGTGCTGGTGGTGTCCCGGCCGCTGGCCGCGGGCAAGCGCCTCGAGCTCCACAACCTCGTACCGGCGGATCTTCCTCCGGTGTGGGCGGACGAGGATCGCCTCGTCCAGATGCTGCACAACCTGGTGGGCAACGCGGTCAAGTTCACCGACGAAGGCCGGGTCGAGGTTTCGGCCAGGCGGGTGCGGGGCTGGCGACCCCAAGGGGACTCCGGGACGTCGGATCCGACGGGGCCGAGGTTCGGCACCGACCGGTTGGTGCTGACCGTCACCGATACGGGCATCGGCATCAGCGGGGAGCACCAGCGGCGGATCTTCGAGCCCTTCGAACAGGCGGACTCCACCTCCCAGCGGGTCTACGGCGGCACCGGCCTCGGCCTCGCCGTCACCCAGCAGCTGGTGGGTCTCCACGGCGGGCGGCTGTGGGTGGACTCCGTCGTCGGCGAGGGCTCCACCTTCAGCCTCGAGCTGCCGACCTCGCCCGCGGACCCGAAGTCGACGCCCGCCCCCGCACCGGTATCCGTCCTCGCCTCCACGCCCGCCCCCGCACCGACCCCCGTCCCCGGGGCTGGCCCCGGCCCCCTCTCCGAGGCGGCGGATCCCCCTGAGCCGCCGAAGGCGTGGGCCAATCGACCCCCGAAGATCCTCGTGGTGGATGACGAGCCGATCAACCGCTCGGTCCTGGCCAACCAGCTGACGGCGGCGGGGTACCGGCCGGTCCTGGCGTCCGGCGGCTCCGAGGCCCTGTCCCTGGTGGACGACGAAGGTCCCTTCGACCTCGTCCTACTCGATCTCATGATGCCGAAGATGTCGGGCTACGAAGTGTGTCGGCAGCTGCGCCGACGCTTCGGCCTCGAAGATCTGCCGGTGCTCTTCCTGACCGCCAAGGACCGGGTCGAGGATCGGGTCGAAGGGTTGTCGGAGGGGGTCAACGACTTCCTCACCAAGCCGATCGCCAGGGACGAGCTGCTCGCCCGCGTGCGGGTCCACCTGGAGCTCCGGGCGGCCCACCAGCGTCGATTGGGGGAATTGCTGCCGCTGTGCGCCTCCTGCCACAAGATCCGGGACGACGAAGGCTATTGGAGTCAATTGGAGACCTATCTGGCGGAGCAGGCCGGGATTTCGGTGAGCCACGGACTATGCCCCGACTGCGTGGGCAAGGTAATGGCGGAGCTGGAGGACGGGGCCGCCGACATCGGCGACCGGCGCTCTTGATCCGGGGCGGCGGAGGATCCGGTCCGCGGGTGGGCACAACGGCGTAGAATCTGCCGATGGCGCGGACGACCCACAGGCAAAAGCTGCTGCTGCTCGGCGTCGCCCTGGTGTCGGTGGGACTGATGCTGGCCTCCGTGGAGGGGGCCCTGGCCCTGCTCGGTCTGGGGGACGACCTTCGCTTCGTCGATCCCTACGTGGGGTTCGAAGCTTCGACGCCCCTCTTCCAGCTCGAAGACCGGGTGTGGGCGACCCGCCCGGAGAAGCTGACGTGGTTCAACCACCAGGAGTTCCCCGAAATCAAGGGTGCGGACACCACCCGCATCTTCGTGCTCGGCGGTTCCACGGTGTTCGGCCGGCCCTACGACGACCGGGTGTCCTTCCCAAGGTGGCTCCAGCGTTTCCTCGACGCCGCCGACCCGGACCGCAGGCACGAGGTGATCAACGCCGGGGGCGTCTCCTGGGCCAGCTACCGCGTGGCGCGCCTGATGGCGGAGCTGGGGCGTCATCGGCCCGACGTCTACATCGTGATGACGGGCCACAACGAATTCCTGGAGGAGCGCACCTACCGGGATCTGCGGGCGGAGGGGCCGCTGCGGCGGTGGCTGCGGTCTAGGCTGGCGCGGCTTCGGCTGGCCCGGGTCGTTTGGGGGGCCCTCGACGGATCGGGCGGTGCCGGGGCGGAGCCCGAGGCTCCGCGGCCGGTGGAGGCAGGGGACCGGGGAACCCCGAGCTCGAATCTCCCATCGGAGGTGCGGACCCGCCTCGACGTGTGGACCGGCCTCGACGCCTTCGAGCGGGACGACGCCCTTTCGGGCCGGGTGGTGGAGCACTTTGGAGCGACCCTGCGGAGCATGGTGGGGATCGCCGAATCCCAGGGCGCCGACCTCGTGTTCGTGGCGCCGGCGTCGAACCTGGCGGACTTCTCCCCCTTCAAATCCGTCCCCGCCGCCGACGCCGCGGATCCGGCGCAGGCCCGGACGCTGTTGGCGGAGGGCAAGGCCCTCCTCGCCGCCGATGACGGTGCCGGAGCCCTCGAAGCTCTGGAGCGTGCCGTCGCCCTCGATCCGGGCTACGCGGAAAGCCATTTCCGCTTGGGCCGCGCCCTGCTCGGCCTGGGGCGAGCCGCCGCCGCCGTCGCCGCCTTCGAGCGGGCCCGGGACCTGGACGTGGCGCCGCTGCGGGCCGTCGGCCCGATTGCTCAGCAGGTGGCCCGGGTCGCCGGCGACACCGGAACACCCTGGGTCGATCTTCCATCCCTGCTGGCGTCGGCGAGCCTGGAGCGATTCGGCCACGGCGCCGTCGGCGACGCGTTCTTCCTCGACCACGTCCATCCGAACCTGGAGGTCCACGCGGACCTCGCGGATCGCCTGCTAGGGGTTCTGGCGGAGGGGGGACACGTCCGTATCGGCGGAGCCTGGGGACCCGACCGGAAACGGGAAATCCAGGAAGCGGTGACGGCCTCCCTGGATCGCGACTACTACGCCCGCCGGGACGTCAACCTGGCGAAGGTGCTGGGTTGGGCCGGCAAGCTGGAGGAGGCCGAAGGGCCCCTGCTGCGGGCCCGGGAGGTCCTGCCGGACGATTTCGAGCTGCGACTGGCCCTGGGCACCCTCTACCAAAAGACCGACCGCCCCGAAGCGGCCCTACCGGAGCTCGAGGGGGCGGCGGCCCTCGGACCCGACTCGGCGGAGGCCCATTTCAACCTCGGGGTCGTGTACGGAAGGCTGGGGCGTCTAGACGAGGGCCTCGCGTCCCTGGGGCGGGCCCTGGAGCTACGTCCCAACTACGGAGAGGCGCTGCACAACCGCGGAATCCTGCTGGCGCGGGCCGGACGGCCGGGTGAAGGGGTCGACGCGCTGGAGCGGGCCCGGGATCTCTCCCCGGAGATCCCGCAGGTCCACCGCGCCCTCGGCTCCGCCTACCGCGCCTCCGGCCGCCTGGGGGATGCCGAGGCCAGCCTGCGCCGGGCCCTCACCCTCGCCGGGGGGAACGGCGGCGCCTCGCCGTCGGACCGCGGGGAGCAGGCGGCGACCCTTGCGGAGCTGGCGGCCACCCTGGACCTCGCCGGCCGGGGGGCGGAGGCGCTGGACGAGGTGACCCGATCCCTCGACCTGGATCCGGGGTTGGCCCAGGGGCACTACGTCCTCGGCCGCCTCCTGGCCCGGGAGGGGCGATCCTCCGACGCCGCGGAGTCCTACGGCCGGGCCTTCGCCCTCGACCCCGGCCACGCGCGGGCGGCGAACAATCTGGCCCTCCTGCGGGCCTCCGCCGGCGATCTGACCGGGGCCCGGGACCTGCTCGAGGGGGCGCTGCGGGTCGACCCTTCCTACGCCGAGGCCCATCTCAATCTGGGGGTGGTCTTCGACCGCATGGGCGATCCGGGGTCCGCGGTGCGGGCCCTGGAGCGGGCGGTGGAGCTCGACCCCGGGGCCCCCAGGGCCCGCCTGGCCCTGGCCCTCGTTTACAACGCTCTTGGCCGTATCGACGCCGCCCGTCCCCACTTTGACGCCGCCCGTCGCGGCGGCCTGCGGATTCCGCCCGGCGTCGGGCATACTGGGGACCCGGCGAAGTCGCCCTCCGACCCGTGACCCGAGGAGCCAGCATGCTCGGTACGAAAGCCCTTATGTCGCCCATCGCAATCCCGACCCCCAGGCCTCTGCGATCCAGATTCATCCCCGGGGTCGCGGTGATGGCGTTCCTGGCCACGGCTTTGCTGACCGGCGGCGCCGTCGCCCAGGGGGAGCCCGAGGGGCTCTTCGTCGAGCGGGTCGACGTCAATGTGATCAACGTCGAGGTGTTCGTCACCGACAAGGAGGGCCGAAGGGTGGCGGGCCTGGGTTGGGAAGACTTCGAGCTGTACGAAGACGGCCAGCCCGTGGAGATCTCCAACTTCTACTCCGCGACCCGCGGCGACGTGGTGCTGCAGGACGCCGGCGCCGGCGTACCCCTGGAGACGGGGACGGCGAGACCGTCCGCCGAAGACGCCGCCTCTGAGCGCCCCGAAGATCAGCGGCTGAACCTGCTGGTCTACGTGGACCACTTCAACCTCCGACCGGCGAGTCGGCAGCGGCTGCTCGAAGACCTGGGGGCCTTCGTGGAAGATCGCCTCGGGCAGGGGGATCGGGTGATGCTGACGGGCTTCGACGGCAGCGTGGAGCTCGTGCAGGGGTTCACGGAGGATCGTGAGCTGCTGCGCCAGGGAATCGAAGCGATGTCCCAATTCGCCACCGGGCGGCAGGCCGAACAGGCCCAGCGGCGGCGGATCATGCGGCTGATGCTGGAGGAGCCGCTGGATCTCCAGACCGCGTACGATTTTCTCCGCAGCTACGTGCAGTCGGTGCGCGCCGACTCCAAGCGCTCCGCCGTCGCGTTGCAGAGCGTAGTGCGATCCATGGGGGGGCTGCCCGGGCGCAAGGCTCTGGTCTACGTGAGTGAAGGCCTGCCGATGCGCCCCGGGGAGGATCTCTACCTCCTCCTGCAGGAGGCTTTCACCGGGCAGTCGCTGCGCAACGCGTCCATCGGCGGGCTCTCCGTCGACCCGATCATGGAGTCGATCCGGGAAGACCAGGGAAACCTCTTCCGCGACATCACCCGCGAGGCGAACGCCCACCAGGTGACCCTCTACACCCTCGACGCCCGCGGCTCCTTCGGTGAGTCCAGCCTGGGGGCCGACGTGGGGGGCATGATGCCCGGCTCCGGCAATACCGTCATGGACGCCGCCCGCACCATGGGCTTTCAAGAGCCCCTGATCATGATGGCCGAGGCGACCGGCGGCACCTCGGTGCTCAACACCTTCAACTTCGACGGCGCCCTCGACTCGATGGCCCGCGACTTCGACACCTTCTATTCCCTGGGCTACCGCTCCCCCCACGGCGGCGACGGCAAATACCACAAGGTGGAGGTGCGGGTGAAGCGGCCGGATCTCAAGGTCCGGCACCGCACCGGTTTCGTCGACAAGCCCCCCGTCCGGCGGGTGGAGGATCGCACCCTCGCCTCCCTGCTGCTGGGGATGGGGCAAAACCCCCTCGGGGTCGAGGTGGATTTCGGCACGCCGGAGAAGAAGCGTCGCGGCCGGTTCGTGCTGCCGGTGTTGGTGCGGGTGCCCCTGCGCGACCTGACCCTCCTGCCCTCGGGGCGGGTGGAGCGCGGCCAGCTGCGTTTCTTCGTGGCGGTCAAGGACGACGAAGGCACCTCGGAGCCCCACGACGAGCCCTACCCGATCGAGATTCCGAGGGCCGACGTCGAGAAGGCCAGGGCCCAGCAGCTCGGCTATGCGACGCAGCTGCTGATCGGCAAGGGCGTCCAGACCGTGGCCGTCGGCGTGTGGGACGAGCTCTCCGGCACGGAGTCCTTCGTCCACAAGACGATCCGCGTCGGCAAGTGACGGCCGGCTCCGCTCCCTCTGCCGGTTTCTGATCACCGCCGGCCCCTTGCCAACGGGGTCGCTTTGATCCATGCTCTGGCGGCCATGACGCTAGAAAAATATTGGGAACCGCAGACCTACGAAGCCGACATCTACCGCCGCTGGGAGGACTCGGGGGCGTTCGTCGCCGACGCGTCGTCCGACAAGCCGGCGTTCACCATCTCGATGCCGCCGCCCAACGCCACGGGCACTCTGCACACGGGCCACGCCGTGATGCTGGCGATCGAGGACCTCCTCATCCGCTGGCGGCGGATGAAGGGGGACGAGGCCCTGTGGGTTCCCGGTACCGACCACGCCGCCATCGCCACCGAGAGCGTGGTCATCCGCAAGCTCCAGGGGGAGGGGATCGCGGATCCCCGGGGTGAGCTGGGGCGCGACGAGCTGGTGCGCCGCATCGCCGAGTTCGTGGACTCCAGTCAGGGCACCATCCGCCACCAGATCCGCGCCATCGGCTCGTCCTGCGACTGGTCCCGGGAGCGCTACACCCTCGATCCGCAGCTCCACCGCTGCGTCGACGCGGTGTTCGCCCGCATGTTCCGCGACGGCCTCATCTACCGAGGACCGCGGATCGTCAACTGGGATCCCCACCTCCAGACCACCGTCTCCGACGACGAGATCTACCACGAGGAGCGCCCCGGCCGTTTCTACACCCTGCGCTACGGGCCTTTCCTGGTGGGCACCAGCCGCCCCGAAACCAAGCTCGGGGATACGGCCATCGCCGTCCATCCGGACGACGAGCGGTACCGGGAGCACTTGGGCAAGACCTACGAGATCCCCTGGCCGAAGGGGCCCACCATCAAGGTCAAGGTGGTGGGGGACGAGCACGTGGACCCCGAGTTCGGCACCGGCGCCCTGGGGGTGACCCCGGCCCACAGCCACGCCGATTTCGACATCGCCCAGCGCCACGACCTGCCGCTGATCCAGATCATCGGCGAGGACGGCCGGATGACCGAAGCCGCCGGGGACTACTACGCCGGGATGACGGTGCAGGAGTGCCGGGACGCCTTCGCCGCCGAGCTCGACGCGGCGGGGCTCTTGGAGAGCGTCCGCGACTACAGCCAGCCGATCTCCCTCTGCTATCGGTCCAAGCAGCCGGTGGAGCCGCTGCCCAAGGAGCAGTGGTTCATCTCCGTCGACAAGCCGGCGGTGCCGTGGCGGGGCCAGCGGCTGTCCCTCAAGCAGGTGATGCGTACTGTCGTCGACAGCGGCGAGATCCGGATCCTCCCGGAGCACCAGGAACGCACCTACTTCCACTGGATCGACAACCTGAGGGATTGGTGCATCTCGCGGCAGATCTGGTGGGGGCACCGGATTCCGGTTTGGTACCGCGGCGAAGAGGACCTGTACGTCGGCCACCGGCCGCCGGAGGGGGACGGCTGGACCCAGGACACGGACACCCTCGACACCTGGTTCTCCTCCGCCCTCTGGACCTGGTCCACCCTGGTGGACCCGGAGCTGGCGGCGGATCCGCAGGTGTCCCTGCCGGAGCTGCTGAAGCGCAGCCCCGACTTCCAGAAGTTCCACCCCACGGCGGTGATGGAGACGGGGTACGACATCCTCTTTTTCTGGGTCGCCCGGATGATCCTGATGACCACCTACGCCACCGGCGAGGTGCCGTTCCGCACCGTCTACCTCCACGGCCTGATCCTCGACGCCCACGGCCGCAAGATGTCGAAGTCCAACCCCGAAACTGCGGTGGACCCCTTGGAGGTGATCGAGGAGCACGGTGCCGACGTGCTGCGCCTGTCGATGCTCTTGGGCAACGCCCCCGGGCAGGATCTCAAGCTCACGGACAAGCGCATGGTGGGCTGCCAGCGGCTGTTGACCAAGCTGTGGAACGCCTCGAAGCTGATCGACGTGTCCATCGGCAGGATCCTCGGCGAAGGGGTCGACCGCGCGGCCCTGCCGGTGCCGCAGGCCCCGGAGCACCCCGTCAACGGCTGGATGCTGGAGCGCATCCGCGAGCTGGTGGAGCGGGTGGACGGCCGCTTCGACGCCTACGCCTTCGGCGACGCCGCCGAGCAGATTCGCACGTCGTTCCGCGGCGAGCTTTGCGACTTTTACTTAGAGGCGATCAAGGTGGCGCCCCTTTCGGAGATGGAGGAGACGGCCCACGTGCTGGCCTACGCCCAGCGGACCTACCTCAAGCTCTTCCACCCGTACCTGCCCTTCGTCACCGAGCACCTGTGGGGTGCCCTGGTGGCGGTGGAGGGCGGTTCTATGCTGATCGGTGAGACCTGGCCCGAGGTCCACGTCGGGCACCGCTTCGACGCCGCCTCCGAGGGGGTGTCGGCGGTGGTGCGCCTGGTGGCGGCGGTGCGCGGCATCCGCGCCGAGCAGAACCTGGAGCCGGGGGCGAAGGTGGCCCTGGCGGTCCGCGCCCTCGACCACGCCGAGGTGCAGCAGCGCTGCGAGACCATCGTCGCCCGCCTGGTGCGGGCCGAATCCTTGGAATGGCTCGACGCCGCCCTGGGGGACGAGCCGGGCGCGGCGGTGGCCGTCGACCCGGCCTTCGAAGCAGCGGTTCGCCTCGGCGAGGCTGATCGCGCCGCCGAACGGGGTCGTCTGGAGAAGCAGCTGGAAGCCACGGAGAAGCGCCTGGTGGGCCTGGAGAAGCAGCTGGCGAACGAGAACTTCGTCACCAAGGCCAACCCGAAGGCGGTCGAAAGCGTGCGGCGCAACGCCGAGGACGCCAAGGCCACCGTCGCCTCGATCCGGGAACGGCTCGCCGCCCTGGGTTAAGCCACTGAAGGGCTTCCGGAGCGCTTGGTTTCTATGAACCACGGTGGGTCTCCGGAGTAGGGGCGAGGCTTGCCCTCGCCCGTCTTAGGCGAGAGAGCGCCGGCGGGTCCGCCACAGGATCAGGCCGCAGCCGGCGGCGGTGAGGAGGGCGAGGAGCCCCGCCAGGGCCTCGGGCCAGCGGCGGACCGCGATGACGACGCGGTGCTCTCCCGCCGGTACCTCCACGCCGAGGAGGTGGAGGTCGGCGGGGAGGGTGCGCAGTTCGAGGTCGTCGGCGCGGGCTTCAAGGAGGGGATGGAAGGCCCTGCGGACCACCAGCAGCCCCCCGGGGCTCTCCACGTCGAGCTCGATGTGATCGGCGGACCAGTGGGCCACGGTGATGTCGCCCCCGGGGGCATGGCTCAGGGGGCCGCCGACCACCGCCCGCTCCAGCGGGTCGGGAACCTCCTCGATCCACCGGACCGCCTCGCCGACGCCGGCGGCGGAGGCGACGTCGTCGGGCCACCAGGCTCGGGGCGCGGGGTCGAGGGCATGGAGGATGACGGACGTTCCGGGGCGGCCCTCCCGGGCGAGGATCGGCAGGCCCTGGATCGGCGATCCGTGGACGAGAACGGCCTCCACCCCGGCGCGGCGCAGGTGGGCCAGGCGGGCGGGCCAGTCGAGCCCCGGTAGACGGTCCACCAGGACCCAGGTGAGGGGCGAGAAGATGCCCTCGAGGTCTGACACGACGGGGTACCGGAGACCGTGGAGGACGCCGGATGCCGGATCGAGGTCGAGGGCCAGGAGGCGGCTGCGGGCCCGTAGGTCGGGCATCATCAGGTAGTCGGGGGGCCTCGCCCAGGGCCTCGGGGTGAGCAGAGAGAGCTCCGAGCCGAATACCGCCCGCCGGTCCCCAAGAGCGTCCAGGAGGGGTGGGGGCTCCCGATAGGGCTCCGTCGCGTCCGTGGCCACCAGGGGTATCAGCTGGAGGCCGGAGAGGATCTGCAGGCAGGCCAGCGCCACCACTTTGCGCCGGCGGGCCGCCGGGGCCGCGATCCCCCAGCAGGCCGCCAGCACGAAGAGGGCGATTATCCAGCGGGTGGCGAGGTGCTGCGGGGTGTCCGGGGGATGGCCCGGTCGCAGGTTGGCCGACAGCCAGTCGATCACCCCGACGCGGCCGACCACCAGGGCCACCAGGAGGCCGCCGGCCAGGGCGGCGCCGACGCCGAAGAACCGGTGGAGGCGGCGCGCGTCCCGGGCCCGGTCGAGGCCCCATCCCACCAGCAGGGGGAGGGCCAGGGCGAGCCAGAAAAGGAGCTTCTCGGGGTAGCGCACCAGCCCCGCGCCGGCCACCGCCATGGCGGGGCCCAGCCAGCGGCCGGACCACGCTAGGAGCAGGCCGAGCCCCGCGAAGGCGGCCCAGCCGCGGCGGCGGCGGGCTCCCAAGGCCGCGAGGGGCAGGGCGAGGCTGCCGCTGAAGAGGGTGAAGATGAAGGCCGCCTGGGGCCCGTGGCTGGCGAGCCAGAGGCCGCCGGCGTCGAAGGTCATGGGGAAGCCGAGGGGAAAGGGGATCAGGAGCTCCACCAGGCGCTCCGGGTCCATCGAGTAGGCCGCCACCTTCTCGGTGCCGAAGCCCCGGCCGCCGCGGACCGTGAAGGGCAGCACCCGCAGGGTCGCCACCAGCTGGGGGGCGGCGACGGCCAGGCCGACGGCGCCGACGGCGACGGCGGTCCCCAGGCCGCGGCGGGCACCGTGGACCGACGCCGCGAGGTAGAGGGCGGGTGCCATGCCAAGGGCGGCGGTCACCGGCTCCCCGCCGAGCAGCGCCAGGCCGCAGGCGAGTCCCCCCAGGGCGATCCCCCGCCGGCCACCGGTGTGGACACCGAGCAGCACCAGGGGCCACCAAGCGACGACGGTGACGGTGTTGTAAAGGGAGAGGGTGGTGAGCACGAAACCCGATAGGCCGTAGGTGGCCGCGGCGGTGAGGGCGGCGAGGGGGGACTGGCCCAGCCGACGCGCCAGCAGGGCCATGGCGACCCCCGCCAGCAGCCAGTGGAGGGCGTAGTGGAGGTTGAAGGCGCTCCAGATCGGCAGCAGCAGGTAGAGGAGATTGCCGGGGTAGAAGGGCAGGCCGTTGGGGTTGCCGGCGAACGGCTGCCCGAGCCCCCAGGAGGGATGGAAGAACGGGACCTCCCCCCGTTGGAGGGCTGCGGTGCCCTCCGCCTTGGCGTAGAGGTGGGGGACCAGGACGTCGCGGAAGAAGAGGGTTTCCTGGCCCAGCGCCAGGGGCAGGGTGAGCCCGATCCAGACGAGGGCGACCGCAAGGGCCAGAAGGGTGACGGGGCGAGACTCCGCCGCCGATGCCGTGGTTGCATCGCCTTGCAGTGGCCCGTCCGTCGGGTGCTCCGTCGTTCCGTGGGGTCCGTTCTCGATGGCCGGAGTATACGCCGCTGCGTCGGTTCGAACGGGGGCTGGGGTGCCTTCAGCCGTCCCCGTCCCCGTCCCCGTCCCCGTCCCCGTCGAAGCGGCCCAGCTTGTCGGGGTTGCGCACGGCGTAAATGGCCACCGCCCGGCCCCGGTGGAGGTCGAAGCTGAAGGTCTGGATGGCGCGGCCCCCGGACCGCAGGAGGATCCCCGGCTCGCCGTTGATCTCGCGGATTTCGATCTCGAGGTCGTCGGGCTGGGAACGCGAGACGCCGAGGAGCAGGCGCATCACCCGGTCGGCGCCGTAGATGGGCCTGAGGGCCGCCGGGACCTTGCCGCCGCCGTCGGACCACAGGGTCACCTGCTCGTCGAGGAGGTGCACCAGGGGCTGCAGATTACCCCCTCGGGTGGCGGCCACGAAGCGGTCCACCAGGTCCTGCTTCTGCCGGCGGTCCACCTCGAATCGCGGGCGCTCCTCCGCCAGCCGCCGCTTGGCCCGGTGGACCAGCTGGCGGCAGGCGGCTTCGTTCTTGCCCACAACCTCCGCCACCTCGCCGTAGCCGTAGTCGAACACCTCCCGCAGGAGGAAGGCGGCCCGCTCCGTCGGGGACAGCCGTTCGAGCACGGCCAGCATCGCCATCGACAGGGAGTCCGCCAGCTCCGCCGGGTCGACGGCGGGATCGGTGCCGTCGGTGGGGACGGGCTCCGGCAGCCACGGACCCTTGTACTGCTCCCGCCGTACCCGGGCGGAGCGCAGCTGGTCGAGGCAGAGCCGGCCGGTGACCGTGCGGAGCCAGCGGCCGGCGTCGATCACCCCGTCGGCCCGGCGATGCCAGCGGAGGTAGGTTTCCTGGACCACGTCCTCCGCCTCGCCGAGGCTCCCCAGCATTCGGTAGGCGAGGCCCACCAGCCTCGGCCGGTGGGTCTCGAAGACCTCGGTGGGATCGGTGGGGACGGGCTCGGCGCTCATGCTTCTATTTTTACCCGGACCACCGAGCAGCTGCGGGCGTATCCCAGGGTTCGTTTGAGGGTCGGGAACATGCGGCTCGACGCGATGGCCAAGCCTAGATCCGCCAGGGCCCCGCGGCCGAGGGCTCCGGCGACCTCGTCGGACAGGGCCGTCGCCCGATCCGACGCGGTGACGACGGCGTCCGCCAGCCGGTAGACGGCCCCCAGGGGCTCCGGCAGGGCGTCCACCCGACCGGCGAGGACGTCGCGGAGGAGCTGTGGATCGACCCCGGCCCCTAGGGCCATGTCGACGCAGATCTGGACGCAGGGTCCGCAGTCTTCATGCTGGACCGCCACCAGCCGGGCGACGGCGAGGGCCTCCTGGCTCGCCGCGGAGCGGTGGCCGGCCATCGGCATGGCGAGCATGAATTTGAGGAAGCCCATCGGGGTTTCGCGGCGCAGGTCGCGGAGATAGGCGTTGGCGTCTTCGTCGGCGGCCTGGGCTTCGGGTTTGAGGGCTTCGGGTTTGTGGGTTTCGGGCTTGCGGGCTTCGGTGGCGAGGGTCGTCATGCTGGTGTCTCCTTCGGGGCCGGGAATCGGCCCGTTTCCCTGTAGGACGGAGTAGCCCAACCGCCTGTGACCGATCCCAGGACTTTTCTCAAAACGGCCCCGCGCGCTGCCGGAGGGCCCCCTCTACCTCGCCCTCCAGCGGAGGACCACGAGGGCGGCGGCCGCCACCAGCAGCAGCGCCCACTCCTCCGGCTCGGGGACGCCGGACACGGCGAACGGATCCGGCGGCTCACCCAGAGCCTGGTCGCCGGTTTCCGCCTCCCGTTCGAAGCGGTCCTCCCGCTGCTCGGCCTTGGCCAGGGCTTCCCGCTGCCGGTCGTTCACCAGCACCAGCATCGACGAGTATGGGGTCACCACCCCGTGGGCCTTGGCCAGGGCGTGGATCCCGTCGAGGGCGCCGAGGTCGGACCGGTCGAGGGATCGACCGAGGTGGCGGATCAGCTGGCGGGCCGCCACGGCTTCGAAGGACGGATCCCCGGAGCGTTCGGCGCCGTCGTCGCCGGGCTGGATGGTGAACCGCCAACCGTCGACGATCCGCTGACCCGGCCGACCCGTGGCGAGGCGGTCGAGGGCTTCGGTGACCGACGTGGCCACCCCTCCGCCGCTGTCCTCGGTGGCGGCCAGGATCCCGTCCCGGTAGGCGATCGGCAAACCGCCGAAGTGGATCCA
The DNA here is from genome assembly GCA_038748685.1 of Acidobacteriota bacterium. Lineage (GTDB taxonomy): Bacteria > Acidobacteriota > Thermoanaerobaculia > Multivoradales > J023 > JAUIJL01. The sequence continues at coordinate 41,051 of JBCDIS010000007.1, read as the reverse complement.
CCAGAGGGGCGCTTCGGGGTCAGGGACCTGGGCCGTCGCCCCGGCGTCGGGTTCGACGTCGTAGCCACCGGCGTCGGTGAGGACGAAGACGCCGTCGTAGGGGGTGGGGTCGTCGCCCCCCGTCCCTTGATCTTCATGCCGAGCGTCGGCGTATTGGGCCAACAGCTCGTCCGGCCCGAGGACCCCCCAGAACAGGAGCTCCGCGGGGTCGAGGTCGGCGGCGGAGATGCGGCGGGGGGGACCCCCGGCGCGGGTCAAGTAGAGGTCCGCATCCACCCCGAGGGCTTCGAGCACCTCGACGGCGGAGGCGACGTCCCCCCGATGCTCGGTCATGGACAACGAGGTGTCGACGATCACCGCCAGCCGTGGCCCCGCCGTCGATGGCCCCGCCGTCGGCGGCCCGGCCATCAGGGTCGGCGTCTCGGCGGTCTCCGCCGTCACCCGGTAGCCCGCCATCGTCGCCTCCATCCGGCTTGGCCCCTGGCCGGCCGTCCCCCGGTCCCCGGACCTAGGCACCGTCGTCGGCAGCCAGTCCTCCCCACCCCAGGGCTCGCCCCCCAGGCTACGCTCGGAGCGGCGGGTCCAGTAGACGTTGCGTCGCTCGGCGAGCTGCGGCAGGGGCCAGCCGTCCGGCGTGGCGGCCACCCGGTAGGTCAGCCAGAGATGGAGCCGGCTGACGGCGGGGCGGGCGCCGTCTCCCCGGCGGGGCAGGGCCGGCACGGGGAAGGCCCGGATCCTGTACTGGCGCGGGCCCACCTGCTCCAGCAGGGCCGGGTCGACGTTGCGGACGACTTCGGAGCGGTAGACCTCTTGGGCCGCCCCGCGGGGGGCCACTACGAACGGAAAGCGCTTGCTCCGGTCCGCGGTGTCGCCGAGCCACAGGCCGGTGACGGCGGCGGTTTCCGGGAGGGATACGTAGTACAGCACCTCCTGGGGCCGCCCGGTGCGGTTGGCGTAGACCTCGTGGATCTCCACCTCGGCCCAGGGGCCCCCTTCCCGCACGCGGACGTGCTGCTCCTCCAGCCAGACGTTCTCGGCGCCGATGTCCAGCAGTCCGGCCGCCGCCGCGTCACGGTCCCAGGTGGAGCGCAGGGCCCGCACCGTGGGCCCGAGCTCCGCCCGCTGGATCGGTGCGTCGAAGAAGGCTTCGTAGCGGTCCTGCGCCGTCCTCCGGTCCCCGCGCCGGTCCGTCCCCCGGTAGAGGAGGGGACGGGCGAGGGCCTCCCAGACCCGTTCGAGGCCGGCGAAGTCGTCATGGCACCGCCCGGTGACTTCGGCGTACATCGCGGCGATGTGGTTGTTCTCCCCGTCGCTCGACACGTACCGGTGGGGGGAGAGGTAGGCGTTGAGGAGCCCGCGCCGGATGCCGTCGCTACGCTCCAGCAGGGCCCGCCGCTCGGCGTCGGTGACGGCGGGCTCGTCGGTGAGGGCGAGGGCCTCGGCCTGGGGTTGGCGGTTCGAGGCGACGAAGCCGGCCATCGCCACGAGGGGCACCAGCACCGCGAGCGCCGCGGTGGCGGGTCCCCCGAGGCGGGCCCGGTGGGCGGCGAAACGGGTGACGACGGGGGCCAGGTAGAGGCCCGCCAGGCCCGCCGGCAGGGCCAGGAAAAGGAGGGCCGAAGCTACGAAGAGCGCCAGGAACAGCACCTGCATCAGGGAGGCGAAGGGGCGTCCGCGGAGCAGCGCGTCCGCCAGGGCGGCGGACCAGTCCAACTCCAGCAGGAAGTTCCCCAGGGCCCAGGCGGCGGGGGGCACGTAGAAGGCCAGCAACGCGGCGACGTAGAGCCCCGCCGTGGCCGTCCACAGCGCGCCGGCCCAGGCCAAACCGGCTCGGAGGGTCTTCGTCCGGTGATCTGGCCGTGACCGACGGAAGAGGGTCCAGCCGTAGGCCGAGAGGGCGACGGCGAAGCCCCCCATGGCGAACGCCACCCCGGGGTTGAGCTCCCGCAGCAGAAAGAGGCGGGCCAGGCACAGGGTCACCAGGGGCGCCTCGACGCCGTAGAAGAAGCGCAGCAGGGCCCCCGGCCGTCGGCGCAGCCATACGAGGCCCACCGCGGTCGACGCGAGGGGCACCAGCAGCAGCGCCAGGACGCCGCTCAGGAAGGACATCGGGACGTCCCCCCGCAGGGTATCGACCCACACGGCCGGCAGCACATGGGGTGCGATGCCGAAGGCGGCGACCGAAAGGAAGAGTCCGTTCCATCCCCAGAACAGGAAGTGTGGGCCGAGGAGGCGGGCGAGGCTGAAGGCAAGGGCGAGGGGACGTCGGAGCATGGTCAGGTCCTCCATGGTGGGCGTCTCCGGTCGAAGCGCCGATCCACGTGGTGGTGCAGGTGACGCAGAAAAGGGTCGTGGAGCGCGGGGTCGCTGTCCGGGTCGAAGAGCACCGAGACCAGCACCCAGCCCTCATCCCCCCGGGTGGCCTCGCGCCAAAAGCGCTGGAGCAGGCTGGGGGTGGCCCCGCCGGTGGACTGGAACCAGTAGGCGGCGGTGCGGGCCCCGGAGCCGTCGGCGGAGACCTGAAGCTCGTGGAAGGGAAAGCCGTCGAGCCGTCGGGGCCCCATGGCCTCCACCCGGAAGCCGGCGGCGGCGAGGCAGAGCTCCGGGGCGTGGTGGGACCGCCAGCTGTCCGCCGCCACCAGGAGCAGGGATCCGCGGGCTCCGCCCCACCGGAAGCGCCATTTTCCAGCTCGGGTGCCGGGCTCGTAGGCAAAGAAACGGCGCTCCGCCGGGGTCATCTCTAGGGCCGATGCGGCGATGTCCGCCGGCGGAACCACCTCCTCCGCGGTGGCCCGGGTGCCCCCCTCGGCGATCCGCGGCATCGCCGACAGGGTCGCCACCAGGCAGCACAGCAGCAGCAGGGGGCGCAGGGGGGCGCCGGCTCGGCTGGGCGGAGGGGCGTCGTCCACCTGCCCCTGAAGGGGAATCCAGCGGACGAGAACGGCCCCGATCCCCAAGCAGACGGCGAAGCCGAAGATCCCCAGGGGCACGTGGGCCAGGTCGGCGGCCCTCGGGGCCCCCAGCACCAGGCCGAGGATCACCAGCACCAGCACGCGGGCGGTGTTGGCCATGAGCAGCGCCCCTTGGAAGATCCCCAGGGAGAGGAGCCAGCGGACGCCGAGCCGCCGTTGGGTGACGAGGGTCGCGCCGAGGAAGAAGAGGGTGCCTGTCCACAGGCTCTTGACGCCGCTGCAGGGCAGGTCCACGTGGGCGACCCCGTTCTCGAGGAGGACCACGTCGTGGGCCGACAGGGAGGCGACGCCCAGGGTCCCCAGCACGTCCGCCACGGCGGCGGCGGTCAGCACCCGGGCCGGATAGCCGAGCCCTGTGCCGAACTGTGCGCCGAAGGGCAGCACGCAGGCCACCAGCAGCGCCGCCGGCCGCAGGGGCCGCCAGCGGCTCGGAACCGTGAACGTTCCCAAGAGGCCGAAGCCGCCGACCACGAAGGCGACGATCGACAGCCTAGGGTCCCCCCATCCCAGGCGGGCCGCCGCGTCGACGGCGACCGCCCCCAGAATCCACAGGAGGGGTTCGGGGTGGGGCCGAAACCCGGCGACGTGGACGACCAGCTTGGGGGCGCGGGCGACGACGACGAACAGCGCCGCCCCCAGCACCGCCAGGTTGACCCCTTCGGCGTATCGGAACGTCGCCCCGTGCCGGGCCAGGGACGGGCCGAAGGCGACGAGCCACAGGGCCCAGGTAAGGAGGCCCACCGGGGCGGCCCATCCTCTGCCCGCGGGAGAGGATCGGACCGGCCTTGGTTGGACGGCGGGGTGGTGGGAGCGGAGCGTCGTGTCCCTCATGGGGGAGACGCTACGGCCCGGCGGTGCAGATCCGGAGCAGGGGGCGAGGCCGGACGGGTCCGAATCGTGGCGATCCTGGCTCGTTCTCGGCCTCGGTGGCCCGATGTGACGATCCCCGGCCCCAATGTGGCGATCCGGCGGCGCGGCCGGCGACCGTCGTCTTCGGGGTTTGGGGCTCAGACGGTGGCGAGGACGGGGGCCGCGCGCCGCGGGGTTTCGATGCGTCGATGGGTCCGTCGAAGGGCTCCGTCGAGATCCCCCCAGAGGTCCTCCACGTGCTCGAGGCCCACCGCGAGGCGCAGCAGGGACGGAGTGATCCCACCCTCCCTGAGGCCGTCCTCGGAAACCACCCGATGGGTGAGGGCGGCGGGGTGCTGGATCAGGGAGTCCACGGAGCCTAGGCTCACCGCTGTGGTGATCCAGCGCAGGCCCTCCACTAACCTGCGGGCCGCCCCGAAGCCGCCGCGGACCTCGAAGGCGATCATCGAGCCGGGGCCCGACATCTGGCGGCCGAGGAGTCCGTCGGGGTCGCCCCCGGGCAGGCCCGGGTATCCGACCCAGCCGACGTCCGGATGCTCCGCCAGGCGTCGTGCCAGGGCGTCGGCGCTGGCCTGGGCCGCCCCGACCCGCAGGGGCAGGGTGGCGAGGCCGCGGTGGAGCAGATAGGCGGCGAGGGGGTGGAGCAGGGCGCCGGTGGCCACCCGAATCCGTCTCAGGGCCGCCGCCCATCGGAGATCGGCGGTGGCGACGACACCGGCGATGACGTCGCCATGGCCGCCGAGGTACTTGGTGGCGCTGTGGAGCACCAAGGTGGCGCCCTGCGCCAGGGGGCGCTGGAGCACCGGGGTGGCGAAGGTGGAGTCCACCAGCACGGGAATCCCCGCCGCCGAGCGGACGAGGGCGTCGACGTCCACCAGGCGGAGGCTCGGGTTGGCGGGGGTTTCGGTGATCACCAGCGCGGTGTCGTCCCGGAGTGCCTCGGGGACGGCGCCGGGCTCCGACCACGTGGTGTCGAAGTCGAGGAGGCCGCCGCTGAGGAGATGGTCGGTGCCGCCGTAGATCGGTCGGGTGGCGACGACGTGGTGACCGAGGCCCAGTTCCCGGGCCGCCAGCAGGCAGGCGGTGGTGGCGGCCATGCCGGAGGCGAAGGCAACGGCCTCCACGGGGGCGTCGACCCCCTGCCCTTCGAGTCGGGCGAGGGCCTCTTCAAAGCGGGCCACCGTGGGGTTGTGGAGTCGTCCATACACCGCCTCCCCGGACTTGGGCCGACCCCCCATGGCCATGGCGTCGAGGCTTGCGGTGGCGGCCTCCAGTCCGGACACCGGATAGGTGGTCGAGAGGTCGATGGGTGGCGCGTGGACTCCGAGCTCCGCGAAGTCTTCCCGTCCCGCGTGGATCGCTAAGGTGGCGAGGGATGGGGCCTGGGCCACGGTCTCTGCGGGAGCGGATTCGGTGCAGTGGTAGACTGGTCGAAGATCTTGATTCCTCATGGCCAAGAAACTAAAGGAAGCTTCGGCAGATGTGGGAAGATTCGAATTTGTTTCGCAGCGGCCGTCGTCGTCGACCCCTCGACCGAATCGACTGCGAGATTCTTCGGGCTTTGCAGAAGCATGCTCGGCTGTCGAATAAGGAGCTGGCGGCCCGTCTCGGGGTCGCCCAGTCCACCTGCCACGAACGCGTCAAGCGCTTGGTGGAGGACGGCGTGCTCCGCGGGTTCCACGCCGAGGTCGATCCCCGGGCCCTCGGGATCGGCATCGAGGCCATGATCGCCGTGCGTCTACGTCGCCACTCCCGGCCGGTGGTGGAAAGCTTTCGCGCCTACGCGATCGGCCTGCCCCAGGTGCTGGCGGTCTACCACATGACCGGCGGCAACGATTTCCTCGTCCACGTGGCGGTCCGGGACTCCGACGCCCTCCGGGAGCTCGGGATGAGCGCCTTCACCACCCGCGACGAGGTGGACCACATGGAAACGGCGCTGATCTTCGAGCACGTGGCCTGCCGGGAGCTGCCGGTGTACGCCGAAGTGGGGGACTGAAGCGGAGGACTGAAGTGGAGGACTGACCTCGCCGAAAGCCGCGCTTCCCCTCATCCCTTTTCCCGCCGTCGCCGAACACCATGCCAGAGTCCGATCGACAAGCCCACGCCCAACCGACGGAGACGGTCCATGTTCGGCCTGTTCAAGAAAGATCCAGTCAAGACCCTCGAGAACGAGTACATGCAGAAGATGGAGGAGGCCCGTGACCTTCAGCGGGCGGGGGACATCCAGGCCTACGCCCTCAAGGTGGCGGAGGCGGAGAAGCTCGGCGAGCGCCTCGACGCCATGCGCACCGCCTGAGCGGATCCCAGGTCCCTCTCCGGCGCCCCCGGTAGCCCGGCGCCGCCTCGCCTCGTTATCCTCATGGGCGGGCCGACGGCGCTTCCAGAGACGGTCGTCCGCCGGCCCGCGGCAGGAAACGACCGCAAGGAGGGGTGACCATGGCGCAGCGGGGAGAACACGGAGCTGAGGGGGCGACGCACCCCGCCGCCGGCGAGGTGACGACGCTCCTACGTCGCTGGGCCTCGGGGGACCGCGGCGCCCTCGATAGGCTGACACCGCTGGTCTACGGCGAGCTGCGCCGTCTCGCCCGAGGTTCCCTCCGTGGGGAGCTCGTCCGGTCTAGCCTCCACACCACGGTTCTGGTCCAGGAGGCATTCCTGCGCCTGATGACGGCGGACGTCGACTGGCAGGATCGGCAGCACTTCTTCGCCCTCTCGGCCCGCCTGATCCGCCGCGTCCTCGTCGACCTGGCTCGGGAGCGCCGGAGCCTCAAGCGCGGTCACGGCATCCCCCATCTGACCCTGGAGGACTCGCCGCCGCTGGCGGCCGGCGGCCGCGCCCCGGACATCCTGGCCCTCGACGACGCCCTCCGCGCCCTCGAAGCCTTCGACCCCCGCAAGGCCCGGGTGGTGGAGCTTCGCTTCTTCGCCGGCCTCAAGGTGGGCGAGGTTTGCGACGTCCTCGGCATCTCCAAGGCCACCGCCGAGCGGGACTACCAGGCGGCGAAGGCGTGGCTGGCCCAAGAGCTCCGCGCCCAGGATCCTTGACGCCATGGACCCCGCACGCTGGCGGCGGATCGAGACCCTGTTCCACCGCGTCCGCTGCCTGCCGCCGGACCGGCGGGCGCGGGAGCTCGAGGCGGAGCGGGGGCGGGACGCGGACGCCGTCGAGGCGGTGGAGGGCATGTTGGCGTCCGCCGAGGAAGCAGAGGGCCTCCTCGGGGGCATCCTCGAAGACGCCGCCGAGGAAGCCGTAGCTCCGCCGCCGGGCCTCGATCCGCTGCCGGAGCGCCTGGGTCCCTACGAGGTCCTGGGGCTGCTGGGGCGCGGTGGGTTCTCGGCGGTCTACCTCGCCCGGCCCCCCGCCGATCCCCACCAGCGGGTGGCGGTGAAGGTGCTGCGGCGGAGTCCGGCGGATCCAGACCTGGCCCAGCGTTTCGTCCAGGAGAGTGAAATCCTCGCCCGGCTACACCACCCCGGCATCGCCCGTTTCCTGGGCCACGGCACCACCGACCTGGGGGAGCCATACCTGGTGATGGAACACGTCGAGGGGGATCCCATCGACGTCTACTGCGATGCCCGCGGTCTCGACCTTCGGGGGCGGCTGGCGCTCCTGGGTCAGGTCTGCGAGGCGGTGGACTTCGCCCACCGGAACCTGGTGATCCACCGGGACCTCAAGCCGGGCAATCTGCTGGTGACCCGGGACGGCCGGCCCAAGCTGCTGGACTTTGGCATCGCCAAGCTCACGGAGCCGAACCTCCTTCGCACCGACCCGGTGGTCACGGCCCCCGGCAGCAGCTTCCTGACCCCGGACTACGCCAGCCCCGAGCAGGTCCGGGGGCAGCCCCTCACCACCAGCACCGACGTCTACTCCCTCGGGGTTCTGCTGTATCGGCTGCTCTGCGGCCGTCCCCCCCACCGTCTGGAGGGCCTTTCGATGGGGGAGATCGAGGCGGTCCACCGCCGGGGCGGGCCGTCGCCGCCGAGCCAGGTGGCCCTCACAAGGCCCGAAGGGACGGACGACTCCGGGGCCATCGCCCGCCGCCGCGGCACGACACCGAAGGGCCTGCGGGCCCTGCTCCGCGGGGATCTGGACAGCATCGCCTTGACCGCCCTCGGCCCGTCCCCCGAAGACCGGTATCCGTCGGCGGCGGAGCTGGCCCGGGATCTGGAGCGTCACCTGCGGTCCGAACCGGTGCGGGCGCGGCGGTTGACGACCCTCTACCGGGCCCGCAAATTCGTCCGTCGCCACCGGGTGGGGGTCGCTGTCGTCGCGCTAGTGGTCTCCACCCTGGGATTGGCGGTGGTGTCCACCACCCGGGCCAGCTGGCGGGCGGAGGCGGAACGGGCCAGGGCGGAGCGACACCTGGCGGAGTCTCGTCAGGTGACGCGGTTCCTGGTCGACCTCTTCGAACGTCCCGACCCGGAGGGGGCCCAGGGCCGTGACGTGACCGCCATGGACCTCCTGGAGGAGGGGGTGGGGCGCATCGCGGTGGACCTGGAGCAGCAGCCGGAGGTGCGATCGGCCCTCATGACCACCATGGGCAAGGTCTACCGCAACCTCGGGGACCCCGCGGCGTCCCGGGAGCTCCTGGAGCGTGCCCTGGCGGAGCGCCGTGGGCTCTTCGGGCCGTCGGACCCGCGGCTGGTGGAGGGGCGTCAGGAACTGGCGCGGTCCCTGTTGGTGCAGGGGGAGCTGGCCACGGCCCGGATCCTGCTGCGGGGGACCCTCGCCGCGCAGGGGGAGGCCGAAGATCCCGCCGCCTCCGCCAAGACCCTCGGTCTGTTGGCGGAGGTCGAAAAGCAGGCGGGGAAACCCGCGGAGTCGGAGGGGCTCTTCCGCCGTGCCTTGGAGCTCCAACGCCAAGTGCTGGCGGACGACGATCCCGAAGTGGTGGACCACCTCACGGGCCTGGCCCAGCTGCTGGTGGAATCCGGCGACCTGGACGCCGCCGAGGGGGTGTTCCGGCGCGCGTTGGAGCATCGTCGGGCCCGCCTCGGGGACCGGCACCCCGATGTGGCGACGAACCTGGGGGACCTCGCCGTCGTCCTCCACGGGCAGGGGCTGCTGGAGGAGGCGGAGGCAGCGATCCGGGAGGCCCTGCGGATTCGGCTCGAGGTCTACGGCGAGGACCACTGGCTGCTGGGGAAGAGCTACAACAACCTGGCTCAGGTCCTGGTGTCCCGCGGCCGGCCACGGGAGGCGATCCCCTGGATGCGCCGGGCCCTGGAGCTGGGGCGGGAGCGGCTGGGGCCTGAGCATCCGCGGGTGGCGGAGCGCTGGGTCAACCTGGCGCTGACCCACCAGCGGGCGGGGCAGCCGGAGGAGGCGGAGGCGGCCTACCTCGAAGCGCTGGACCTGCACCGCAGAACGCTGGGGGAACAGCACCCCTCCACGGTCCGCAATCTCTACAACCTCGCCGGCCTCTACGCCGAGATCGGACGGAGCTCCGAGGCCCTGGACCTCCTCGACCGGGTGTCCGCGGCCTTTCGGGGGATGCTGCCGGAGGGCGACTTCCGCCTGTCCTACCCGCTGTACCTTCGGGGCCGGATCCTGGTGGCGGAGGGGAACTGCGCCGGCGGCGTGCCGCCCCTGGAGCGGGCCCTGGAGCTGCGCCTTCGCCACCGACAGGACGACCACGCCGACGTCGCGCAGGTCCGGCGGGAGCTCGATCGCTGCGTCTCTGAAGGCGCAGCGGTCAGCGGGTCGCCCGGGGCCTAACGGGGGATCAGGGAAGCCAGGGACTGATCTTCAGCTCGCCGCAGGGGGGGCCGAGGGGGCTGCGGGATCCCCCCTGGGGCACCATCTCGGCGACGACCCGCCGGTCCACCGCGCAGTCCGCCTCAGCAGTTCCCCGGAGCCCCACCGACGCCGACGCGCAGGCGAGGCACCAGGGGCCCTCCCCCTGGGCGTGGAGGCTGACGGAGGTGCGGTCGGCGACGATCCCGGTGCCGCGGGTGACGTCGTAGAGATCGAGGGCCAGGTCCCCCTGGAACGTCTGGGGGTCGGCGGATAGCTGGCAGTCTTGGCCGCAGGCCCCTGTTTCTTCCCAGGTGGCCGGCCCCCAGAGGTTGTCGGCCTCGTCCAGAGCCGTCAGGTGGCCCTCGGCGGCGGCCTGGGCCTCGATCTGGGCGCCCGGAGTCGTCTTGCCGCGGAGGGTCAGCCGTCCCTCGACGTCCGCGGTAAAGGAGACGTCGCCGCGGCAGAGGTGGCCGGGACAGGAGCCCAGGGACGGCATCCGCAGGGAACGGGCCGTCATGCCGGTCTCCATCGTCACCTGGGTCGTGGACCATCCGCGGATTTGCAGGCAGGGCAGGCCGAGGCTGAGGCGGCCCTCGCCGTGATCCTCCAGCCACCAGCTTCCGCCCCGGGTCTGGGCGCCGGTGGCGAGGGAGGCCCCCGGGCCCGCCTGCCGCGCGAAACCGGGGTCGCCGAAGGGGTCGACGGTGCCGGTGGGAGACGACGGGTCGCGATGGAACGAGGCGAGCCAGAGGCAGAAGCAGGTCGGATCCACGCCTTGGTCGTCTTCGAAGCGGCTCAGCTGCGCCGCCAGGGACCACACCTGCCCGGTGAGCTCCGGTCGCGCCGCCAGCAGGTGGGTGAGAAGATCCCCGGCCCCACCCTCCTCCGTCAGGGCCCCGTCCAGGGCGGTCGCCATGGCCCGATGGACGATGGGCGCGCCGGAGGTGAGGGCGTCCTCCGTCGTCCACCTGCAGGGGGCCGCGGCGGCGGGGCAGTCGAAGAAGACGCGGAACGGCATCGGCTCTGAGAGGGGATCTCCACCGACCCCCCGCAGCCGTACGGAGAATTCGAAGCCCTCCGCCGGAACCCGGCGAAGGAAGGCGGAGACCCCGTGGTCCGACCGTCCGGCGGCCACCGGAACCACAGGAATCACTTCCAGGGTGAGGCCTTCGGCGTCCCCCACCACGAGCTCCGCGGGCGTGGCCGGCACCTGGGGACCCCAGTCGACGGTCACCACGAGGTCCTCCGCCTGTGCCCGGGTGGAGACGACGGACGCGGCGGGGGACGGCTGCGGCCCGAATTGGGCAAAGGCGACGGGGGCCGAGAAGCCAAGGGCGGCGGCGCAGAGGACGAGACTTCGGCAAAGCTGGAGGGTCTTGGACGACATGGGGTCTCCCCGGTGCTCGGAAGGGTGGGAGGGGGGTGTGGAGGTCCGCGGCGCCGCCGGGCGCCGCGGACGAATCGATCATTGCGGGTTCTGGGGCTGCGCCGGACGGCCGGGGAAACCGACGGGGATGTAGCCGACGGCGACGCAGGTGTCGAACCACTGCCAGAAGTCGGCGTTCGATGGGTCGTCGATACCCAGGGCCGCCCAGTTGATGGCCGCCCAGCGCAGGGGGTCGTTCTCCAGGCCCATCCGGTCGATGGTGCCGCTCAGCTCGTTGAACATCTCGAGGTCGATGATGCCGTCGTTGTAGAGCTGAATGATGATCTGGATGGGATGGGTGTAGGTGGGGGCGTTGCGGCAGTAGTCCTCCAGCATGTCGAAGGCGATGTCGTTCATGCCGACGTTGGTGGTGCCGGGATCCGGAAGGTTGCCGCAGCCCTCCTCGTGCCAGAAGGGGGATCCCGGCGTGAGGCAGAAGCAGTCGAACATCTGGGCCGGATCGCTGCAGTCGGTCTGGGCGAAGGCGGCTGGGGCGAAGGCCATGCACAGGCCCAAGGAAAGGAGGGATAGGGTCAGGGTCTTCATGGACAGCTCCTAGGTTCGTGGCTAGGTGGTGGACCTGAATCGGGCCGGTGTTTCGGCCCGCTCGATCCGTTCTTACCCAGGACCAGCGGAGGCCCCCGCCCAAAAGCCTCACGGCTCCGTTCGGGTTTGGGAACGAAAGCACCCGGGGCGGGTCCGAGACCGAATGGGGACGACGCTTCCGCCTCTGCTAACGTACCTTCCGTCATGGACCATCACGCCCAAACCTCTCCCTCCGAGACTCCGTCGAAAGGCCCCGGTTCTAAAGGCTCCACGTCGAACGGGTCCCCGCAGGACCTGGAGCGGCCGGATCGGGAGGTCCTTTTCGATCGCTACGCCAGGATCCTCGTCGGGCACGGTGCCGGCCTCCGCCGGGGGCAGCACGTCTACCTCCACACCGAAGTCGCCCACCGGGACTTTGCCCTGCGCTTGGCGGAAACGGCCTACGACATGGGGGCGGGGCACGTCTCCACCTGGCTCGTCGACCCGCGGCAGCACGCCCAGCTGATCCGCCGGGGCCGACTGGAGCAGATCGAGCGGGCCCACGCCCGGGAGCAGCAGTGGCTCGACGAGATCGTCACCACCCGCGGCGCCCTGATCTCCCTCCGGGGTGACGAAGACCCACGGCTGATGCGCCAGGTGTCGGAGGACGAGCCTGAGCGCCACGGCATCTTCACCCGCAGCTCCCAGCGCAAGGGAAAGGTCTTTCTGCACCACGGCGTCAATCGGTCCCTGTGCCCCTGGGTGGTGGCGGCCGCGGTGACGCCGGCCTGGGCCCGGCAGGTGTTCCCCGAACGGGACACCCAGGATGCGGTGGACCGCCTCTGGGACCTGGTCTTCCAGTTCACCCACGCCGACCACGGGGACGCCGCGGACCGCGCGGCGGAGAAGGACCGTCGCCTGCACGCGCGGCGGCGCCAGCTCGACGCCCTACGAATCCGCGAGCTGCGGGTCACCGGCGGCGGCAGCGACCTGCGGGTGGGCCTGTCGCCCAAGGCCCGCTGGCGGGGAGGCAGCAAGGAGACCGCCTTCGGCCAGACCTTCAACGCCAACGTCCCGAGCGAGGAGAACTTCACCACCCCCGACCGACGGGTCACCGAAGGGCGGCTGGTGGCCACCATGCCCTTTCGCACCAAGGCGGGGCTGCTGGTGAAGGAGTTGGTGATGCATTTCGAGGCCGGCCGCCTCACCCACTTCACCGCCTCCGAAGGGGCCGCCAGCTTCGAACGGTGGATCGACAGCGACGACGGTGCCCGCTACCTCGGGGAGTTCGCCCTCGTCGGTCAGGACTCCCCGATCGCCAAGAGCGGTCTGTTCTTCGAGCACACCCTGCTGGATGAGAACGCCTGGCCCCACGTGGCCATCGGGCAGGCCTACGCGACGGCCCTGGAGGACGGGGAGCATCTGTCCGCCCGGGAGCTGGCGGAGCTCGGCTGCAACACGTCGTCGATCCACACCGACATCATGTTCGGTTCCCCGGAGGTCAGCGTCACCGCGTCCACCGCCGAGGGGGACGTACCGCTGATCGAGCGGGGGCGCTGGACCGCGGCGTTTCTCGACCCGAGCTGAACGGACGGTGGATCTTCCGTCGGCGCGGGGCGTATCTGTGGATGCCGAAAGCGGCGTCCACGCGACGAACCCACCAAGGAGAAAGCCATGACTGTGAACACCGACCTAAGGGCCGGCTTCGACCTGGAAGACTACGCAACCACCTCGGGCGGAGGGACGACCTCCGGCGGCCAGCAGCCGGGGGGCTGACCCCGCTCCAAGCCCCGGACGTAGGGCCCGGTCCCCGTTGACCGGGCCCGTTTCGGGGCCGAGGACCGTCGTCGGTTCAGGAGCCCGAGAACAGCCCTTCGAGGTTCGTATCCCGCTTGATCGTGCTGATCACCCAGCCGTCCGCCGGGCGGTAGAGGAAGAAGCGCCAGTGGACGATATGCATCTCGTGCTTCTGCAGATAGGCGATCTTCATCAGGGACGACCCGAGCTGCTCCTCCCGGAGGAGCTCCATGCCGAGCTCGTCGCCGAAACGCTCGCGGGTCGCCGGCGCGGACGCTTCCAGCTGCTCTTGGAGGGAGTCGATGTCCGCCGCGGGGATGATCATGTAGGGCCGCATGGCGGCGACCGCCGCCGGGATGTCCCCCGCTGCAACCAGGTCCATGGCCTTGCGGATGAGATCGGAGGCTTCGGACGTCGACCCGAGGGTCAGGGTCGGCTCCTCCTGGGCCTCATCCTCCTCGCCCGCTTCCTCTTGGGCCGCTTCCTCTTGGGCTGCTTCCTCTTGGGCCGCTACCGCCTCCGGCTCTGCGTCCTGGGCGGTTTCGGCGTCGGCGGACGCCCCCTGGGTCTCCGGGTCGGCCGTCGCCGGTAGGGTGGTGAACAGCAGAAGCAGGGCAAAGGCCATCGTCCTCATGGGGGTCTCTCCTCGTCTTGATCGGCACCCTTCACCCCGAGGGGCGAAGGCGGCGCGGAAGCGCGGCATCTTGGGCGAATAGAGATCCTATACGCTACGCTGGCCGTATCCCCCCGTCGATATGTCTCGATGTTGTCCGCCCCACCCTCGGGGGACGGGCCCAACCAGGAGGTTCCCTTGAAGAAGCCATTCCGTCTTGCCGTTCGCAGTGCGCTCTGCCTGGTTCTGGCGTTCGCCACCACCGCCCCCATCGTCGCCGCGGAGGCCACCGAGACCGCGTCCTACCGGGTTCGGTTCTCCGCCTCGTGGAGCGCCAACACCCACCCCATCAATTTCCCGTCGAGCCCCGCCAACCCCCATTTCTCGCCGCTGATCGGCGCCTCCCACGGCGCGGGGGCGTCCATCTGGCGCCCAGGCGCCGTCGCCAGTGACGGCATCGAGGCCATGGCGGAGACCGGCGCCACCTCCCCCTTGGACCAGGAGGTCATGGCCGCGATCAACGCCGGCACCGCCCTGCAGGTGATCCAGGGGGGCGGCGTCGGCACCTCCCCCGGGTCCGCCAACGCCTTCTTCACCGTCAGCCAGGACCACCCCCTGGTGTCGCTGGTGACGATGGTCGCCCCCAGCCCGGACTGGTTCGTCGGCGTGTACGACTACAACCTGTTCGAGAACGGCAATTGGGTCGAGGAGAAGGTCGCCACCCTCTTCGCCTGGGACGCCGGCACCGACAACGGCGGCACCTTCATCGGCGCCAACTCCGACACCCAGCCCCCGGGGCCCATCCAGCGCATCGAGAGCGGCTCCCTCGGCAACGGGGTGCCCCTCGGCACCTTCACCTTCACCCGCCAGGACTCCCCCGGCCCCGATCCCCTGATCCTGCGGGGCGGGCGGTTCAAGGTGACCCTCGAGTGGCAGGACTTCAGCCTGACCCGGGCCGGCGCCAACCCCCAGCCCCTCACCGACGAGACCGGCTACTTCTGGTTCTTCAACGCCACCAACGTCGAGTCGGTGGTGAAGATCCTCGACGGCTGCGGCTCCAACGGCCATTTCTGGGTCTTCGCCGGTGGCCTCACCAACGTCGGTGTCGAGATGCGGGTGGAGGACACGGAGACCGGCCAGGTCAACGTCTACTCCAACAACTTGGGCGACCCGTACCAGCCGATCCAGGACACCGCGGCCTTCGCCACCTGTCCCTGACGGCGCCACGCCTCGATTCGACGACCCCCGCTGACCCAAGGCGGGGGTCGTCCCGTATGAGGGGTCTTGCCTCTGCCCCTGGTCAGACGGGAGTCGCTTCCGGCTCCGGGGCCTCCGACCCTGGGGCGTCCGACCGCGTGGCGAGGTCCCCGCGGCGCAGCTGCCGAGCCCTCCAGATGAAGTAGAGAGCCGGGAACACCAGCAGCTCGCCGAGGAACGACGTCAGCACCCCGCCCACCATGGGGGCGGCGATCCGCCGCATGACGTCGGACCCGGCCCCCGTGGCCCAGAGGATCGGCAGCAGGGCGAAGAAGGTGGTGGCGACGGTCATCAGCTTTGGGCGGATGCGCTGCACCGCGCCGTGCTCCACCGCCTCCGCCAGGTGGTTGAGGCTGGTCATCCGGCCCTCCCGGCGCCATCGATCCACCGCCAGATCCAGGTAGAGCAGCATGACCACCCCCATCTCGGCGTCGAGGCCGGCTAGGGCGATGATCCCGACCCACACCGCCACCGATAGCTGGAACCCCAGGCCGTCCACCAGCCAGAAGGCCCCCACCAGGGACATCGGCACCACCGACAGGACCAGCAGGGTCTTGGCCCAGGAGCGGACGGCCACCACCAGGATCGTGACAATCAGCAGCAGGGTCAGCGGCACCACCATTTGGAGTCGCCGGCGGACCCGCTCCATCGACTCCCACTGGCCCGACCACCGCAGGTCGTAGCCCTCCGGCAGGTCCACCGCCGCCGCCACCTCCCGTCGGGCGCCCTCGACCCAGGAGGCGAGGTCCACGTCCCGCAGGTCGACGAAGACCCAGGCGTTGGGCACGGCGTTTTCCGACTTGATCATCGGCGGGCCGTCCACCAGGTTCAGGCTCGCCAGCCGCCCCAGGGGGACGTCGACGCCGCTGGGGGCGTGGACCAGAACGCCGCGAAGGGCGTCCAGGTCGTCCCGCAGCTCCCGCGGGTAGCGCACGCTGATCGGGTACCGCTCCCGCCCCGCCACCACCCACGACACGTTCATGCCCCCCACCGCCGACGCCACGGTGTCCTGCACGTCGGCGACGTGGAGGCCGTAGCGGGCGATGGCCCGGCGGTCGATGTCGACGTCGAGGAACAGGCCGCCGGTGACCCTCTCGGCGAACGCCGAGGCGGTCCCCGGAAGTTGGCGAACCACGGCCTCCACCTGCCCCGCCAGCCCCTCCAAGACCTCCAGGTCCGGGCCCGCCACCTTGATGCCCACCGGCGTCCTGATGCCGGTGGTGAGCATGTCGATCCGGGTGCGGATCGGCATCGTCCAGCTGTTGGTGAGGCCGGGGAAGCGGACCGCCCTGTCGAGCTCGCGGATGAGATCCTCCCGGGTCATGCCCGGCCGCCACTCCGTCTCCGGCTTGAGCTGAATCGTCGTCTCGATCATCGACAGGGGGGCCGGATCCGTGGCGGTCTCGGCGCGGCCCACCTTGCCGAGGACGCTTTCCACCTCCGGGAACGAGGCGATGATCTTGTCGGTCTGCTGGAGTATTTCCTTGGCCTTGGTGATCGACAGGCCGGGGAAGGTGGTGGGCATGTACAGCAGGTCCCCTTCCCACAGGGGCGGCATCATCTCGCCCCCGAGACGGGAGAGGGGGATGGCGATGGACGCCACCGCCAGCAGCGCCAGCAGCAGGACCGCCGCGCGGAGCCTGAGTACGGCCTGCAGGACCGGTCGGTACAGCCGCCGCAGCAGGCGGGAGACCGGGTGGGCCTCCTCCGATCGGATCCGGCCCCGTACAAAGTAGTACATCAGCACCGGTAGGACCGTCACCGCCACCAACGACGAGGCCGCCATGGCCCAGGTCTTGGTGAACGCCAGGGGCCGGAACAGCTTGCCCTCCTGGGCTTCGAGGGTGAAGACCGGCAGAAAGGAGACGGTGATCACCAGCAGGGTGAAGAAGAGGGTGGGTCCCACCTCCTGGGCGGACCGCAGGATGACGTCGAAATGGCTGCGGCGCCCCCGCTCCCGTTCATAGTGCTTGTGGGCGTTCTCCACCATCACCACCGCCGCGTCCACCAGCACGCCGATAGAGATGGCGATGCCCCCGAGGGACATGATGTTGGCGCCGAGACCCTGGACCCGCATGATCACGAAGGCCACCAGGATCGACAGGGGGATCGAAAGGATGGCGACGAAGGCGGACCGGATGTGGAACAGGAAGAGGACGCACACCAGGGCGACGATCAGGGATTCTTCGATCAGGGTTCGGGTCAGGGTGGCGATGGCGCCGTCGATGAGGGTCGCCCGGTCGTAGCCGACCTCCAGGGTCACCCCCTCCGGCAGCCCCGCCCGCAGCTCCCCGAGGCGGGCCTTCACCCGGCCCAGGGTGGCGCGGGTGTCGGCCCCGTCCCGCACCACCACGATGCCCCCCACGGTCTCCCCTTCGCCGTTCCACTCGGCGATACCGCGGCGCAGCTCCGGTCCGATGGCGATCCGCGCCACGTCCCGCAGGAGGATCGGCGTGCCGCCGGCGCCGACGGCGAGGGCGATCTGCTCCAGGTCCTCGATGCCGCGGACATAGCCCTTGCCGCGGACCATCACCTCCCGTTCCGAGATCTCCAGGAGGCGACCGCCGACGTCGGCGTTGGAGCGCCGGATGGCGTCCTTCACCTGCCCGAGGGTAACGCCGTAGGCCCGCAGGCGGACCGGGTCCACCTCCACCTGGTACTGGCGCACGAATCCGCCGAAGCTGGCGATCTCGGACACCCCCTCCACCGAGGTCAGGCCGTAGCGCAGGTACCAGTCCTGGATCGAGCGCAGCTCGTCGAGGTCGTGCCGGTCGGAGTTGAGCACGTACATATAGGCCCAGCCCACGCCGGTGGCGTCGGGTCCGAGCCGCGGCGCCGCCCCTTCCGGCAGCTGCCCGCCGAGGGTAGAGAGCACCTCCAAGACCCGGGACCGCGCCCAGTAGAGGTCGGTATCCTCGTCGAATAGGACGTAGACGAAGGACACCCCGAAGTAGGAGAAGCCCCGCACGTCCTTGGCGCCGGGCACCGCCAGCATCGTGTTGGTGATGGGGTACGTGATCTGGTCCTCCACCACCCGGGGGCCCTGCCCCGGGAATTCGGTGTAGACGATCACCTGGGTGTCCGTCAGGTCCGGAATGGCGTCCACCCGGGTCTGGCCGACGGCCACGAGCCCGGCGGCGACCGTGAGCACCGTGGCGAGGAGGGTCAAGACGCGGTGGCGCAGGGACGCCTCGATCAGCCTAGCCAGCATGATCGTGGCCCCCCTCGCCGTGGGCCTGTTCATGGCCTTCCTGGCCCCCGTGGCCCCCCTGGCCCCCCTGGCCCCCGTGGCCCCCGTGGCCCCCGTGGCCCCCCTGGTCTCCGTGACCCTCGTGCCCCGCGTGGTCTCCATGGCCCTCGTGGCCCTGGTGACCTTCGTGTCCCGCATGGTCCCCGTGACCCTCGTGGCTTTGGTGCCCCTCGTGCGCAGCGTGGTCTCCGTGACCTTCGTGGCTTTGGTGCCCCTCGTGTGCTGCGTGGTCTCCGTGACCCTCGTGGCTCTGGTGACCCCCGTGTCCTGCGTGGTCCCCATGCCCGGCGTGGCTTTGGTGATCCCCGTGTCCCGCGTGGTCTCCGTGGCCGGCGTGGTCGTGGTGCCCGTTATTGGCATCCCCGTCGGCCGCTGCCTGCGGCGGACCCTGGGGCTGCGGCGACCCCCGCAGCGTCTCGATGGCCGCCCGCAGGTTCGACTCCGAGTCGATCAGGAATTGGGCCGACGTCACCACCCGTTCGCCGGACCGGAGGCCCTGGACCACCTGTACCCAACCTTCCCCTTCGTGGCCGAGGAGGACCTGCCGCGGCACGAAGCGCCCTTCGCCCAGGGCCACCACCACGAGGTCCCGCTGACCCGAGCGCAGCACCGCCTGGGACGGCACCGCCAGGGTGCCCGCCACTGCCTCGGGGCGGAATCGGGCTTCGGCGTACATGCCCGCCCGCAGGCGGCCGTCTGGGTTGGGGACCTCCACCCGCACCCCGAGGGTGCGGGTTTCCGCCCGCAGCTCCGGTTCGAGGAACCGCACCCGCCCTTCGAAGCGCTCGCCGGGGAAGTAGCTGAGCCGCACCTCGGCCCGGGCGCCGGTGCCGATCCAGGCCACCTGGTCCTCGTAGAGCTCCGCCGTCAGCCACAGGGACCGCAGGTCGGCGATCTCGAACATCTCCATTCCAGGCTGCGCCGCCATGCCCTCCAGGCCGTCGAGCCGACGGGTCACCACACCGGAGACCGGCGCGTCCACCGTGAGGGTGCGGAAGACCTCGCCGGATTCGAGGAGGCGCTCCACCGCGTCGTCCTGCACGTCCCAATAGCCGAGGCGGGTGCGGGCGGCGGCCACCAGCTCTTCGGCTCGCCGCAGGGTGTCTTCCGGCGCGTCCGCCAAGCCGCGGGCGTAGTGGGCCGCCGACAGCAGCTCCTTTTGGGTCTGTACCAGGTCCGGCGCGTAGATCTCGAATAGCGGCTGGCCGGCCCGGACCGATTCCCCGACATAGTGGACGTGGACCTTCTCGATCCAGCCGCGGTACTTCGTGGTCACCGTCACCCGGCGTTTCGGGTCCACCTCCAAGTACCCCACCGCCCGCAGATCGCGGCGGATGTCGCGGGTGGAGACGGCTTCCGTGCGCACGTTCATGTTCTGCACCACCGCGGGGTCGATGGAGACCACCGGACCGTCGTCCGCCGGCGCGGCTCCGAGATCCTCGCGCTTGACCAGGTCCATGCCGCAGATGGGGCAGGAGCCCGGCTCGTGCTGAAGGATCTCCGGGTGCATGGGGCAGGTCCAGGATGGCGGCGCGTCGTCCGTCGCCCCGGCCATCGACGTCTCGCCGGCCGCGGGGTCGGGTTCTGTCCCGGGGTTTCTTGAGCCGTGGTCCCCGTGGCCGGCGTGGTCCCCGTGGTGGCTGTGCCCGGCATGGTCGTCGGTCGGAGCGCCCTCCACCGCCACGAGGTCCATGCCGCAGATGGGGCAGGACCCGGGCTCGTCCTGGAGGATCTCCGGGTGCATGGGGCACGTCCAAAGGCCATCCTCCGCCTCTCCAGCTGCGGTCGGCGGATCCCCGCGCAGTCGCTCGTCCAGGCCGTGCCAGCCGAGGGGGTCGAGGAAGAGCAGGGCACCGAGGGCGAAGGCGCAGACCGCGGCGATCGCCGCCGCCGCCGACCTGCCGGCCCCGGGGGCGTCGAAGTCGTGTCCCCCGACCTCGCCGGGCGTCTGGGGGATTGGGGTCTCACTCATGGCGGTGCTCCTCGGCGGATGGGATCCCTTCGTTCGGGGGGACGAGGGGGGAGGCGAGGGCCCCCTCCAGCCTTGCGACGGCGATGGCGATGTCGGCCTTGGCGCGGGCCGTGGCGGTGCGGACTTCGAACAGTCGGTGCTCCGCGTCCAGGAGGTCGAGGGCCCCCAGGGAGCCGGTGGCGTAGGCGGCGACGGCGGACTGCACCGCCTCCTCCGCTTGCCGGTCGAGCACGCCCTGGAGCAGGGACCACTGCCGATGCTCCAGGGGCAGGCGGGCCGCCAGGTCGTGGACCTGCCGGCGGATGCCGGCGGCGATCCGCCGTTCGTCGCCGGCGGCGGCTCGTTCCCGGGCGAGCGCCTCCTCCAGCTGGGCCAGCCTGGGGCGGCGGCGGATCGGAAGGCTCATGGAGCCGGTGATCGCCAGGATGTCGTCGCCGTCGTCCCGGGTTGGGGAGGCGCGCCCCGCGGGGTCGTCCCGGCCCTCGACGGCGGTCCAGGTGAGGCCGACGCTCCAGTCGGGGCGCCGGGCGCTCTGCGCCAGCTCCACCCCGGAGCCCGTCGCCCGCCGCTCGCTGCGGGCGGCGTCCATCTCCGGTCGCCTGCGGAGGGCGAGGTCGACGAGGGTCTGGGGATCCAGTCCGGAGGGGTCGAAGCTCGCTACCCAGCCGTCCTCCGGCAGACCGCCGGGCTCGGGGCCTTCGACGTCGAAACGGTCCCGCAGGGCGTCGAGGTCGGCCCCCAGCAGGGCACGACGGGCGTCGAGGTCCAGCAGCCGGGTGTCGATTCGGGTCAGCTCCGCCTGGATCTTGATGGCCCCCTGGGCAAGCCCGGAGCCGGCGGCGTAGCGGGCCCGGGCCACCTCCTCGTGGCGACCCAGGTGGCCCCGTTCCTCCACCAGCAGCCGCCGCTGTTCCGCCAGGAAGCCGAGCTCGTACCAGAGCACCCGGGCGCGGGTGACGATGTCGACCCGCAGGGCTTCGAGCCGCGCGTCGGCGGCGGCGGCGGCGAGCTCGGCCCGCTGCCCAGTGAGGGCGAGCCGGGACCGCGACGGGAGGCGCTGCTGGACCCCCAGGGAACCGCGCTGCGGACCCACCCGGGTTTCGGGGGGAAGGGGGAAGGCGGTCAGGGACACCGTCGGATCGGGAAGGGAGCGGACCCGTGGGGCGACGTGGCGCAGGGCCTCGGCCCGGGCCCCCTCGGCCTCCAGGGCCGGATGACGTTCCAGGGCCTCCTCCACCAGCGACCGGAGCCGCGGGTCTTCGAGGCTAGCGGTCAGGGCTCGGCTGGGACTCGCCGGGGGATCCGCGGGGGGGGTCGCCCGGGCGGGGGCAACGGCGAAGGGGCGTGGGCCCGCCGCGCCGAGGATCAGGATCGCGGCGGCGAGAACTGGACGCCGAAGGTTGGGACGTCTGGGGAAGGGGCGGGGCGACGCCATGGGGCGTCGTCCGCTGCAGAGGGCGGATTGGGGCACGAACCGTCTCCAAGGTCGAAAATGCAGATTTCCGGCGTGCTACGGGCACGCGCGGACACACTTCACCCGTGGAAACGGATCAATACAGCCAGCTGCAGTGGGTCAGGAAGAGGGGCGCGTCCGGGGACAGGTCCGAGGGGCCGTCGCCGAAGCCGCGGGCCGGTTCGGCGGGCGGGGCGCAGGCGAGGGGAGCGGCGGTGGCGACCTGCGGCTGAACCTGGGGGACGTCGCGGAGGGGTTCGCCGTCGCGGCTCGGCATGTCGCCTTCCGAGCCGTCGAGGCACGGCGCCTTCATGCCCGGACAGCAGCAGCCCGCGTCGGCCTGGGCGGCTTCGATCGCCGCGCACAGGGGGCCTAGATCGCATCCGAAGGCGATCAGGGCGAGCACGAGGGCGATGGCGGGGCGACGCGGCATACATTTAGGCTAGGCCCGGGGCCCCGCGGTGTCAAGGCTCTGCGGTGTCATGGCTCCGTGGCGCGAGCGCATAGGCAAAGGCGGGGGCCCGGGCTGCTAAGCTGCCGCCACCATGACAACCCAGGACCAGGCACCGCAGGACCAAGCTTCGGCCTCCCACTACGTCCTCGGCCACGACGAGCGGGAGTGGGACCGGTTGGAGCAGCAGCACCGGGTGTGGCGAGACACGCTGCTGACCTCCCTGGACGCCCGTGCCTTGGGGCCCGGAACGCGGGTCCTCGAGGTCGGCTGCGGCAACGGCGCGCTGCTTCGGGACCTCGCCGAGCGGGTGGGCTCCTCCGGACGGGCGGTGGGGGTCGAGCGCAACCCGGAAGCGGTGGCGAGGGCGCGGGCCGCCCTCGCCGACCTGCCGTGGACCACCGTCCACGAAGCGGACGTCTTCGAGCTCGACGGAGGGACCCTGGGGGGGAGCTTCGACCTGGTGGTGATGCGCTGGGTGCTGTCGTTCCTGCCGTCCCCCGAGCGGGTCCTCGAACGGGTGGTGGACCACCTCCGCCCCGGCGGGCTGCTGGTGGTGCAGGACTACAACTACGACGGGATTCGGGTCGAGCCGCCCCAGCCGGGCCTGGAGTTCCTCTTCCGCACCGTCCCAAAGGTCTACGAACACCACGGTGGGGACGCATGGATCGCCGCCCGCCTGCCCCGGCTTTATAGCGAGCTGGGTCTGGAGCTGGTGGCGGTGGAGCCCCATTGCAAGGCGGGGGGACCCGACAGTGACGCCTTTCGCTGGGCGGAGCGCTTCTTCCACGAGCACCTTCAGACCTTCGTCGACGACGGACTGATGACCGAAGCGGAGCGCGACGCCGCCCTCACCGGCTGGGCCGACGCCCGGATCACCCCGGGCAGCGTCTTCTTCTCGCCCCTAGTGGTCAACGTGATCGGCCGCCGGTAGCGTCCGTCGGTGCCCGTCGCCCGAATGGTCGAGCTCTGGGGGCTCCCGTGAGTGAAAGGTCCTTCCCAGACCGATTGAGGCTCAGTTGGCCCTGGGCTGTGGTCCTGGCGCCGCCGGTGCTGTACCTGGCGCTGGTCCTTTGGCAGGTGGAGAACATCCCCCACGCCGACGACTTCGATGCGATTCTCCGCTACCTCGGCTTGCCCACCGAGGCACGGGACGGGGCGCGCTTCGGACAGCACAACGAGCACCGGCCGGTGACCCTCCGGGGCAGTGCGGAGGTGCTCCTCTGGCTCACCGGGCGGGTGGATTTCTCGATCCTGGTGGCTGTGGGAACCGTCGCCCTGCTGGGCTTCGGCGCCCTCCTCCTCGCCGCGGCCCACCGGCCCGGAACGTCTGCGGTCTGGCTGGCGCCGGCGTCGTGCCTCGTCTTCCTGAACCCGTCGTGGGAGAACATGACCTGGGCGTCGGGGGCGCTGTCGAACTACGGGTCCCTGTTCCTCTCCCTCCTGGCGCTGGTCTGCTTCGGCCTCGGGGGTTTTGGGCGACTGGGGGTCGCCCTCGCCGCGGCGACGGTGGCGGTGTGGAGCACGGGGACGGGCCTCGTGGCCTGCGTCGTACTGGCGGGTTGGGCCGCCTGTGACGCCTTGGACCGCCGGGACCGGACCTCCGCCGTTCGCCTGCTGGTGGTCTTGGCGGTCGTGTCCGTGGTCCTGTGGACCTACTTCGGCGGCTACGGTCGCCCCGGGCACCACCCCGGCCTCGGGGACGTGCTGCGGCAGCCGGTGAGGATGGTGGCGTACCTCTTCGTGTTCCTGGGGTCGTACATGCAGGTGGAAGCCCTGGCGCTGGTGGCGGGCCTGGGGAGCGCGTCGGCCCTGGGGTGGCTGACCCTCGCCGGGGCTCGGCGCTGGAATCCGACGGTCTACTACCTCGCGGCATTCCTGTTCCTGAACGCCGCGGCGGCGGCGGCGACCCGCTCCGGCCTCGGCCTGGAGCAGGCCCTGAGCTCCCGCTACTCCATGTTCGCGGCGTCCCTGGTGGCCGCCCTCTACCTTCTGGCGGTGGACCCCCAATCCCCGGTTCGTGGCTGGCTGGTGGAGCGCCGGCGCCCTTGGCTGGCGCTGCTGGCGGCGTTCTGCGCCGCGTCCCTGGTGGTGAACCTCTATTTCCTCCAGCAACGCCGAAGCCGCTTGGTGGCCGGCGCCGCCGCCTGGCCGGAGACCGCCCAGGGGCTCAGCCACCCCGACAAGGCCCGGGCCGCCGAGGCCCTGGAGCGGGCGACGACCCTGGGGATCTACGAGTTGCCCGACGCCTCTGAGGATTGACTCCGCCGGGAAGGGCCGCTAGCGTCCCCAGGCGATCGATCCACCTACCGGAGGCCGACCATGGGAACCCCCGCGACGCCGACCCGAACCCAGCTGGATGCGCTGCTCGACAACGGCTACGGCCTCGCCGGCGATCTGAGCCGTCTCCCCGGCGAGAACCTGAACTACAGGCTGGACGCCGCCGACGGTCGCCGCTTCGTCCTGAAGCTCGCAGGCGAAGACCAAGACGAGGCCTTCCTGAGCTTCGAGCGCTCCGTCGTCGACGTCCTCTCCGCCGAGGGGCCGGAGCTCAGGCTGCCCCGCGTCGTCGAAACCCTCGGCGGGGATGGGGTGGCCACCGGCCACGGAGGGACGCGGGCACGGCTCCTGGAGTTCGTCGACGGCACGCCGTGGTGCGACGCCGGACCCCCATCCGACGCCCGCCTGCGCCACCTCGGGGAGGCCCTGGGGTCCCTCGACCGATCCCTGGAGTCGATGCATCTATCGGAGATCGATCCGACGATCGCGGGGCGGAGCCACCGCTGGGATCTGGCCCGGGCCCACCAGCACCGCGACAAGGTGTCGCTGGTGGAGGGGGCAGACCGCCGACGGATTCTGGAGCACGCCTTCCATCTCTTCGCCGCCGTGGCCCTGCCCCGCCTGGGGCAGCTGCGCCGTTCGGTGATCCACGGCGACGCCAACGACGAGAACCTGCTGGTGGACGGCGACCGGGTGGTGGGGCTGCTGGATTTCGGCGACTGCCTCGTCGGCCCCACGGTCTGCGAGCTGGCCATCGCCCTGGCCTACGGGATGCTCGATAGCCCCGATCCCCTGGCGACGGGGGCCCACGTGGTCTCCGGCTACCTCGAAACCCGGGGGCTGGACGGGGGGGAGCAGGAGGTCCTCTTCCCCCTTGTTTGTGCCCGGCTGGCGGTGACCGTTTCGGTGGCGGCGGAGCGCCGGCGCCTAGACCCGTCGCGGGGGGAGTGGTTCGTCACTGAGGGGCCCGCCTGGCGACTGCTGGAGCGCCTCGCCGACCTGGATCCGGTGGACGCCGGTCGTCGGCTGATGGCGGGTCTCCGCTCCGAGCCGTTCGGGGACCTCGGCGCCCCGGCGGACGAACTGCTGGAGCGGCGCCGTCGCCACATCGGCCCGTCCCTGTCCCTGTCGTACCGGGAGCCCCTCAAGATGGTGCGCGGGCGGGGTCAGTACCTCTACGACCGCGGCGGACGCCCGTACCTGGACCTGGTGAACAACGTCTGCCACGTCGGCCATTGTCATCCCCGGGTCGTCGCCAGCGGACAGGCCCAGATGGCCCGGCTCAACACCAACACCCGCTACCTCTACGACGGCCTCACCGACTACGCCGAGCGGCTGTGCGCGACCCTGCCGTCGCCCTTGGAGGTCTGCTACTTCGTCAACTCCGGCAGCGAGGCCAACGAGCTGGCCCTGCGGCTCGCCCGGGCCCGGACCGGCCGCCACGACCTGATGGTGGTGGATGGCGCCTACCACGGCCACACCGCTGGACTGATCGACATCAGCCCCTACAAATTCATGGGCAAGGGGGGCAGCGGCCGCGCCGAGCCGTGGGTCCACGTGGTGCCGGTGGCGGACGGCTACCGGGGGCGCCACAAGGGCCAGGGTCGCGACACCGGCATCGCCTACGGCGACGACGTGGGGGAGACGCTGGCGCGGCTGCCGGAGGGCGTCGCCGGCTTCATCTCCGAGTCCCTTCTGGGCTGCGGCGGCCAGGTGGTGCCGCCGGAGGGATACTTCGAAACCGCCTACCGGCACGTGCGGGCCGCCGGCGGGGTGTGCATCGCGGACGAGGTGCAGGTGGGCTTCGGCCGCGTCGGCACCCACTTCTGGGCCTTCGAGCGCCAGGGGGTGGTGCCGGACATCGTGGTGATGGGCAAACCCATCGGCAACGGGCACCCCATGGCGGCGGTGGTGACGACCCGGGAGATCGCCGACGCCTTCGCCAACGGCATGGAATTCTTCGCCACCTTCGGCGGCAACCCGGTGTCCTGCGCCATCGGCCTCGCCGTCCTCGATGTGATCCGCGACGAGGGGCTCCAGCAGCACGCCCACGACGTGGGTACGCGGTTCAAGGCCGGCCTGGAGGCTCTGGTGGACAAGCACGAGCTGATCGGCGAAGTGCGGGGGGTGGGCCTCTTCCTCGGCGTGGAGCTGGTGCGGGACCGCGGGACCCTCGAACCCGCCGCCGCCGAGGCGGACGAAGTGGTGAACCGTATGAAGGCCCGGGGCATGCTGCTGAGCACCGACGGCCCCCTCCACAACGTGATCAAGATCAAGCCCCCGATGGTCTTGACGGCGGACGACGTCGACATGGTGGTCCGCAGCCTCGACGACGTGCTGGCGACCTTGGGCTAGGGCCCTTGCTTCTGTGCCTTCGGGCCCTTGCCCCCGTCGGGTCGGCGGGGAGTACAATCGCGATCCCACCCCCCGACTCCCTCAGCTCTACCTTCTGGAGATCACGATGTCGCAGCTCCGCCTTCTCCGCCGCCTCTCCCCGGTGGCCCTCGTCGCGCTCCTATCGCTCTCCAGCCTCCCCGCCGGGGCCCAGGTGATCAACGAGTTCGTCGGCAACCACACCGGGCCGGACCTCTATGAGTTCGTCGAGGTGTTCGGCGCCCCCTCCACCGACTATTCCAATCTGACGGCGGTCCAGATCGAGGGGGACGTCGGCTCCGACGCCGGCATCGTCAAGTCGGCCTACCCCGTCGGCACCACCGACGCCGACGGGCTGTGGGTCAGCGCTTTCGTCACCGACGACTTCGACCACGACGACTCGTACACCATCCTGCTGGTGGACGGATGGTCCGGCACCGTGGGCGCGGACCTCGACGCCGGCGACGACGGCGTCCTGGATTCGACCCCGTGGACGTCGGTGCTCGACAGCGTGGGGGTGATCGACGGTGACGCGGGGGACCTCCACTACCTCGCGGATACCGTCCTGGGGCCGAACTTCGACGGCAACTCCTTCTCGCCGGGGGGCGCGTCCCGGATCCCCAACGGCAGCGACACCGAC
Source organism: Acidobacteriota bacterium (assembly GCA_038748685.1). Classification (GTDB taxonomy): domain Bacteria; phylum Acidobacteriota; class Thermoanaerobaculia; order Multivoradales; family J023; genus JAUIJL01. The sequence continues at coordinate 13,432 of JBCDIS010000007.1, read as the reverse complement.
AGCGTCGCCGACTGGACCCGCAACGACTGGCAGGGGGCCGGGCTTCCGGGCCTCGCCGGGGGGCTGGAGCCGGGGGAGGCGGTGAACACGCCGGGGGCCATCAACTCCACCAGCCTGCCCCCGGGGCTCACGCCGATGCTGCACGAGTTCATCGCCGACCACGTGGGGGCGGACGACCACGAGATGATCGAGGTCTGGGGTGACGCCCAGGCGGACTACAGCGGGACGTCGATCCTGGCGGTGGACGAGACCGGCCAGGTGGACCGGGTCTTCGCCGTCGGCACCACCGACGCCCAGGGCTTCTGGACCACCGGGCTGCTCACCGACCAGCTGCTGGACGACACCCTGACCCTGCTGCTGGTGGAAACCTGGAGCGGCAGCGTCGGCGCCGACCTCGACACCAACGACGACGGCACCTTCGACCTCACGCCGTGGGCTCAGATCTACGATTCGGTGGCCGTCCGCCACGGGGCCGGCGAGTTGACCTACTCCGCCAGCGTGCTCGACGCCGGCCACGGCGGCCAGGCGGGGGCCGTGGGGGGCGCGTCCCGCTTCCCCAACTTCGTCGACACCGACGCCGCCTCGGACTGGCTGCGGAACGACTTCGACGGGGAGGGCCTGCCGGGATTCGTCGGCACCCTGGTCCTGGGGGAGGCGGAGAACACCCCCGGCGCCGTCAACCTGCCCCAGGTGGACACCTACTTCGCCGCCGTCGACACCTCGTCCTCCGCCGCCCTGCGGTCGAGCCTCCACGGGGCGATCCAGGATCATCTGCGTTTCCCCTACAGCGCCGGCACCCTCGACACCTGGGACATCCTGGAACTGGCGGACGAGGATCCGAACGACGCGTCCCGGGTCCTCACCGTCTACAAGAACTCCACAGAGGCCAAGTTCGGCGGGGGCTCGGGCCCCTACAACCGTGAGCACACCTGGCCCCGGACCTTCGGATTTCCTGACGAGGGCAGCAGCTATCCCTACACCGACTGCCATCACCTGATGCTGTCGGACCCGACCTACAACTCCGACCGCGGCTCGCGAGCTTTTGGAGACTGCAACGCCGGCTGCACCGAACGGGTGACCGACGTCAACAACGGCCAGGGCGGCGGCAGCGGCGTCTACCCGGGCAACTCGAATTGGTTCACGGCACCCGACGGCGGCAACGGCACCTGGGAGGTTTGGCACCACCGGCGGGGGGACATCGCCCGGGCCATGCTCTACATGGACGTCCGCTACGAAGGCGGGGTCCACGGCATCAGCGGCCTGGCGGAGCCGGACCTGGTGCTCACCGACAACACCAGCCTGATCACGAGCTCCGGGGGCAACACCTCGGGGACCGCCTACATGGGCAGGTTGGCGGTGCTCCTCGCCTGGCACGCCGCCGATCCGGTGGACGACGGGGAACGGCTGCGCAACGAGGTGATCTACCGCTTCCAGGGCAACCGCAATCCCTTCGTCGACCATCCGGAGTGGGCGGGCTGCCTCTTCCAGGACCTCGGCTGCGGCGAGCCCCCCCTCTTCGCGGACGATTTCGAGACCGGCGGCTTCGGCGCATGGTCGACGGTCTTTCCAGCACCGTAGGCCCAGGACGATCGTCGGAAAGGTCCCCGTTCTGCAAAAAGATGCAGAACGGGGCGGAGCCTTGCGTTGAGTTCATGTGTAGGCACATGAGCTCAAAGGAGGCGCCATGCCGCGACACGACCCGATCTGGAAAAGCCTGATCCAAACCTTCCTGGGGGACTTCGTCCACCTGGTGGCTCCCGAGGTGGCCGCGGGCCTCGACTTCGAGACCGTCCGCTTCCTCGATAGAGAGAGCTTCACCGACCTTCCAGCGCGGGTGCGTTCGGAGCTGGACGTGGTGGCGGAGGTGCCGGAGCGGGGCGGCGGGGCGCAGCTAGTACTGATCCATGTAGAGGTGGAGGGTCGGTACCGGCGGACGATGGGTCCTCGGATGTTGCGGTACTACCGCCACCTCAGGCTTCGATACCCGAAGCTGCCGGTACTCCCGGTGGTGCTGTTCCTACGGGGCGGCCCCCGGGGCGTTGAGCTGCTGGAGGTTCGGGAGCAGGTCCTGGAAGGCCCGGAGATCTCGGTTTTTCGGTTCGTGGCCTTCGGGGTGTCGCGCTGCGAGGCGGCGGAGTACCTGTCGCGCCCGGAGCCGATGTCGTGGGCTCTGGCGTCGCTGATGCGGGCACCGGGCGGGGACCGTGTTGCGTTGAAGCTGGGTTGCCTGCGTCCGATCGCTGAGGCGGACCTGGACGAGGCGCGTCGGTTCCTGCTGTTGAACACGGTAGAAACGTACGTAGAATTGAGTGAAGAGGAGTCGTCGCGATTCGCGGCGAGTCTGGTGGACGAGACGGAGGAGGTGAAGGCGATGGAAACGACCTGGGCCGACAAGCTGGTCGCCAGAGGTGTAAAAGAGGGCGTGGTCACCGGTCGCCGGGAAGGCATGGTGGACACGACGGTCCGGCTGCTGGAGAAGCGGTTCGGGCGCCTTCCGGGGGCGTCACGCCGGCGGATCGACGGTCTGGACGAGCGGGGCCTGGAGGCCTTGGCGGACCGCCTGCTAGACGCGGCGTCCCTTCAGGATCTCGGGCTGGGCTGACCGACCCCTCCATGGGCCCTGGCCCCAGGGACTTCTGAGTCCGCTGAGCGCTCGTTTTTCAGTGTTTCTGGAATGATTTGAGGGGGAGTCCGACGGGGATTGGCGACCGTAGATTATGGTAGTGTGGCAAAAATGCTCGGCCCTAAATTCCGAGCGCCGCAGCCAATCTTCTCTGGAGCTACTCCGATGCAGTCAGCCTTCCCTCGATATCTAGCGCTCTTCTTTCTGAGCTTGATTCTGATTCCTTCTGCTGAAGCGACCGTCTTCGTTCGGGTCTCCGACGTCGATCTGGTGGACCAGGCCGATCTGATCGTGGGGGGCGTGGTCCGCGATATCGATCCCGGCGCCGTCGGCGAAGGGCCGGTCACGTCGTATCTGGTGGAGGTCGAGCGGGTGCTCAAAGGACAGGTCTCCGGCAGCGTGCTGTCGGTGCGGGTGCCGGGGGGGGTGGACGCGAGCACGGGTATGGAGCTCTTCGTCTACGGAATGCCTCGATGGAGGACCGGAGAGCGCGCTCTGCTGTTCCTGAACCGCGACGCCGGCGGCGAGCCGCGGATCCAGCACGCGTTCCAGGGGGCCTTCCATGTCGCCAGCCATGACGGCCGCGATGTGGCGTTCCGAAATTTCGGTGAGGCGGAGGAGGCAGAGCTCCCGGGTCGGGCCCAGACCCTTCCCGCGGAAGGCCCCAGGGACCTCGACAGCTTCACCCGCTGGATCGAAGCCCGGGTCAGCGGCGACGCGGCGGAGGAGAACTATCGCCTGGATGTCTCCATTTCGGAACTGGGGCTACAAAGCCGCTTCAACCTCTTGGCGTCCGGCGGGCGCAACATGCGGTGGAGGAACTTCGACTCCGGCGGCAGCGTGTCTTGGCGGGCCCACCAGCAGGGGCAGCCTGGGCTTTCCGGCGGCGGCTTCAACCAGTTCCAGACCGCTCTGCAGTCGTGGAACAACGATCCTTCGACGCCGATCCGCCTGACCTACGCCGGCACCACCAACGCCACCGCCGGCTTCAGCAGCTTCGACGGCGTCAACGCCATTGTCTTCAACGATCTGAACAACGCCTCGGCGGGCGGTTTCGACGAGCCCTTCAGCTGCTTCAGCGGCGGCACCATCGCCATCGGCGGACCCTGGTTCAGCACCAGCACCACCCACGCCTTCAACGGCCAGACCTACATCACCATCCAGGGCGGCGACATCGTCACCAATACGGGCCTGGAGTGCTACATCGCCACCAACCGGCGCGCCGACGAAGTCTTCGCCCACGAGCTGGGGCATACCTTGGGCCTGGCCCACTCCTGCGGCGACGACGAGACGGGGCCCTGCAACACCACCGCGAAGAACGAAGCCCTGATGCGGGCCAGCGCCCACGGCGACGGCCGGGGCGCAAGCCTGCGGGACGACGACCGGGCGGCCATCACCTTCCTCTACGGCACCCCCCTGACGACGCCGACGGCCCCCAGCGGGCTCAGCGCTTCGAACGGCGGCACCGGGGTGGTCAACCTCGGCTGGAACGACAATTCCAGCAACGAGACCTCGTTCCGCATCGAACGGCAGGCGAACGGCGGCTCGTTCCAGCAGATCGCCTCCGTCGGCAGCGGCTCCGAGTCCTACACCGACAACACCGTGGCCTCGGGGACCCCCTACAGCTACCGGGTCCGCGCCAGCAACGCCGCCGGTAACTCGAGCTTTTCCAACGTAGCCAGCGTGACCACCTCCGGCGAGTCGCCCCCCACGGGGCTTTCGGCGACGCCCCAATCGTCCACCGTGGTTCGCCTCAACTGGACCGACAACGGCGCCGGGGAGACCGGATTCGAGATCGAGGCGAGCACCTTCGGCGCCTTCTCCGTGGTCGGCACCGCCGCCGCCGGGGCCACCAGCTTCAACGCCACGGGCCTGGTCCCCGCCACCGAGTACACCTTCCGGGTGCGCTCCATCGGCGGCGCGGGAACCTCCACCTACTCCAACCTGGCGGCCGCCACCACCTTCGCCGGTGAGCCCTCCGACTGCGAGGCCGACGGCGACACCCTCTGTCTCCAGAACGGTCGGTTCAAGGTGGAGATCCAGTGGCGGGACTTCACCGGTGCGGTCGATGCGGCCAACGTCGTACCCGGCGGCAGCGACGACTCGGGCCTGTTCTGGTTCTTCGAGGCGGACAACTGGGAAATGCTGGTGAAGGTGCTGGACGGCTGCGGCGTCAACAACCGCTTCTGGGTGTTCGCCGCCGCCACCACCAACGTCGAGTACACCCTGGTGGTGACCGACACCGATACCGGCGCCGTGTCCCAATACTTCAACCCCTTGGGCACCGCCGCCCCGGCGATCACCGACACCGACGCCTTCGCCACCTGCCCCGGCGGCACCTCCGTCGGCGAGGTACCGGAGCCCGGGGGCGCCGCGACGGCGACCCAAAGCCGTCTGCGGTTCACGCCGGAGCTCCTGTCGTCCTCCCCGTCGGGGACGACGGCGGACGGCGGTCTGGTGCCGCGGGTCGACTGCACCGCCACCCCCACCAACATGTGCCTCAACAACGGCCGCTTCAAGGTGGAGGTCGACTTCCGCGACTTCTCCGGCGTCCGCGATTCTGGCCAGGTGGTTCCCCTCGGTAGCGACGACTCGGGCCTGTTCTGGTTCTTCGAGGCGGACAACTGGGAAATGTTGGTGAAGGTGTTGGACGGCTGCGGCGTCAACGAGCGCTACTGGGTGTTCGCCGCCGCCACCACCAACGTCGAATACACCCTGACGGTGACCGACACCGACAACGGCAGCGTGCGGGAGTTCTTCAACCCCCTGGGCACCGCCGCCCCGGCGATCACCGACATCGACGTCTTCTCCACCTGCCCTTGATCCCCGTCGACGCGCCCGGCCCCCGCGGGGCGTCGGAGGCGCTGGTGGAGACCCTCGGCAAGGCGCTCCACCGCTACGGCAGTCCGGCCCATCGTCTCGAAGAGGCGATGGGCCAGGTGTCGTCGCGCCTCGGCCTCCACGGCGATTTCTTCTCGACCCCGACCGCGATCTTCGCCTCGTTCCGGGCCTCGGAGCGGGCCCGGGGACCGTCGCGGACGGTCCTCATGCGGGTCGACCCGGGGGAGCTCAGCCTCGAGAAGCTTTCCCGAGTGGACGCGGTCTTCGGCCGCGTGATCCGAGGGGAGATCGAGCCGGAGGAGGCGGCCCGTCGGGTGGAGGAGATCGAGGAGGCGCCGCCCCGCTTCGGTCCGGCGGCGACGGTCCTGGCGTTCGCCGTCGCCTCGGGGTCCACGGCCCGCCTCTTCGGCGGCGCCTGGCGGGAGTGGGTGGCGTCGTCCCTCATCGGGCTCGTCATCGGCCTGCTCGCGTGGCTGAGCGGACGCTTCCCCAACCTCGGGCGGCTCTTCGAGTCGGTGGCGGCGATGGTGGCGGCGACGGCTGCTGCTGCTGCCGCGGCCTACTTGGGCCCCCTGGCCTATTGGATCGTCACGGTGACGTCGCTGATCGTGCTGGTGCCGGGGCTGACCCTGACCGTGGCGATGACCGAGCTGGCGACCCGACACCTGGTGTCCGGGGCGGCGCGCCTGGCGGGGGCCCTGCTGGTGTTCCTGACCATGGGCTTCGGCTTCGCCGTCGGCAGCCGAGCCGGCGCTCTGCTTTTCGGCAGCCCGGAGCCCTGGACCCCGGCGCCGCAGCCGATGTGGACCGAGGTTCCGGCGCTGCTGCTGGCGGCGGCGGCGCTCGTCGTGCTGTTCCAGGCCCGCCCCCGGGACTACGGCTGGCTGCTGGCCGCCGCCGCCGTCGCCCTTTGGGGCAGCCGGGCGGGGGCGGCGGTCCTCGGGCCGGAGCTGGGGGCCCTGGCGGGGGCGATTCTGGTGGGGGTGGCGGGGAACCTCTTCGCCCGCCTGCGGGATCGGCCGGCGGCCATCGCGCACATCCCGGGCCTCATGCTGCTGGTTCCCGGCAGCCTCGGTTTCCGTAGCGTCACCGCCCTGGTGGCCCACGACACCCTTTCGGGTTTGCAAACCGCGTTCACCGTGGTCCTCGTCGCCGTTTCCCTGGTCACCGGCCTGCTGGTGGCCAACGTGGTCCTGCCGCCGAGGCGCGCCCTCTGAGGGGCGGCCGGCCGGCCGTCCCCCATCGATCGCCCCCCGTCAGTCGTCCCCCGTCAGTCGTCTCCCCATCAATCGTCTCGGAGGGCCGCCATGGGCTCGACCCGGCTGGCCCGCTGGGCCGGTAGTCGTACCGCAGCCCAAGCGCCGGCCAGCAGCACGAAGCCGGTGATCGCGAAGATCGCGGGGTCGAAGGGTTCGATGCCGTAGAGCATCCCTTCGAGCCAGCGGGTCGCCGCCAGGGCGCCGAGGCACCCGAGCACCGCCCCGGCGAGGGCGAGGCCCATCCCCTGGGCCACCACCATGCGGCGTACCTCCCGGCGCTGGGCGCCGAGGGCCAGCCGAATGCCGATTTCGCGGACCCGCTGGCTGACGGCGTAGGCCAGGAGGCTGTAGAGGCCGATGGCGGAGAGCAGCAAGGCGAAACCGGAGAACAGGGCGAGGGCGATGGCGCCGAAGCGGGGCACCTCCAGGTGGAAGCCGCGGCGGCGCTCCAAATCGGAGACGGCGAACATGGGGCGGTTCGGGTCCACCCCCCAGACGGCCCGCTGCAGCGTGGCCCGGTCCTGGGGCCCCGGCGGGTCGAATCTGGCCACCAGGTTGAGGTAGTTCCAGGGCATCTGGGCGTAGGGACGGTAGACGATCGGATACATGGGCCTGGAGAGGTCCCCCTGCCGCAGATCCGCCACCACGCCGACGACGGTGAGCCATTCCTTGTCGGGGTTCGGCTGGACCCGCCGGCCGATGGGATCGAGCCCGGGCCAGGCCCGTTCGGCGAAGGTGCGGTTGACCACCGCCACCGGCAGGGAGTCGAGGCCGTCCGCCTCTTCGAAGGCCCGGCCGGCGACCCGCACGGCCCCGAGGGTTTCGAAGTACCCCTCGGCCACCACCAACTCCTGGGCGTCCACCTCGTCGACCCCGGCGGCGCCGTCGATGGCGACGGAGGGGAGGGCGTCGGGGTGGAACGAGAGGGGCATGTGGTTGGCGGCGGACGCCCGGGACACCTGGGGGAGCCTTTCGAGGTCCGCCGTCACCTGGCGCACGAAGTCCACCAGCTGCTGTTCCTCCGGGTAGGTGTTGGGGGGGAGCACCAGGCCGGCGGTGACCAGGCCCTCCTCGTCGAATCCGGTGTCGACGGCGGAGAGCCGCCGGAAGCTCTCCACCAGCAGGCCGGCGCAGGTGAGGAGCACCAGGGAGAGGGCCACCTGGACCACCACCAAGCCGCTCTGGACCCCCGGCCGTCGCCCCCAACCGGTGCCGGAGGCGCCGCGGCCGTCCTTGAGGCTGGCCTGCACGTCGAAACGGGTGGCGCGGAAGGCGGGCAGGAGGCCGAAGAGCACGCCGGTGGCGAGGCTGGCAACGATGGCGAAGGCCAGCACCGGCCCGTCGACGCCGGCGGAGGTGAGGCGGGGCACGGTCCAGGGGACGAGGCGCACCACCAGATCGAGGGTCCAGTGGGCCAGCAGGATACCGAGGGCGCCGCCGGCCACGGCGAGGGTGAGGCTCTCCGCCAGCAGCTGTTGGAGGACCCGGCCGCGGCCGGCTCCGAGGGCGGCCCGCACCGCCAGCTCCCGGCGCCGTCCGAGGCCCCGGACCATCTGAAGGGTGGCGATGTTCAGGCAGACGATCGCCAACAGCCCGCCGACGGCCCCCAGCAGCACCATCAGGCTCTGCCGCTGGTCGCCGACGGTGTCGTCCAGCAGGGAACGGGACGCCAGGGTGGTGTCCCGGTGGCTGTCGGGGTGGTCGGCGGCGATGCGTCGGCCGAGGGTGTCCAACATGGCGCCGGCGGAGGCCGGGGTCACGTCCTCCGCCAGGCGGCCGAAGACGCGGACCTGACGATAGTCCCGGGACCAGTCGGAGACGTCCCCGAGGGGCATCACGACTTCCGCCCAGGTGGGGAAGTTGGCCTCGGGGGGCAAGATGCCGACCACTGTGTAGGGCTTACCGTTGAGCCGCAGGGTCTGCTCCAGGACGTCGTCCCGGCCGCCGAAGTGCTCCAACCAGAACCGATGCTTGAGGATCACCACCTGGGCTCCCGCCCCGGCGGCGGAGCCGCGGCTGTTCTCGGCGTCGTCGAACAGACGGCCGAGGTGCGGGGTCGGGGCGAAGAGCTCGAAGAACTCCTGGCTCACCCGGGCCCCCCGGACCTGCACCGGCTCGTCGGCGCCGATGACCTCGTGGCTGGTGAAGCGGATGGCCCCCAGCGCCTCGAAGGGGGGGGATTCGGCCCGGAGGTCCAGGTAGTCGGGCCAAGATAAGAACTCCTCGTCGCCGGTGGCCGGCTCCGCCGAGAACACCCGATGCAGGCGGTCCGGCTCGGGGTAGGGCAGGGGCTCCAGCAGGACCGCCTCGACCACAGCGAACATGGTGGTCACGGCGCCGATCCCCAGGCCGAGGATAACCAGGGCGGTGAGGGTGAAGCCCGGGCTCTTGCGCAGCCGCCGCAGGGCGAGGCCGAAGTCTTGGACGATCGATTCCATGGGGGTGCTCCTCCGATGCGCGGACACGGAACAGTGTCTGCCGGAGCTTAGAGCAAGGACCGTGCCGGGGCTCCTTTACCGGTGGATCCGCCGGGCCGGCGGCCCTGTACGGCGGTCCCCGGCGTTCTCGGCCCCCGCCGCGTCCGGTCCCGGGACGGCGACGTTCCGCAGGCGGACAGGTCCGTTGGGGAGGGCCTCGCCCTACGGACCGCGGCCGGGGCGTCCGCCCCCTAGGCTCCGCCGCAGCTCCCCCACCTCCCGCCGCAGGTCGGTGATCTGGTCCTGGAGCAGGGACAGCTCCGGGCTCCAGCGCGGGCGGGCCGGCGGCTCGGCGGCGGACGGAGCCGGCTCGGCGGGGGTCGATGGCGCGGTCCGCGGGTGCCCCATCTCCTCCGCCACCGCGTCGCCGAGGTCCCGCAGGTCGACGGCGAGGATCTCCAGGTACGCCAACAGCTTCTCCAGCTGCGGCGCCGTCCGCCCCCGCTCCCAGGCCGACAGGGAGTTCTTCGCGATGCCCGCCCTGCGGGCCGCGTCCAGCTGGGTGAGGCCGGCGTCCTCGCGGAGTCGGCGAAGGGCCTGGCCGACGGTCGTCAGGGTGGTCACCGGCGCATTGTAGCCGACGGCCGACTCCCCCGACCTCGCCGGGGCCGGGGGAGTCGGCTGGGTGTCCTGGCGCCTCAGTGAAGCCCCTCGGCGGTCACCGGCCGCGGCTGGACGTCGAGGTCGACGACATCCCCCGCCGCCAGCTGGACCTCCGCGAGGGTGGGGCCCCGCCACGCGGAGCCGGACCGCATCAGGCGATGGAGTTCCGGCGTCGAGGAGATCCGGTGCAGGCGCCAGTGGCCAGGGGCGAGGTTGGGGACGACGGCGATCCCGTCTTGGAAGAGCAGGTCGCGAATCGCCTGGAGGGGAAGGGTGGCCCCCCGCCGGTTCATCAGCAAGAGTCGCCCCAGGTCACCGCGGGTCGAGTCGGGGCCGAGGTGGAAGGAGACGCTGGCGCCGTAGCGCGGCAGGTCGAAGGACAGGTCGTCCCCGGAGGCGGCGCGGAAGGCGGTGACCGGCGAGCCGGCGGACTGGACCACGACGTTCACCGCACCCCCGCCGCCGGGGGGCAGCTCGACCCGGAAGGAGCCGTCGCCGTCGGTGCGGAACTGGGGGTGACTGCGGGCGACGCCGTCGGCGTAGGCCAGGGGGGTGACCACCCCCTGGGCGTTCGGCAGCGGCAGGCCCGAGGACCGCACCGTACCGGCGACGATCTCCCCCGCGTCCACCACCAGCCGCAGGTCGAGGATCCGCTCCCCCTCCGTCAGCTCCACCAGCCGCGGTTCGCTGCGCCGGTCCGTCGCCTTGTCCCAAGCCTTGACGGTCCAGCGGCCGGGGGTCAGGGCCAGAAGGTGGTAGGCGCCGTCCCCCTCGGCGCGGGAGCCCGTGCGCACCAGGGTGGGGCTCTGGTCGTCTCCGCGGTAGTCCTCGCGGGTCGCGACGACGATGGCACCCCCGATGGGCCGGCCGGAGGCGTCTTCCACCCGGCCGTCCACCCGCCCCTCCGTGAGCTCGATCTCGACCTCCTCGGCGGGGTCCACGAGCTCGACGGACGGAACGGAGGTCACGTAGCCGCTGGCGTCGTCCTGGATCCGCACCTCGTAGGTCCCCGCCGCGGCGAGGGGGATCTCGAAGCGGCCACTCGAATCGGTGCGCACGCCGGGGCGGTAGCCCGCCGCCTGGGGGTCATGGGCGTGGAATTCGAGATCCGCCTCCACCGGCTCCCCGGCGAGGGTGACGACCCCGCGGAAGTAGCTCCGGGTCAGAACCACGGTTTCCCGCATCAGCGCCCCCGACTCCAACTGGAGATCGAGATCGCCGAGGGTGTTGAACTTGCCCTGGCCCTCGTCGATGGAGACCGCGAACTGCCAGCTCCCCGATGGCAGGGGCGGCAAGTCGAAAGTGTCTCCGCCCTTGCCTTCGAGGGAGAGGAGGCGCCTGAGACCGCAGGATGCGATGTCGGAGAAGGCGTCGAGGCGGACGGAGTCCCCCGGGCCCAGGGCGCCGGTGGGGTCCTCCACCGCCAGGGTCAGGGTGGCGGGGGCGGCGAGGACGACGTCGTCGAGGTGGGTCTCGATGCCGGCTTCGAGGGCGAAGGGCTGGGTGAACACCGGGAGCGGCTCGCCGGGGGCCCCGACTTGCAGCACGTAGCTCCCCGGCTCCAGCCCGGCGAGGCGGGTCCAGCCCCGGGGGTCGGTGATGTCGCGATGCTGGGCGGCGGCGGCCTCCCCCCGCAGGCTGCGGTCCAGGGCCTCCTCCACCCCGTCCTGGGGCACCAGGTCCACGGTGGCGCCGGCCATCGGGGAGCCGCCGGCTCCGTCCAGCACCCGCACCAGCAGAGCCGCGCCGTGCTCCAGGCGATGGCGGCCGAGGTGGGTGTCGCCCCCCGCCTGGAGATTGAGATTGCGCCACGGGATGGGCGAGAAGCCCGCAGTTTGAAGGGTCAGCTGCCGGCAGGTGGCGGGGACCCGGGCCCGGAAGCTACCGTCGTCCCCGACGAGGAAGGGGAACGACCCCTGCTGCCGCCCGGCGCCGTCGTCCCCGGCGCCGCAATCTCTCGCCAGCAGAGCCCCTGAGGTGGGTCGGGCGACTCCGCGGGGGGCGTCGAGGGTGCCGTGGACCCCGGCGAAGGGGACGAGCTCCAGGTCCACGGAGGACGCCCCGCAGGCCCCGGGTCCGTCGACGACGGCGGCGCTGCCGATTCGCCCCCCGGCGGTGACCACGTGGACGTCCCCGGGGCGGCAGTCGGACCCCAGGGTGAGGAGGGCGCCGCCGGCGACTGTGGCGGAGGCGGCGTGGACGTCGAGGCTGGCTCCGCGGCGCCAGCGGACGGCTTCGAGGTCCTGCCCCTGCGGAACGGAACCGCCGCGCACCATGGCCCGCAGGGGCTCGGCGACGGCGGAGGTTTCCGCGGGCGGGGTCCAGTCGGCGAGTTTGGCCCGCAGCTGTGCGGTGGCGCCGGCGCGGACCACAACTTCGCCGAGGATCAACGGCAGGTCCCGGTGGCCGCCCTGGTCCGCTCCCTTGAGCCAGACCTCGAAACGCCCTGTGGGGAGAGAGCTCCAGCGTACGGTGCCCGCTCCCGTGGTGGGGAGGGGCCGCCGCCACAGCTGGCGGGCCATGTAGCTGCGCATCGCCGTCTGGTTCCCGCGGCTTGCCATCGGCCAGTCGACGTCGAGGGGGCGTAGGGACAGTCGGTAGCGGTCCGCGGGGAAGCCATCGGGGAGTTCCACGTCCACGACGAGCTGGCCGCCGGGTGCGAGGGCGACGGTCGCCGGTCCGTTGCCGCCAGCGAAGGCGAAGTCGGCGACGAGGGCCGGGGCGTGGCCCGGCGCCTCCACCCAGACCGGGTACTTGTAGCCCGCCGGGCCGTAGAGTTGGAAGTGTCCGTGGTCGTCGGCGTCGGCGGCGAGGAGGTGACGGGCGAGGGACTCCCCGAGGGGGCTAAGGGGACCTGGGGACCCTTCGGCGAACTGACCCGCCAAGCTGGTAGAGGCGCCGCGGATGGGGGCGCCGGATTCCCTGTCCACCACGTGGCCGTGTGAGGCCACCGTCCCGTCGACGGCACAGGGGATCCAAGCCGGAGCGCCGTTTCCGAGGTCGCGAGGGGGTAGGTAGCGCAGGGCGTGGCCCTCGGCGGCGCAAACGAACCCGTACCGACCCGTCGGCAGGCGCCAGGTGGGAGCCGGCTCGCCGGGTTCGAGGAGGGCTTCGTGGGAGGGCAGGTTCCAGGGGCGGTCCTCGGGAACGGCGGCGACGTATCGGTAGCCGGAGAGCGCCTCCCCCGCGGGTCCGACGACGTCGAGGGCGATCTCGGCTTGGCCTTCGGCAGCGTAGGCCGTAGGGCCGAGAACTAGGGAGAGGATTGTCAGGAGCAGTAGAACGGTGCTTTGGCGCATGGTCGGATCTCGCGGGTCGGTGGAGGTGATCGGGGAGGGGCGTAAAGGGGCCGGCCGATCCGCACCGGCCGGCCACGGTCTTAGGACGCCATCAAAAGAAGGGGTCCCAGTTGCAGGAGGAGCAGGACATCGGGCAGAAGGACGTCGGGCCGTAGGTGCAGCCGTCGTTGAATGGGCCGCCGCCACCGCCGCCGCCGGGCCCGCCGCTGCCGCCGCCGGAGCAGATCGTGCCTCCGCTGCATTTTGGGTTTTCGGAATCGTTGCGGTTGACCCAGCAGTCCGAGATGTTCGACTTCTTCTTGGAGCACTGCGGATCGACCTCCATGAACG